>CAYPEH010000041.1:0-15175 GCA_964409585.1 uncultured Chromatiales bacterium | reverse complement strand
TGGAAGAACCGTGAAACCTGCCCCATGGCGGGAGCAATATTCATAAAGCCATTCACCGGCCCGGTGATGGTATCGACGCCCTTCATGAGGAAGGGATGGCCTCGGTCGCCCCCGTCCCGCAGGCCGGGAATCTTGTTCTCTTCCGGCATGGAGACGATGAACTGCAAAGAGCCCGTATCACCCACGGGCATGTCGGCATTGACCATCCACACGGGAATGCGCGAATCCTCCATGGTGTTCTGGGCGAATTCACGGTAATCGGTAGGATTGATGATATCCAGCAGTTTGATACCGTCCGCAGTACCCCACACGACCTGCTGCTTGCCAATACGGAAATCCGTGTCGCCGATGCGGGTGTCGAAGTACAGTTCCCGCAGGAATTCCTGCTGCGTGCCGTCTTTCGGCTCCTGCCAATAGTTGCCGTTCGAGGAAACCGCCAGCGGATCGGCGGAAAGCTGGAGTTCGGCGTGCACGCTGCTCTCCTCGCCCACATCCCCATTGATGAAGGCGCGGGCGGTGATTTCGGATTTCATCACGTCGCCGCCGTTGTGCCCCTTGCCCGTGTCGCGGCGCGAGGTCCTGGCGCCGATGGTTTCACCCCCGGACGCGAACACGGCTGTTTCGTTCTTCAGATAGCCGGAATAGTCCCATTCCGCGCTGGCAGTCCCGGCCCCGGCAGAGGCCACCGCCAAGGCCACCGCCTGGCAGAGAAGAGTTTTCTTGGTCATCACTACAACCCCAGTGCTTCTTTATATGTTATGTGTTGTGTAGACATCTTGTGGAACAAGGATCGCTGCGGATTGCGGGCAACGATCCTTATCCCTTAGCGCTTGATCTTGCGCAGCGTCTTTTCGGTCCAGAGCGACGGCTTGAGATCCGAATTGAACTTGACCACCTCATCGGGGATGACGGCCCAAGTTTCATGCCCGGTCGCAAAGGTCTTGCCATACCAATACCTCCAGGCCTGCCCGCGGGGATCGTCGATACCCAGGGGAACCCAGTCACGATCGATCACCTTGATCTTCTCGCCGTTCTTGAAATACTCGGTGCGGTAATCGGCGAAGGTCTTGGCATCCACATAGCTGATCCGGTAGTCATACCACCAGTTCTCGAACTTGGTGGTACTCTTCAGCTTGTACACCTTCTTGCCCTTATGACCACAGGCAGGAGCGTGGAGATTCTTCATGTACTTGTTCTTTTCACTCTCCTTCAGCTCGATAACGCCCAGGCAGTCGTTGAAGGTTTCGGTTCCCAGCAACTCGTGGGTTTCATGCATGGGCTTGCGCAGGGTGACATCGCCAAAGGTGAAATCGCTGCCACCCCATGCATCATCATGGGCGGGCTGTGCGAAGCGGCGGATCTTGCGCAAAGCCGGCAGCCAGATGGAATAGGATTGACTCTTGGCATCATCCACGTAATCGACGATCAGCATACCGGTACCGCGCAGCTTGCCCGAACGGAAGATCGCCAGATCCTTCGCCTTGATGACCCCATCGTTGTAGTCATTGTTGAGGTAGCGTTCCAGGGTGTTGGTGGTCGGCTTCTTGCCCTTGGCCTTGTTGATCAGAACGGTAATCTTCTTTCTGCCGACCCTGCCAATGGAAAAGTTCTTCACTGCATACAGGTGATTCACGAAATACACCTGGGCGGCTATTTCATCGGCAGACGGTGTGCCGCTCGGGTAAGGCAGGTCCTTGCTGACACCGGCGAAAGCGTTGGAGGACAGGCCCAGGGCCAACACGGTCGCACCAACCAGACTACGAACTGAGAACATCTCAACCCCCTCGAATGGATCGTTTGATTTTGTGTAGGTTTGGTTTTCTGTAGAAATGGCGCGCTAAGATACATACCTGTCTACTTGCAGACTATTCGGGAAAACCCTTGTAGGGCACCACGAAGCTCGCACGCCTTGTAAAATTTGCGGGCAAGGTCGCATGAGAAGCCGAATTTGTCAACGAATCAAAGACTTATTGGATTCTTATTATTTACTAATACACTTTGTTGGGCAGATGAATCATCGAATAAATTCAGTCGCTTAACTTCGAGACAACCTACAACACCCTCCCCCCTTCTTCAGGAAAGTGCCTGAATCATGGACGCCCTGAAGTTGCCGCGGGCAAAAAAAAGGGCCTCTCACGAGGCCCCTTCAATCAATCGAAATCCTGCGACTTCAAACATACAGACAGATATCGGCATCACCTGCAAATTCGAAGAAGGATGCCGCGCCACCGAACTCCAGACCGTCGATGAAGCTGTTTGGATCCATGTCGAACAGATCCACGGTCATCTGACAGGCGACCATCCTGACTTCGGCCTCCTGACATAGTTCGCGCAGCTCCTCAACGCTGGCGACACCCTTTTCCTTCATCTTCTTCTTCATCATGGTGGTCATCATGCTCTCCATGCCGGGAAGGGCCTGGAACAGCACGGGAAACCATTTGTCCATGGCCATGGGCATGGGCATGCCGGGATTGCCGAGGGAGCTGACCTTCAGATCGAGATCCTTCTGCACCAGCTTGAGGCCATAGAAGGTAAAGAAGATCTGAGTTTCATAACCCAGGGCAGCCGCCGTGGAGGCAAGGATGAACGGAGGATACGCCCAGTCGAGCGTTCCCTTGGTTGCGATGATCGCTAGCTTTTTCTCTTCCATACGGCCACCTGATCTGTTGCCGGATTAGCGGGAAAGGCGTGACTGCACTGGCAGCCCGTCAAGCCTTCTTGATGAGGAAGACGAACTTGCCGCCTTCTTCGCCGGATTCCATCAGCTCATTGCCAGTCTGATTGGCAAAGGCCTCGAAATCCTTCACGGAACCGGGGTCGGTGGCGATGATACGCAGGACCTGCCCGCTTTCCATGCCCGCCAGGGTCTTCTTTGCACGCAGGATCGGCAGGGGACAATTCAGCCCGGAGGCATCCAGTTCTTGATCAAAATCGGCCATTACGAACTCCTAACCCAAACTCGGTTGGTAAATTCCTGAATCCGTGGGTTCATCGAGGCGCATAGCGCAAGCTCTTGATCCCCTCTGAACCCACGGATTCAGGAAAGTTGTCTATAAGCAAAACAGGGTAATCTTATAAGCGGCGCGCCCGGGAACGCAAGCCTACGGTCACCCTGCAACCCCAAGCGTGGATGCATCGGTGCTTTCAGGCCAAGTGACGGGCAGATTGGAACGGGCCCAATCCATGATGCCGCCCCGCAGATTGTAGGTGTTGTCGAATCCCTGTGCAGTGAGAAACGCGCAGGCTTGGGCGGAACGGGCCCCGGTGCGGCAGTAGATGACCACATCCATGTCACGGGGCAGGTCCTGGATGCGCATGGGCAGGGTATGCAGCGGCATCAGCTGGCCACCGGCAATGATGCCCTGCGCGTACTCATTGGGGGTCCGCACATCCAGCAGCAGCATCTTTCTGCCTTCGTTCATCCAGGAAGAAAGGGTCTGACTGTCGATCTCTTTGATATTGAACACACTCGATACCTTACTGATAAAATCAGAATTTCCTAATATTCTTCGTGATCCGCGATACCCAGTCAACCCGCCCTGCTGTATTGGAATCTCCGATATCCGTACCGGGGAAAGGGGGGGTTGGGGGAAGGGATGTACCCGCGTTCCCATAAGCCATTGATTTTCATCCTTCCCCCAATAGGCAATCCCCCGCAAGGGGACTCTGATCAAGTCGCCACGCGACTTGATCAGGGTTTCCTATTGAAATAGGCAGCATCCCATTCCGATGGAACGGGATATTTCCCTTGCACCCGCACCGACAGCGAAATAGCCTTAACAGGCTGCTGAAATTCGCTCAGGGGAGTGCGAGACAAGGCGAAATCCGGCAAAAAAGCGCAGTTTATGCGGAATAAATGAGCATTTTGGCCGGATTTCAACGCCGTATCGCGCCGCCTTAGTAGAATTTCAACAGTCTGTTAACCCCTGAACGAGCCAGGGATTACCCAGGTGGGCCATTCCAACTTTCGCACTCCAAGTATCTCCCCGTGACGCCTCCCTCCCCCGTAGCGCCCAAGGGCTTGCGCCTGCTGGCCCGACAACTCTTCCTGGTCAGTTGCTTGTGCCTTACCGCGCCACCGGCCGTGGCGGAGGGTGGCGCGATTGCGCTGCCGGACATGGGCGATTCGGCCGGCGCCATCCTGTCACCGCAGCAGGAGAGGGAGGTCGGTGCGGGCCTGCTGCGCGATCTGCGCCGTGACGGGCGCATCATCGACGACCCCGATATCACCCGCTATGTGGAATCCGTCGGGCAGTCGCTGGTTTCGTACAGTGAAGGCGCATCCCAGACGTTCACCTTTTTCGTCGTAGATGATGCGGCCATCAACGCCTTCGCCGCCCCGGGCGGTTTCATCGGCATCCACACCGGCCTGATTCTGGCCAGCCGCAACGAAAGTGAACTGGCCGCGGTCATCGCCCATGAAATCGCGCATGTCACCCAGCGCCACATGGCGCGTACCTTCGAAGCGGCCAATCAGCTTGGCCTGAGTGGCGCCATTGCCATCATGGGGGCCATTCTGCTCGGCTCCCAGTACGGACAGATCGGTGAGGCTGCCGCCAACCTGGCCATTGCCGGCCAGGCACAATACGGTCTCAATTTCACCCGCAGCCATGAATATGAGGCAGACCGTATCGGCATCCACACCCTGGCAGCCGCCGGTTACGAGCCCAAGGCCATGGCGACCTTCTTCGACCTGCTGACCCGCCAGGGCCAACTGTACGGGAGCCGTTTGCCGGAAATCCTGCGTACCCACCCGGTATCCTCCAATCGTATCGCCGAGGCCCTTGGGCGCGCGGAGCGTTACCAGGGAATCGAGCACAAGGACCACTTGGAATATCACCTGACCAAGGCCCGGCTGCGAGTGCTGAGCCACCAGGATCCCGGCGATGCCGAGCGTGAATTCGCCGGCAACCTGCGGATCGGCCGATTCCAATCCAAGATCGCGGAACGCTTCGGCTACGCCCTGGCCCTGCAACGCGTCGGCAAATTCAAGGAGGCCGGCGGCATCCTCGATGAACTGCTGGCCAAGGACCCTGAGCGCATCACTTTCATCGGTGCCGCGGCGGAAAACGACCTGGCCGCCGGCAACACGGACCGTGCGCTGAACCGGCTGGACCGGGCATTACAGATCTATCCCGGCAACAGCACCTTGACCGAACTGAAGGGAAAAACCCTGCTGGACAATGGCCGGGCGGAAGCCGCCTATACCCTGCTGGAACACCACACCCGCAACAACCGGGACTCTCCCAGGGCCTATCGCCTGTTGGCCCAGGCGGCACGCGCCGCCGGCCACGAAGGGGAATCCCACTTTGCCATGGCCGAGTTCCACTACCTCTCCGGTGATCTCCAATCGGCCATCGACCATTTGGACAAGGCCCTGAACCTCATTCGCGATGACCACCATCTGGCGGAACGGGTGCAAGCCCGCAAAGAGCGCATACAACAACTGATCGACAGCATGCGCCGGGGCAAACGCCGGCATAACCATGAAAAGAAAATGGCCTTAATCCCATATTAGAATTCTCTACTATACTCATTTACTTTCCGCTACAATCCGCCCCCGGTTTTTCCGGACACATAGGGGGGAAACTCTGATCAAGTCGCCACGCGCCTCAATCAGAGCCCCCTTGCGGGGGATTGCCTACTAGTGCTCCTTCAAGGTGATAAGTTAGGATGCAGAGCGTCCCAGGCCGATCCAGGCAAGGCGCCGTCCGCAGGCAATGGCCCAGCCCTTGTCAAGGACGGCAACACCGCCTGGGTCGGCCTGGGACGCTCCCTCCGGGCCAGCCAGGAAGCGGCCATCTGCGGCGTTGCGCTCGCTTGAATTGGCGACGGCCAGTCCTGCGCTCGCGCGCCTTGCATCTGACCGCTTCCTGACTGGCTGCATCCCAACTTATCACCTTGAAGGAGCACCAGGGGAAGGATGAAAATCCGTGGCTTGCGGGAACGTTGATGCACCCCTTCCCCCCCCCCATCCCCCGGTACTTGTTCAAAGGTTCCATAGACAGAGGCAGGGTTGTGCACAAGACTTCATCTCTTCGACTGGCCGGCAGCCTGGCATTCATCCTTGCAGCCACTGCCACGGCCCAGGACAACCGGCTCGCACGACAAAGTGCACAAACCGCCCATCAGACCATGCAGGTCGAAATCCGTCAGGTCCGCAGCACGGTACCGGTCGGTGGCACGGTCATCCCGCAAACGGATATCACCTTCACCGCCCAGGTTCCCGGCAGGGTTGAGTACCTGGCGGGAACCGAAGGGGACCACTTCGGTGAAGGCACGGTCCTGGTAGCCCTGGACTCCGAGGAACTCCGCGCCCAGCGCCAGGCCATCGAGGCCGAGATCATGCGCGCCGAGGCGGCCATCCGTGACGCCAGCGTACAGTTCGATCGTGAACGGCGCTCACCGCGCTCCAACCAGAACATGGTCGACCAGTTCATGGGCCCCATGAAGGGCATGCTGCCCGGCTGGGGCACCTCCAGCCGTGACCGTAGCGCGGAACTGCATCGCTACGGAACCCAACTGGAACAGGCCCGCAGCAACCTCTACCAGGCCCAGTCGAAGCTGAAGGAAATCGATGCCCGTTTGAAGGATACCCGCAGTTACGCCCCTTTCGATGGCGTCATCATCCGCAAGATGGTCAACGTCGGCGACACCGTGCAGCCTGGCACACCACTGTTGCAATTCGCCAATCTGTCCGTTCTGCAGGTACAGCTGGACGCCCCGTCCCGTCTGGCCTCCGGCCTGCGTGTCAATGACACGGTCGCGGTCCGTCTCGATGATGCCGATGGCAGCGTGGTCGATGCCCGTGTCGCACAGATCTTCCCGGTTGCCGACCCGACCCGCCACACCATCCGTATCAAATTCGATCTGCCGCGGACTGCACCAGCCACACCGGGCATGTACGCCGAGGTCCTGATGCCGGACACACGCGACCGGGGGGAGCGTTATCCGGTGATTCCGCGCACGGCCATCTTCGAACGCGGCGGTCTGCCCATGGCCCGGGTGCTGGACAAAAAGACCGGCAAGGTCAGATTGCGTCTGCTGCGCCTGGGTGACGAGGTGGAAAACGGCCAAGTGGTCGTGCTCACCGGCCTGCGGGGCGGCGAGACCATCCTCCTCGGCGACTGACCCGATCCTTTCGCGGCCCGCCCGCGGCATCCCGACACACCGCGAGTACCACGACGGTACCTGCTGAAACCCGACAGGTTTCCCCATGGCTGAAGACAAGCAACCCGATACGCCGGTACAGAAATCCAAACCGGGGCAGGCCGCCCTGGGTCTGGCCGGTGCCACCGCCAAGGCATTCATTCACTCGCCCCTGTCGCCGCTGTTGTTCCTGGCCATGTTGGGCATGGGCATCATGGGTCTGATCCTCACCCCCCGGCAGGAGGACCCGCAGATTTCCGTGCCGATGATCGACATCTTCGTTTCCTATCCCGGCGCCTCGGTGGAACAGGTGGCCAGCCTGGCGATCGAGCCGCTGGAGATCATCATGTCGGAGATACCCGGCGTGAAACACGTCTACTCCACCTCCATGCGCGAGCAGGGCATCGTCACCGTGCGCTTCAAGGTCGGCGAGAAGATGGGCCCATCCCTGGTCAAGGTGCACGACAAGCTCAACTCCAACCTGCACCTGATCACCCCCGGCGTGCAGCGTCCCCTGGTCAAGGCCAAGGGCATCGACGATGTACCCACGGTGACCCTGACCCTGTGGTCCGAAGAGGTGGACGATGCCAACCTGCGCACCCTGGCCACCAAGATCCTGCAAAGCCTCAAGGCCATTCCCGATACCGGCCAGGGCTTCCTGGTCGGCGGCCGCAAGGAACAGATCCGGGTGGAGGTCATGCCCGAGCGTCTGTCCGGATACGGCATTTCCCTGGACCAGATCGCGCGGACCATCCGCACCGCCAACAACGAGGGCAAATCCGGTTACAGCGAATCGGGCAACCGGCACTTCACCGTCTACACCGGCGCCTTTCTGAAAAACGCCCGCGACGTCGGCCGGCTGGTGATCGGCACCCACCAGGGTGCGCCCGTCTATCTGCGTGACGTGGCCAGGGTCTCCCTGGTTCCGGAGGAATACAGGAGCCTGGTCAACTACTATACCGGCCCCGCCTATCCGGACACGGGGGCCGTTTCCGACGGCATGCCGGCGGTGACCATCGCCATCGCCAAGAAGGAAGGCACCAACGGTGTCGCCGTGGCCAATGCCATCCTCGCCAAGGTGGAGTCCCTCAAGGGGCGGCTGATCCCGGACAACGTCCATGTGGAGGTCACCCGCAACTATGGCAAGACGGCCAACGACAAGGTCAACAACCTGATCTTCAAACTGTTCATCGCCACCGGCGCGGTGACGGTGCTGGTGCTGTTCGCCCTGGGGTGGAAACCGGCCGTGGTGGTCACCCTGGTCATCCCGGTGGTGCTGTTGATGACGGTGTTCGCCGCCTATCTCTCCGGCCTCACCATCGACCGTGTTTCCCTGTTTGCCCTGATCTTCGCCATCGGCATCCTGGTGGACGACGCCATCGTGGTGGTGGAGAACATCTACCGCCGCTGGCTGATGAAGGGTGAAAGCGATACCGAAACCGCCGTGGACGCGGTACGCGAAGTGGGCAACCCCACCATCATCGCCACCTTCACCGTGGTCGCCGCGCTGCTGCCCATGGCCTTCGTCTCCGGCCTGATGGGCCCGTACATGGCCCCCATCCCCTACCTGGGTTCGGTGGCCATGATGTTCTCCCTGTTCGCCGCCTTCGCCTTCACCCCCTGGCTGGCCATGCGCATCAAACCCTCCATGCAGGTGCTGAAGAAGATGGAGGAAAGCGAGCACAGGGCTGAGCAGATCCTGGACGGCCTCTTCCGCTCCATCCTCAATCCCCTGCTGGGCAACAAACGGCTGGGTTTCGGCTTCATCGGCGCACTGGTGGCCGCCTTCATCGGTGTCTGCCTGCTGTTCTACAACACCGCTGTAACGGTGAAGATGCTGCCCTTCGACAACAAGCCGGAATTCTCCGTGGTCGTCGATATGCCCGAGGGCACGGCCCTGGGCGCCACCTTCAACCTGATCACCGAACTGGCCGACAAGCTGCGTGAACTGCCGGAAGTGACCGCCGTGACCACCTATGCCGG
Organism: uncultured Chromatiales bacterium; assembly: GCA_964409585.1. Lineage (GTDB taxonomy): Bacteria > Pseudomonadota > Gammaproteobacteria > JACKNK01 > CAYPEH01 > CAYPEH01. Next base: position 6,043 of record CAYPEH010000041.1, on the reverse strand, counting down.
CACCGCCAAGCCATTCGATTTCAACGGCATGGTGCGCCACTACTATCTGCGCGGCGAACCCTGGCAGGGTGAAGTGCATGTCCAACTGGTGGACAAGGGTGAGCGCGAACGCACCTCCCATGAGATCGCCAGCGTGGCACGCGAGATGCTCACCCCCATCGCCAGGGAGGCAGGCGCCCGCATCACGGTGGTGGAAATGCCGCCTGGCCCGCCGGTCATGCAGGTCGTGGTCGCCGAGATCTACGGGCCGGATGCCGAGACCCGCCGCCAGGTGGCCCGCGACATGACCCGGATGTTCGAGGAAACCAAGGGTCTGGCCGATGTGGACAACTACATGCAAGAGCCCTACGACATCCTGCACTTCCAGGTGAACATCGAAAAGGCCACCCGTTTGGGTGTCACCGTCGACACCATCATGAATAACCTGGACATGGCCATGGGCGGCTACAAAGTGGGCGACGTCAAGCGCGGTACCCGCCTGGAACCCACCTACATCTGTATGCAGGTGCCCATTGCCCACCGCGCCCGCCCCTCGCGCCTGACCGATCTGCCCATCCCCACCGAAGATGGCCGCACGGTGCCACTGGGTGAGCTGGGCGAATTCGTCAAGGTCGGCCAGGAACCCGTCATCCACCACAAGGACCTGCGGCCGGTGGAATACGTGGTGGGAGACGCCGTCGGCCGGCTGGGTGCCCCCATCTATCCCATGCTCGACCTGGAGGACAAACTGGCCGAATACACCACACCGGATGGCGTAGTCATGTCCGGTCATTTCACCGGCCCGCCACCGGACAATGGCCAGTCCGGCTTCGAATGGGGTGGCGAATGGACCGTTACCTACGAGACCTTCCGTGACATGGGTATCGCCTTCGGGGTCGCCCTGGTGCTGATCTACGGCCTGGTGGTGGGCGCCTTCGGCAACTTCGTCACTCCGGCGGTCATCATGGCACCGATCCCGCTGACCCTGCTGGGTATCGTCCCCGGCCACTGGATCATGGGCGCGGAATTCACCGCCACCTCCATGATCGGCTTCATTGCCCTGGCAGGCATCATCGTGCGCAACTCCATCCTGCTGGTGGATTTCGCCATTGCCGAGGTGGAAAACGGCATCGAGGTCAAGGAAGCGGTGCTGCGCTCCTGCAAGGCCCGCACCCGGCCCATCGTCATCACCGCGCTCGCCCTGGTGGGCGGCTCCTCGGTGATCCTCACCGATCCCATCTTCCAGGGCATGGCCATCTCCCTGTTGTTCGGCGTAGTGGTATCCACCGTACTGACCCTGGTGGTGATACCGCTGGGTTGCGTCAGCGCCGGCCGCTATCTACGGCGCCGATAGAACTCACCCTGCAAAAAGGGGCGCCGGCGGCGCCCCTTTTCACGATCCGGATCGGGCGCGCGGCGCCCACCCACCTATTTGATCTCCACCTTCGCCTTGCTGCGCAGCTCCGCCACATGCTCGCGGACCACCGCCTGCTGCATCAGTTGTTGCAGTTTCGGCCGCACCTGCTCGAAGCTGGGCGGTGTCACGGCGCGGACATCCTCCAGCAGGATCACATGCCAACCGAAGCGGGTCTTGACCGGCTCCTTGCTATAGCTGCCCTTCTCCATCCCCTTCACCGCTTCCGCAAAGGCCGGCACCATGGTCTTGAGATCGAACCAGCCGAGATCACCCCCGCGTGAACCACTGGGGCCGGTGGACTTCTCCTTCGCCAGAGTGGCGAAATCGGCCCCCTGGTCCAACTGGGCGATGATCGCCTTGGCCTCATCCTCGGTCTCTACCAGGATATGCCGCGCCTTGTATTGATTGTCATTGGTGCGGGCCAACAGGGTCTGATACTGCGCCTTCAGCAGCGCCTCACTGACCGGATGCTCCTCGTTGAATTTCTTCATGGCCCGTTTCGCCAACAGACTGCGACGCAGGTTTTCCAACTGAATCTTCAGCTCCGGATCCTTGTCCAGGCCATCCTCGATGGCGCTGGCCGCCAGCAATTCCTGCCCGACCAGTTCCTCGATCACCTGCCGGCGTTCCTTGTCGTTGGCCGGCACACGGCCCAGCACAGTCTTGGCAAACACATTCACTGCCTGCTCGGTCAAAGCCTTGCCCTCGATGATCGCGACGACCTTATCGGGGGCGGCAGAGGCCGCCAGGGGCAGATGGAAGACCACGGCGGCGGCCAGAACAGTCAGCTTGGTGCGAAAACGATTCATCCGTTTCTCCAATGTAGTGTCAATCGGTCAACGGGCATTTGTACGGGGAAAGGGCCCGGTGGGTCAAATGGGGCGGAAAAAGAAAAGGCCCACCAGCCGGATGACCGATGGGCCTGCTGTGGCGTCCCCTAGGGGAGTCGAACCCCTGTCGCCGCCGTGAAAGGGCGGTGTCCTAGGCCTCTAGACGAAGGGGACGAAACCTTCAGTAAAAAAGGGCTGTATGGACCAGCCCTTTTTCGTCGTTTGGTGGAGCCAGGCGGGATCGAACCGCCGACCTCTACAATGCCATTGTAGCGCTCTCCCAGCTGAGCTATGGCCCCGAAAGAGGCTGCGCATTTTACCGGCCAATGACGGCATGTCAAGCGCATCAGAGCGGTTTTTTCACCCTTTGGCCCCCTGCTCGATTTTCGCCCATGAATCACGCAGGGTGACGGTGCGATTGAACACCAGACGCCCGTCGGCGGCAGCCCCGGAATCCACGCAGAAATAACCTTCCCGCTCGAACTGGAAACGCTCTCCCGCCCGTGCCCCGCCGAGGCTGGCTTCCACGTAACAATGGGTGAGGGTGCGCAGGGAATCGGGATTCAGGTCCTGCAGAAAATCCCCGCCTCCCCGGCCGGGGAACGGCACATTGAACAGGCGGTCGTACAAACGCACCTCGGCGGGCACCGCGTACGCAACGGAAACCCAGTGAATCACGCCGCGCGGTTTCACCCCCTCGGGGTTGCCTTCCAGACTCTCCGGGAAGTAACGGCAACGCAGCTCGACGATCTCCCCGTTGCCGTCCTTGACGACCTCCTCACACTGAATCACATACGCATTGCGCAACCGCACCGCGCCACCGGCCACCAGACGCTTGTATTTCCTGTTCGCCTCTTCCCGGAAATCGGCCCGGTCGATCCACACCTCGCGGGAAAAGAACAGGTCGCGGGTACCCATGTCCGGGTTCTTGGGGTGATTGGCGGCGACGAGCCGCTCCTCCCGCCCTTCCGGATAGTTGATCAGCACCACCTTGAGGGGATGCAACACCGCCATGCGCCGCGGCGCATGGGCATCCAGGTCCTGGCGAATACAGTCCTCCAGCACCCCCATCTCGATGGTGTTTTCGGACTTGGTGACGCCGATTCGGTCGCAGAATTCGCGGATGGAGGCCGGCGTGTAGCCACGCCGGCGCAGTCCGGAGAGGGTGGGCATGCGCGGATCGTCCCAGCCTTCCACATGGCCTTCGTCCACCAGTTGGGTGAGCTTGCGCTTGCTCAGCACCGTGTATTGCAGATTGAGGCGTGAAAACTCGATCTGGCGCGGCCGGCAAGGCACGGAGACATTCTCCACCACCCAGTCGTAGAGCGGACGGTGGTCCTCGAACTCCAGGGTGCAGAGGGAATGGGTGATGCCCTCCAGGGCGTCGGAGATGGGATGGGTGAAATCGTACATGGGGTACAGACACCACTCCGCCCCGGTCTGATGGTGAACCACGCCGCGGCGGATGCGGTAGAGCACCGGATCACGCAGATTGATATTGGCCGAGGCCATGTCGATCCTGGCCCGCAGCACCATGCGACCATCCTCGAACTCCCCCGCCCTCATGCGCCGGAACAGGTCCAGGTTTTCCTCCACCGGACGGTCGCGATAGGGGCTGTTCCTTCCCGGCTCGGTGAGGGTGCCCCGGTATTCGCGCATCTGTTCCGCGCTCAATTCACACACATAGGCCAGACCCTTTTCGATCAATTCCACGGCAAAGCCGTAGAGCTGCTCGAAATAATCGGAGGAGTAGAACAGCCGGTCCTGCCAATCGAAGCCCAGCCAGCGTACGTCCTCCTGGATGGATTCGACGAATTCGATGTTTTCCTTGTGCGGATTGGTGTCGTCGAAGCGCAGATTGCACAACCCCTGGTAATCACGGGCGATGCCGAAGTTCAGACAGATGGACTTGGCGTGCCCCACGTGCAGATAACCATTGGGTTCCGGGGGGAAACGGGTGTGGATGAGGCTGTGTTTGCCGCTGGCCAGATCCTCATCGATGATCTGGCGGATGAAATTGGTCCTGGGGGTGTCAGTCATGGTGTGTCGTGGTCATGAGGCAGCGATACGCTCGCGGATAAACCCGATGGCCTTGTCGATACGCCGCAACGTGGCCTCCCGGCCCGCCAGACGCAGGGTCACATCGATACCCGGCGAGGCGGCCCGACCGACCACGGCCACACGCAGGGGCTGGGCCACCTTGCCCATGTTCAGCTCCAGCTCCGCGGCGACCTGTTCCACTGCGCCATGGATGGCTTCGTCGTTCCAGTCCTCCAGCGCCGCCAGGGCCTCCTTCACCCTTTCCAGCGGCTCCAGGGCCACCGGGCGCAGGATCTTCTTCGCCGCCTTCTCGTCGTACTGGTCGAAGTCCCGGTAGACCCAGGTGCTGATCTCCGCCATTTCCTTCAGCGTCTTGGCGCGCTCGTGCTGGGCGGCGGCCACCTCGGACAGTTCCGCCCCCCCGGAGGGATCGATGCCCAGCCGTCCCAGTTGCGGGCTCAGCAGGTGGGCGATGCGTTTGGGATCGGACTGCTTGATGTAGTGCTGATTCAGCCACATCAGCTTGTCGGTGCTGAAGGTGGAGGCCGCTTTGTTGACCGCGCCGATGTCGAACAGCTCGATCATCTCGTCCAGAGAGAAGATCTCCTGATCGCCATGGGACCAGCCCAGACGCACCAGGTAGTTGAGCAGTGCCTCGGGCAGGTAGCCGTCGTCACGGTACTGCAAGACACTGACCGCACCATGGCGCTTGGACAGGCGCGAGCCGTCGTCACCGAGGATCATGGGTACATGGCCAAAACGGGGCGGCTCCCAGCCCATGGCCTGATACAGATGGATCTGCCGCGGGGTGTTGTTGAGGTGATCGTCACCGCGGATGACATGGGTCATCCCCATGTCGTGATCGTCCACCACCACGGTGAGGTTGTAGGTGGGTGAACCGTCGGTACGGCGGATGATCAAATCATCCAGCTCCGCATTGGGCATGACCACCCTGCCACGCACCAGGTCATCGATCACCACCGCGCCGTCGCGCGGGGTCTTGAAACGCACCACATGGGGCTCATCGGCGGACACGTCCGCGCTGCGGCAATGGCCGTCATAGCGGGGTTTTTCCTTCCTGGCCATCTGCTCCTCGCGCAGGGCATCGATACGCTCGCGGGAACAATTGCAGCGATAGGCCAGCCCCTTCTCCAGCAACTGGTCGATGACCTCGTTGTAACGGTCGAACCGCTTGGTCTGGTAGAAAGGTCCCTCGTCATACTCCAGGCCCAACCAGGCCAGGCCTTCCAGAATGGCATTGACCGACTCGGTGGTGGAACGTTCCAGGTCGGTATCCTCGATCCGCAGCACGAACTGGCCGCCGTGCCTGCGGGCAAACAGGTAGTTGAACAGCGCCGTGCGGGCGCCGCCCACGTGCAGATAACCGGTGGGGCTGGGTGCGAAACGGGTGCGTACGGTCATGGAGGGCCGTTTTCCTGAAATCCAGTTAGCGAAGGGCGCGAAGTGTACCAGAGGCGGGCCTACCCTGCCCTGCCCTCGACAAGGCCAAAAGGGGGAATGCCACACGGGGATTTGACGGGCAGGGCGCACATACTTATCATGCCGCTCCTCTTCCGGGCGCGTAGCTCAGCGGGAGAGCACTGCCTTCACACGGCAGGGGTCACTGGTTCAATCCCAGTCGCGCCCACCAACAACGAACAAGGGCTGCCTCTGGCGGCCCTTTTTTGTGCCTGAATGGAACGGCACCCAATCGCCACGCGAACTTATTAACCCGGCCACCTAATATGTCGTGTTCAGAGCCTCAGGCATCTTCCCT
>CAYPEH010000040.1:0-19842 GCA_964409585.1 uncultured Chromatiales bacterium | reverse complement strand
TTTCCGGAGCGTAGCGCAGCCTGGTAGCGCACCACAATGGGGTTGTGGGGGTCGGAGGTTCGAATCCTCTCGCTCCGACCAATCGGAAAAAAGGCGGTTCATGGCGGGCCGCCTTTTTTCGTTCTCCAAGGAAATCCCGGCTCTCAATCCAGAATTTCCCGCAACTGCCTCAGGTCATCGATCACCGCATCCGGCGTCAGCCCCCGGCAGCGCGCATCCTGCTCCCTGAGCCGCAGGGAGCGCCGGTCACCGGCGAACAGCACGGTCCGGCAGCCGGTCCTGGACGCGGCCCAGATGTCCTTCAACATATCATTGCCGATGTACAGGGTCTGCCCGGGCAGGATGGCGTATTCATCCCATAGGCTGGACAGCACCTTGTCGAACAGCCGCCGCGACGGTTTCCCGCGCAATTCACGGTAAGACCAGATGCACAGGGAGTCCTGGAAGCCCAGTTCTCCAGGCGGTTGCCCCAACAGGGCCTCGAACAGCAATGGGGTATAGAACTGCGCATTGGAGACGATGCCCATCGGCAGGCCCCGCTCCCGCAGCCAGGCCAGGATTTCTTCACATCCGGGCATGGGCCAGACCGGGTTGACCCGGCATTCGTAACCCAGTGCCAGACGGCGCAGGGCCTGCTCGTCGGCATGCAAGGGGCCACCGGCCAGATCGGCCGAACCCAGTACCCTGTCCCATACCTGGAGGATATCGACCTCGGGGAAGTCGGCGCCTCCTTCCCTGATCCGCTCCTGAAAGCGGACGATCTCGCGCCGCAGCAGTTCCGCGCCGTTGCTTTCCCCTGTCTCCGGCAGTGTGCCGATACCGGACTCCCTCAAGGCATCGCGGAAGGCCCGTTCGCTGTCGGCGGCGGTGGCCGGGCCCACATCGCCGGAAGCGGAGATCATCAGTGTGCCGTAGACATCGAACAATACCGCGCGGATTCCGGCCAACGTCCGCAACCTGGGGGGCAGTCCGGTGGGCAGTGGTTGCAATGGCGGGCTCAGGCGGCGGATGGTTTCGATCAGGTTCATCGGGCTTGTTACCTGAATCCAGGTTGTCAGCTACGCAGCAGAAAGAGCCGTTCGGGAGCCAGGAAGGCGTCCAGGATGGCGTGGCCGTCCAGGGATTGCAGCGGTTCCGTGGGGGCGTTCAACAGATGTTCATAGATCGCCAGCAGGCGGTTTCCGTAGGGTTCCAGACCGTATTGTTTCTCGATGACGCGGCGGTTGGCGGCGATGTTGGCCGGTGTTTCGGGGTTCCGTTCCAGCCGGTTCGGGCGCAGCGCCCTCCGGTCAGTCGGATTCCGGGCGATATGGCGGATGATCCGGGCCTGCAGGACCTCGTCGAGGCGGCCGAAGTCGATGCCATTGTCATTGATCCAGGCATCCAGGGTGCGTTCCAGGGCATCCCCGTCCACCCGCCGGCCGTAGGCGCCCATGGTGCGCCGCAAGCCATCTTTCGCGGCTCGGCGGAGTTCGTCCAGGTCGAGCCAGTCCAGCGGAATGTTCAGCCTCGGGTACAGGTTGTGGAAGCGCACGCCGGCCTGTGTGAATTCGGAGGTGATTTCCGGCAGGTCGCGTCCGCAGACCGGGCGGTCTGCCAGCCAGGGTTCGAGAAAGGCCATGCCGAAGCCCTCGGCGACGCTGGTGGTGAGCAGGGCGTGCGCCGAGCGCACCAGGGCGTCGAAATCCGTGCCCGGTCTGGCGCCCACCTCGAATTCCACGGGCAGTCCCAGTTCCGCGGCCAGCTGTGTCCAGCGCCGGTAGATGGGCTGTTCCAGGGGATTGCGTGGGGCCTGGGTGGTGGCGAAGCGTTCGCCGGGACCGGCCAGGGCGGACCACAGCAGGAATTCGCCGAGATTCTTTCGGCGGATCGCCCGGGTGGGGTAGAGCCAGAGAGGGGGGCGGTCTTTCGTGTCGTCCGATGTGGCAGGGGCCGGGCCCATGGTCACCGGGTTGGGCAGGGCGTGCAGGTATTCCCCGGCGCCGGCGGCGCTCAGGATGGCGTAGTCACGGCCGTTGAGGACGGCGTAGTGAATCTGCGCGGCGTGGGGGTAGAGCAGTTCTCCCAGGCGGTGGGTATCGCCCTGGGCCAGTCGATCCCGTTGCCGCCGGTAGACTTCGGGGCGGCCATCCTCGGGGAAGTCGTGGATTTGCAGCAGCAGTCGCTGGCCGTCGGCGGCCATTTGCCGCAGGGCACCCGGCAGGGCCAGGTTCTTGCCCAGGGAATGGTTGTGGACGTGCCACAGGTCGGGGGCTGCCCCCAGTGCCTCCCTGGCGGCCGATTGCAGTTGTGCGGCCAGTTGAAAGGGAGAGCAGGCAGCGCGCCGCTCCTCGTATCCCAGGCCCTCCACCACGGCTACCGGAACCGGCCAGGGTTCGTCCGCCGGTTCGCCGCTGAGGATCACCGCTTCGATGCCGTGGGGCTCCAGGGTGGCCAGGGCCGATTGCAGGATGCGGGTAACCCCGCCCGGATGCAGATGGTAGTGGACGAAGGCGATGCGCACGGTCAGCTTTGGGAACCTCTGAATGAGTCTGGAACGAAGAGATCGTCGATCAGAATGCGTCAGTTCAAGGCGCAAATCGCGCGGAATAGCGGCTATTGCGAAGATTGGCAACGCAGAAATGGCGGATTCTGGTGGCGAGATCGAGTTTCACGACTGGTTCAGAGGTCCCCTTGGATGCCGCGTTTGCGGCGATATTCCTCCACCTCGATCATGGGTGGGCGTTCCTCCTCGGTGATCTCGTACATGACCTGCTCGTAGACTTGGGCATGGGCCTGGAACTGGCGCAGGATGCTGCCCAGTTCGGGCAGGCCGGTAATCATGCCTTTCTCTTCCAGGCGGCGGAAGAACGGCCGCAGGATGCCGAAGGCCATCTTGCCCAGGTCGCGGGTGGGCTGGTGGCGGTGCACGCGCTGGTCCAGGTCGGTCTGGGCGAAGGCGTCCAGGCCCCAGCGGGAATAGACGTCGATGATGTGCGAGGTCTCCACGCCGTAGCCGATGGGGAAGGGGATACGCTCCAGCACCCCGCGTCGTACCGCGTATTCACCGGACAGGGGTTGCACCAAGGCAGTCAGTTCCGGGAAGAACAGCGAGAACAGGGGCCGTACCAGGATCTCGGTGACACGACCGCCGCCGGAGGGGCGGATCTCCGAGGACATGGCCAGGGGGCGGTCGTAGAAGGCCTTCACGTATTGCACTTCCGGGCGGTAGATCAGCGGCGCGACCAGGCCGTAGACGAAACGCGGATGGATGTTTTTGATGTCTGCGTCCACGTAGACGATGATGTCGCCGCGCAACTGGTGGATGGCCTTCCACAGGTTCTCTCCCTTGCCACGGCGAAAGCCCATGCTGGTGAGGATGTCGGCGGAGAGATAGACGTCGGCGCCGAAGGAGGCGGCCACCTCCAGGGTGCGGTCGGTGGAGCCGGAGTCGATCACCGCGATTTCGTCCAGCAGGGGGTAGCGGTCCACCAGCTCGGACTTGAACAGCACGATCTCCTTGCCGATGGTCTTTTCCTCGTTGAGGGTGGGGATACACAGGGAGATGGTCAGTCCCTGGCGTTCCTTCTCCTCGATCAGACGCATCAGGTCCCAGAACTGGGAGTGGTGAAAGGTGTTCGATTGCAGCCAGTGGTTGATGTCAGTCACAGCAACCTCCGTCCATGGCCATGAGGATACCGATCAACTGGGCCACGCCACGCATGATGGGGGCGGTGTCCACTTCCTCGTCGCGTTGGTTGGCGTTGCGGCCGCTGGTGATACCGATGCAGAGGGCCGGCACGCCTTGTTCGGTAAAGCTGGATACGGCCGATGAGCAGCAGCCCTCCTGCGGCTGTATGCCCAGGGCGGTCATCGTGCGCCGTGCCTCCAGCACCAGCGGGTGGCCGGGTTCCAGTCCACCGGCCTGGGCCCTGGCGATGACCTCGAACTCGACCGAGGCGCCGGTGTCCTCCGCCACTTCGTCGGCCAGGGTGTCGATCTGCTCGGCCACCGTGTGCACGCTCTGATCGGATGTGCTTCGTACCTGAAAGCGCAGGGCCGCGCAGCGGGCGGGACTCTTGAACGAGGTGCCGGCCTCCACCTCGCCCAGTATCAGCCGGGTCTGGGTTTCCTGGGGCAGTTCGATGGCGCGCAGGCGGCCGATGACATCCAGCAGTACCTCCACCGCCCCGGTGAAGTCCTCCCGTTCACCGACGCGGCAGGTGATCTCGCCGCCGAGGGAAGCCGGCGAAGTGTAATGCAGGCGGCCCAGGCGGGTGCTCTCCACGTCGATCCCGGCCACCAGCGGCAACTGGTTGTGGGCGAGGAAGAAACGCAGGCCGCCCAGGTTGCCACGGCCCAGGGCGCGGGTCGCGCCCATTAGCACGATGTCAGCCTTGAGGCGGATGTCCAGCCGTTCCATCAGCGTGGGCAGGGTGGCCAGTACGGCCAGGCCGACGCTGTTGTTGCCGACTCCGGGACCGACCACCCGGTTCATATCCAGAGCCAGAGTGTGATTGAGCGTGTCGGGGAAGGGGGTGTCGGCGTGTGCGGTGACCAGAATGCTTTTCTTGCCGGGGCTGCCGGGGTAGATGCCCAGCGCATTGCCGGCCTCGTCGCTGGAGACATTTTGCAGCCCGCACTCGGTGAAACGCTGCTTGAGGAACTCGAGGCGTTTTTCCTCGCCGAAGGTGGGGGCGGGAATCTCGCCCAGCATGACCAGATTGGCCAGCAGCATTTCGCGGAATTCTTCCAGGGCCCCTGGCAGCTTGCGCACCGTGGCCAGCACTGTGTCCAGATGATCGTTCACCGTATTCATTCAGTTTCTGGCGTTGTATGGGCTCAGGTGGCAGGGTCCATAATAATCATCGGCGCTGCAACCCGGGACTGAAGCGGTTTTTTCTTGCGCCGGGCTATCATGGCCTTGGAAAAGGGCGCAAGCTGTGTCTACCTTTTACGGGAACGTGGCAATATCACTCATCATGCCAGAGAACGTCGGTTTTATATCCACCCGATTCGCCGGTACCGATGGCGTGTCCTTGGAGGCCGCCAAATGGGCGGAGGTCCTGTGGGAGGACCTCAACGTCAGCTTCTGGTACGGCGGACTACTGGACCGTGCACCCGACGTCAGTCACTGTGTCCCCGAGGCCTATTTCAAACACCCGGAGAACCTCTGGATCAACCAGCAGCTGTGGGAGCAACCCCGGCGCACCCCCCTGGTAAGCCGGCGGGTGCGGGATATGGCCGAGTACCTCAAGGGCACCCTCTACGAGTACGTGCGGCGTTTCGATATATCGCTGCTGGTGATCGAGAATGCCCTCTGCATCCCCATGCATGTCCCGCTGGGATTGGCCATCACCGAGTTTCTGGAAGAAACCGGCATGCCTTCCATCGCGCACCACCACGATTTTTACTGGGAGCGGGTGCGTTACCAGATCGGCGCCATGCGCGATTACCTCGATCTGGCCTTCCCGCCGCATTCACCGAACATGCAGCACGTGGTCATCAACCAGGCGGCGCGCGAGGAACTGGCCTGGCGCAAGGGGGTGCCCAGCGTGCTGGTGCCCAATGTGCACAAGTTTCATCAGCCGCCGCCACCACCGGATGAGTATGCCTCCGACATCCGCGAGGCCATCGGCCTGGAGGAGGGGGATCGCCTGATCCTGCAACCGACCCGGATCGTGCCGCGCAAGGGGATCGAACGGGCCATCACCCTGGTGCGCTCCCTGGGTGATCCACGCAACAAACTGGTGATTTCCCACCCCAGTGGCGACGAGGGCTTCGAATACGAGAGGCGCATCATCGAGGTGGCCAATGACGAGGGTGTGGATCTGCGCCTGTTCGGCGACCGTATCGCCGATGAGCGGCAGATCGATGACCGTGACCGCAAGATCTACACTCTGGAAGACCTCTATCCCTATGCCGATCTGGTTACCTTCCCCAGTTCCTACGAGGGTTTTGGCAATGCCCTCCTGGAAGCCATCTACTATCGCCGGCCGGTGGTGGTAAACCGGTACCCGGTCTATGCCCGCGATATCGAGACCAAGGGGTTTCACCTGCCCATCATGGATGGTTTCGTGGACCGCGCCGTGGTGGAGGAGGTGCGCCGCATCCTCGAGGACGAGGACTACCGTCAACGCATTACCGAGCACAACTACTGCATCGCCGAGAAGTATTACGGCTATCCGGTATTGCGCTACAGCCTGCAGAAGCTGATCAGCAATGTACACAATCTGACACTATGAAAACGCTCTCCTGCAATCTCATGCACCGGATTCACGAACGCCTGTCGCGGCTGTACGGGGAGGAGCGGGCGCCGCGCCTGCTGGAGCGCCTGAACCTGGTGGCGCGGCGTTATGCCGAAAACAGCTTCGCCCTGCCGGCCAGTTGCCCGCAGACCTCCTGGGACCAGAGTGACGTGCTGATGATCACCTACGGCGACATGGTGCGGAAGGAGGGGGAGGCGCCGCTGGTGACCCTCAAGCGTTTTGCCGACGAATATCTCAAGGGCGCCATCAACATCATCCACCTGCTGCCCATCTACCCCTACAGTTCCGACGAGGGCTTTTCCGTCATCGACTACCGCAAGGTCAACCCCGATCTGGGTGACTGGGAGGACGTGGACGCCTTCAGCCAGGATTACAGCCTGATGCTGGATCTGGTTCTCAACCATTGTTCCCGTCACAGCCAGTGGTTCCAGGATTTCGTCAACGGTATCGCCCCGGCCCGGGACTTTTTCGTCACGGCCTCCCCCGAGGACGATCTCAGCGCCGTGGTGCGGCCGCGCACCCACCCGCTGCTGACCCGGACCCAGACCCGCCACGGCGAACGTTATCTGTGGACCACCTTCAGCGAAGATCAGATCGACCTGGATTTCTCCAACCCGGATGTCCTGTTCGAATTCCTCGACATCCTGTTGTTCTACGCCAGCCACGGCGCGCGCATCGTGCGCCTGGACGCGGTGGCCTTCCTCTGGAAGCGCATCGGCACCTCCTGCCTGCATCTGCCGGAGACGCACGAGGTGGTCAAACTGATGCGCGACGTGCTTGAACTGGTGGCCCCGAACGTGCTGCTGCTCACCGAGACCAACGTCCCCCACGAGGAAAACATCAGCTATTTCGGCCAGGGCGACGAGGCCCATCTGGTCTACCAGTTCAGCCTGCCGCCCCTGCTGTTGCATGCCCTGCACACCGGCAACACCCGCTACCTGCACGATTGGGCGGCAAACATGGACCCGCCACCGGAGGGCTGTACCTTCCTCAACTTCACCGCCTCCCATGACGGCATCGGTGTCCGCCCGCTGGAAGGCATCATCCCTGACGAGGAACTGGCCGCCCTCATCGAGGCGGTGGAGGCCAGGGGGGGATATGTGTCCAAGCGAACCGGGCCGGACGGCAGCGAGAGGCCCTACGAGTTGAACATCACCTATTTCGACGCCCTGTCCGATCCGGGCAAGGCACCGGGCAAGGAACACCTGGACCGTTTCCTATGCTCGCAGACCGTGCCGATGGCCTTGCGCGGTATCCCCTCGGTCTACTTCCATTGCCTGACCGCCACCCCCAATGACCATGCCGGCGTGGAACGGACCGGCGCGCCACGTTCCATCAACCGCCACCGCTGGGACGAGGCCGAGCTGATGAGCCTGATGAAGGACGAGAACAGCACGACGCACCAGGTATTCACCGAATACCTGCGCCGGTTGCGCCTGCGTATTCAGCAACCCGCCTTCCATCCGGATGGAAAACAGTGGGTGATGGACCTGCCCGACGGCCTGTTCGGCGTGGAGCGCACCGCCCCGGATGGCTCGCAGACCATCTTCGCCGTCGCCAATCTGAGTTCCAGCGAACAGGAGTTCGGCCTGATGGCCGCTGAAGACGAGAAGGTCATGGACCTGCTGAGCGGGAAGGAAATGAAAGGAAAGGAGACCCTGGCCCCGTACCAGGTAGTCTGGGCCACCGTCCTCAGGGAGAGCGGGAATGGACCATGAAGCGGAGCACCGCCCGTGGGGGAATTTCCAGGTCCTGGCGGACGAACCCGATCACAAGGTGAAGCGCATCACGGTACTGCCGGGCAAACGGCTGTCGCTGCAAAGACACAGAAAGCGGATAGAGCACTGGTATTTCCTCTCCGGCCACGGCTCGATCCGTATCGGAGACGAGGAGATCGCCGTGGAGGCGGGCAGCGACGCGGACATCCCCCCTATGACCCTGCACCGCATCGCCAATCCGGGCACGGAACCCCTGGTGCTGATCGAGATCCAGCGCGGGGAGTATTTCGGCGAGGACGATATCGAACGCTTCGAGGACGATTTCGGGCGGGTGTGACCAGCCGCAGCGGAATATCGGTGGGGGGTGCCGTTTCGCGCATTCTGGCAACGACGACACAGGAGAAATGAAAATGGCGGATCCCAAGCACACACAAGAGCAAATCGATAAATACAAGGGGCATACGCGTACCCCGAAGGATCCATACGAAAGGGGAAAGCAGGACAGGGCGGCCGGAAAAATAATATCCGAGAAAGAGGCCCAGGCAATGTCTCAGAAGGACTGGCAGAAATATGTCGACGGGAGAATGGGAAGATATTAACCCGGCGACATAATAGATCGTGTTCAGCCGTGCTGTGCGTGTTCACGGCAAGGCGTCGAAACGCCGCTGTAGCACTCCTACAGCCAGTTTCGACAACGCAGTCCGTGGGCGCGCACAGCACGGCCTGTCATTTATAACCCATTGGTCAGGAGCCTCAGGCATCTCCCCTCTCGGCGTTGCGCGCCTTGCCAAGGGAATGACCATTGCCTGCGGCGCGCGCCTTGACAGGGAAGATGCCTGAGGCTCTGAACACGATCTATTATGTTGCCGGGTTAATGGAAACAGGGACTTTCGAAGATTGCGTGGGGAAATCGAAGTGACGACGTTTTCCCACCATGGGGGCCGGTTCCTGAAAGGGAAGCGGCATCGATGAAGGACCTTGGCGTACCTCCGCGTACCTGGGCGGTTATTTCATCCATCCGGACTGCGCGGGCGGAAACCCGCATCTGCCTTCAACCTGAATCCGTGGGTTCAGAGGGGATCAAGAGCTTGCGCTATGCGCCTCGATGAACCCACGGATTCAGGCTCAATCCAGCCAATACCCCAGATAATAGAGCCGGAATCCCTCCGATGAACGGGACGGCCCCAGCACGCGGGCCGGATGCCGGTCGGGGCTGGATGCGGCCAGTTCCACGGCCTCCTCGGCGGAACCGACCACCTGCACGCAGTTTTCCGGAAAGCGCTTGCGCCGTTTGCCGGGTGCATAGATCACGGCGAAACATTCCGTGACGAGATCCGATTCCGGGTCGATGACGATGGGGTTGGACATGGGCCACCTGGACGTGTGGAGGGCGGCGGTGCAGAATAGCGCGCCGTTTGCGCCGCCGCCAGTCGCCGGCACCAGGCCCCAGTCGGAAAGGCCCCCCATGCGTACGGAACCCGATCTCCTGTTCAGCAGCGAAGAACATTTCATCCGGACCTTCGAGGAGGGGCTGCTGCGCCTGTTGCAGGATGCGGACATGGCGGCCTTCATCCTGGTCTGCGCCAATGCCCTGTTCGACCGCGATATGTACGACCGTGCCAGGAAGGCGCTGGTGGAGCGGTTCCAGGTGCTGGAGCGGGAATGCTGCGGAAGCCTGCGCGACGGGCGTGAGCCCAAGGCCGCGCCGGACGACCTGCTGGTGTTTCTCAAACTGATGGCGGTGCGGCTGGACCACCTGGCGCGGCGCGAGATTCGCCATGCCGGTCCCTGGGAGGTGCAGTTCAATCCGGTGCGCGCCTTCCGTCCCAAGCGCATGAGCGCGGCCCGCATCGACGGCATCCACAAGCCCTTCGACCGGAATGGTTTCCATTTCAACAAGCCGTTTCTGCTGAAGGAAGCCTTCTGGGAGGGGAAGATACAGGGCGTGGATGCCATGTTGTTCTACAACAAGTTCCCCTTCGTCGAGTTCCACAGCCTGCTGGTCCCGGAGCGGGAAAAGGAACTGCCGCAGTACCTTACGGAGCGGCATCACCGGCTGGTCTTCGATGCCGTTTCCCAATGGGGCGAGACCTTGCCGGGCGTGGGCTGCGGCTATAACGCCTACGGCGCCAATGCCTCCATCAACCACCTGCATTTCCAGATGTTCCTGCGCCGGCGGCCGTTGCCGGTGACCCACCCGGCCTGGCGGCACAACGGCGGCGGGCGGGACTACCCCGCGCGCTGCGAGGTGTTCGACGATGCGGGTGAAGCCTGGGCGTTCATCGACTCGCTGCACCGGCACGAGTGCGCCTACAACCTGGTCTACCTGCCCGGACGCCTGTACTGCCTGCCGCGCCGCACCCAGGGCCATTATTCCCATTCCCCCTGGACCGGCGGCTATGCCTGGTACGAAATGGCCGGCGGCATGACCACCTTCAGCCGCGAGGACTACGAATCCCTGAGCGAAAAGCAGCTCCACGAGGAATTGCGGCGGGTCACGCAGGCGGCCCCATGGTTTCATGGAGCGGACACCCGCGCCGGGTGACATGCATGCTCCCCATCCGCCGGTCGCCGAGTTAATATCGCGACACAAGCGACCGGACAGGGCATGGCATGGACGAAATTCCCCCCTCCGAACTCAAGACGATCCTGCATTCCAAACGCGCCAATCTGTACTACCTCGAACATTGTCGCGTGCTGGTCAACGGCGGCCGCGTCGAGTATGTCACCGACGAGGGCCGGCGCAGCCACTACTGGAACATCCCGATAGCCAATACCACGGCCATCCTGCTGGGTACCGGCACCTCCATCACCCAGGCGGCGGTGCGTGAGCTGGGCCGGGCCGGTGTGTTGATCGGCTTCAGTGGTGGCGGTGGCACACCGCTGTTCAGCGCCACCGAGCGGGATACCGATATTCTCTGGTTCTCACCGCAGAGCGAGTACCGTCCCACCGAGTACCTGCAAGCCTGGGTGGGCTTCTGGTTCGACGAGAGCAAACGCCTGGCGGCCGCGCGCCTGCTGCAAACATGGCGGCTGGAGCGCATCCGCCATCATTGGCTGCATCGCCATCTGCGAGACCGGGGCTTTGCCCCCGATTCTGCGCGCCTGAACGTGTTGTTGCAGCAGGCCGCTGATCAGATCGCCAACGCCGCCACCGTCAACGACCTGCTCACCAGCGAGGCGCGGCTGACGAAACGACTCTTCAGACTGGCCGTGGACACCACCGGCTATGGCGAATTCACCCGGGCCAGGCGTGGCACCGGCAACGATCCGGCCAACCGTTTCCTCGACCACGGCAACTACCTCGCCTACGGCCTTGGCGCGGTAGCCTGCTGGGTGCTGGGGCTGCCCCATGGCCTGGCGGTACTGCATGGCAAGACCCGGCGTGGTGGACTGGTGTTCGATGCGGCCGATCTCATCAAGGACGCCCTGATCCTGCCCCAGGCTTTTCTGTCCGCCACCGCAGGGCAGGAAGAAAACGAATTCCGCCAGAACTGCATCGATGCACTGATCCGGGCCGAAGCGCTGGATTTCATCATCGGCAGCCTCGAACGCATCGCCCGGCAACAAGCCCCGGCGACACCATGAACATCCTGTTGGTCTCCCAGTGCAGCAAGCGCGCACTGACCGAAACCCGCCGCATTCTCGACCAGTTCGCCGAGCGCCGGGGCAGCCGAAGCTGGCAGACCGCCATCACCCTGGAAGGGCTCAAGACCCTGCACCGCCTGTTGCGGAAAACCGCCCGCAAAAATACCGCCGTGGCCTGCTACCGGCTGCATCGCGGTGGTTCCGAACTGCTGTGGATCGTCGGCAATGCCGGCCTGTTCAACGAACGGGGTGCAACGCCCACCAACACCACCACGCGTGATGTCCTGCGCGACCAGGATGAAGACGACTGGCGCACCGGCGAGGACATTCGCCTGCTGGCCGCCCTCGCAGCCCTGTTGCACGATCTGGGCAAGGCCAATCGGGCCTTCCAGGACAAGCTGCATTCCCAAATACCCATTGCGGACGTATACCGGCACGAATGGGTATCCCTGCGCCTGTTTCAGGCACTGGTCGGACAGGCGAAAGACGACCGCGAATGGCTGGAACGGCTGCGCGACCTCGACGAGGCCGGTGTACGGGTCCTGTTCGGACGATTGCTGCGCGACGACCAGGGGCGGGCCGCCCCCCCGTTCAGGGATCTTCCACCCATCGCCCGGGCCGTGGGGTGGCTGATCCTGACCCATCACCGCCTGCCGATGAAACCCGGGCCGGAAAAGGGCGGAAGACGCGGGGTGAAGGAAGAATTCCTCAACGGCTTGCCGGATCACCTGGAAGCCGGCTGGTGTGGCACGCGCGCCCGGCGTGGCGATGAAAAGGAAAAGGATTTTGAAAGGCTCCGGGCCCGGTGCTGGAACTTCCCCGAAGGTACGGCCTTCGACAGCCTCCATTGGCGTCAACACGCCGGCAAACTGGCCGGCCGGTTGTTGCAGCGACAGGCCCTGTTTACGCAGAATTGGCTGGACAACCCGTACGTCCTGCACCTGGCGCGCCTGGGCCTGACGCTGGCCGACCATTACTATTCCAACCAGCCCAGTCATGCGCGATACGGCGATGCCCGCTTTCCATTGCTGGCCAATACCGGCAAGGACGGCTCAGCCGGACAGCGCCTGGACGAACACCTGATCGGCGTCGAAGTCAATGCCTCGCGCCTGCTCCGGCACCTGCCCCGGCTGGCGGGGCAGGTGTCTCGCATCGCCCGGCACAAGGGATTCCGCCGGCGCAGCAAGGACCGCCGTTTCGCCTGGCAGGACAGGGCCTTCGATCTGGCCGGGAGCATCCGCCCGCGCACCCGGGAACAGGGCTTCTTCGGCATCAACATGGCCTCCACCGGCACCGGCAAGACCCTGGCCAACGGCAAGATCGCCTATGCCCTGGCCGACCCCCGGCTGGGGGCGCGCTTCAACATCGCACTGGGCCTGCGTTCCCTCACCTTGCAGACCGGCGATGTCTACCGCGAGCGCCTGCATCTCGGCGCCGAAGACATGGCGGTGCTGGTGGGTGGCGGCGCCATCCGCGAGCTGCACGAACAGCAACGCCGGCAGACGGAGCGGGAGCAACCGGTGCAACGGGGCAGCGAATCGATGGAAGAGCTGTTGGAGCCGGGCAATTTCGTGCACTACGAGGGCAGCCTCGAAGATGGCCCGCTGAGCAAGTGGCTGGAGAACAACCGCGACGCACGGAAACTGCTCGCCGCCCCCGTTCTCATCTCCACCATCGACCACCTGATGCCCGCCACCGAGAGCACACGCGGCGGCCACCAGATCGCCCCCATGCTGCGCCTGCTGACCTCCGACCTGATCCTGGACGAACCTGACGACTTCGATCTGGACGATCTGCCCGCGCTCTCCCGCTTGGTGCACTGGGCCGGCCTGCTGGGCAGCCGGGTGCTGTTGTCCTCGGCCACCCTGCCACCGGCCCTGGTGTACGGGCTCTATGAGGCCTACCGCGCCGGCCGCGCCGTCTTTCAGCAGAACCGGGGCGGGCCGGGCAGACCCGTCAACATCTGTTGCGCCTGGTTCGATGAATTCGACCGTGACGCGCGGGACTGCGCCGACCTGGAGCATTTTGCCGAACACCATCGCCGGTTCGTGGACAGGCGCCTGCGCAGACTGGCCGGGCAGCCCCGGCGGCGCAGGGCGTGTATCCGTGTCCTGCCGACCGGGCTGCGACCGGGCATCGCACGGGAAGATCTCTACCCCGCATGGGCCCAGCTGCTGCGCGACGAAGCCGAGCGGTTGCACGATCTTCATGCCAGCCACGACCCACGGACGGAAAAGCGCCTCAGTTGCGGCCTGATCCGCATGGCCCACATCGACGACATCATCCCCACCGCCCAGGCGCTGCTGCAACTGGGAGCCCATGAAGGCAGGCGCATCCACCTCTGCGTCTATCATTCCCGCCACCCCCTGCTGATGCGCTCGCGGCTGGAAGAGAGGCTGGACCGCCTGCTCCAGCGCCATCGGCCGGAACACCTGTTCGAGCAGCCGGAAATCCGCGCCATGCTGGACGGGCACGACGAGGGCGATCAACTGTTCATCGTGCTCGCCAGTCCCGTGGCCGAAGTGGGCCGGGACCACGACTACGACTGGGCCATCGTCGAGCCTTCCTCCATGCGCTCGATCATCCAACTCGCCGGGCGGGTGCGGCGGCATCGTTGGGAACCTGTCGAAGAACCCAACATCGTCCTGTTGCAAACCAACATCGCCCATCTGCTGAACGCCGGGAAGGAACCGGCATTCTGGAAACCGGGTTTCGAGACCCCCCTCGCGGACAAAAAAGAAATCCCCCTGCTCGCCAGCCACCGGCTCGACGAGTTGCTGCGTGAAGAACAATGGACCCGCATCGATGCCAGCCCCCGCATACGGGAGCCGGAGGAACTCCGTCCCCGCAACAACCTGGCCGATCTGGAGCACGCCCAACTGTGCGCCCTGATGGGCCTCGGGCGCCATGAAGCCGTTCCCGAAAGCACGCCGGCCAGCCACTGGTGGCGGACGCGCACTCACCTGAGTGGTGAACTGCAACGGATACAGCCCTTCCGCTACGACCCCGAAGGCAAGCGGCGTTACTACCTGCAACCCGGTGAAGACGGTGAATTGAACTTCCGGCGCATGGAGAAACAGCGCCCCGACACCGACCAAAGCGGCCGGTTGTCGTCCATGACACCGGAACCCGGCGAGCGCATCTCCCTGTTCACCGCGCCGGAAGACTACGCGGAGGCACTGGAGGCCCAGGCCGAAGCCACCGGCATGGAACTGGCGGCCTGCGCCCGCAGGTTTGGCGTCATCGACCTGTCGGAAAGACGGGGTGAACAACCGGATTGGCTGTATCACCCCGCGCTGGGGTTTCTAAAAAAGTTCCAGTAATGGATGAGGGCTGCCTATGCGGCAGTGTATGCAAACGAAAAAGCAACTTTTCTGAGCTGCTTCTCAGCAGTGCTTGTGGATTGTAACATCCTTCTCAATAGGTGTTTTACAAACAAAAAAACAACTGGTTGACATTACGATATCTACCATTAGACTGTTTCGTGCAGTTGAAAAGAGAGAAGGGGTGCGGCAACACCCCTTCGACACAACCTGCTTGGTAATGAGTTGAGTAGCCAACCAGCCTCAGGTTTCGGCGAGGCAAGGAGGTAAAGAGGATGTTTGGCAAGCATCTAACCAGAAGATAGGAAGAACTGCCATGGCTCCAGCAGGTTGCCGGGGCCATGGTAACTCATCTCGACAGTATTCACCATTTGTGGGTATTTCACTCAACATGGAGGTCTTTCAAACATCATGGCTACCCCCGACAAGATCCGCTCCGTCATCGAGGCATTCCTGGCCGAGCGCCTGCAGGAAAAGCTCAAGGGGCTGAAGGAAGGAGATGACGAAAGGCGGCGCGAGCAGATCGACAAACACCGTCTCGAAAACTGGGTCGGCGAGGCGGCCCGCCGTGTCGCACAAATCCAGCGTGTGACCCACGCCGTCAAATACAGCCACCCCGACGCCAGGGGCAGCAGCCTGTACAGCACCGGCAACCCGGCTGCTGGTGAAGACCGGGTCGGCACCCACAGCCTGTCCGAACTCACCCCCGATGTCGTGGGCAACGCGGCGGCGCTGGACGTGTACAAGTTTCTGCGGTGCGAAATCGACGGCAAGACCCTGTTGCAACTGGCGCAGGAGCGTTCCCCCGCGTTGCGGGCCGCCTTCGGTGAAGACAACCCCCAGGCCGGCGACTGGGTGGCCGCTTTCGCCGCCCTGGACGAGCCCGGTGGAGCACCCGCCTCGCACAGGCTGGCCAGGCAGGTCTACTGGCCGCTGCCGGGGGGTGGCTACCACCTGCTCGCGCCGTTGTTTCCGTCCTCGCTGGTGCAGGCGCAGTACGACCGGCTGCGACAGGCGCGTTTTTCCGATGAGGCCAGGGCCGCGCGCGAGGCGTGCTTCAGCTCCCGGCCCCATGCGCACGGTTACCGCGAATATCCGGAGCTCGCCATCGTCAAGTTCGGTGGCACCAAGCCGCAGAACATCAGCCAGCTCAACAGCGAGCGCCACGGCGAGGTCTGGCTGCTGCCCGCCCGGCCGCCGCGGTGGCAGTACCAGGGGCTCGAGCCCCCCTGCCATGTCGAGACCGTATTCGGCCGTTGGTTGACGGGGAGGCGCAACATTCGCAGGACCGCCCGCGCCCTGCGCGATTTCCTGCACGGGACCGCGCACAACAACTGGTCCATCCGCAAACACCGGGCCCGGCTCACCGCGCAATTGGTCGATGAAATCCTCGACTTGGCGGCGCGGGTACAGGGGATGGAATCCGGCTGGTCGGCCCTGCCGGAATGCCGCCTGAAGCAGGCGGAAAGGCTCTGGCTCGACCCCGGACGGGCCACCGTGGATGAGGACTTCGCCGCCGAGCGGGCCCGGAACGACTGGCGCGATGAAATCGCCCGCTCCTTCGGCCTCTGGCTCAATGGATTCCTCGACAGCGACAGGACGCCCATGGGCGATCCGGAACGGAGGCACTGGCAAACCGTCCTGCACGATGAACTGCGCCTGCTGCGCGAGGAGATGGACCATGCCTGATCTCGATGGAATTCTGCTGCTGCCGCGCCTGCGCGTGCAGAACGCCAACGCCATCCCTGGTCCCCTGAGCTGGGGGTTTCCCGCCCCCACCGCCTTCCTGGGTTTTGCGCATGCCCTGGAAAGGCGGCTGCGCGCGGCGGAATGGGATCTGCGTTTCACGGCCGTGGGCATCGTCTGCCATTACTTCGAACCGCAGACCTCACGCCCGTCCGGCCGATACCACGAGGTATTCAAACTGCCGCGCCACCCGATCCGGGCTGGCTACCGGAAATTCCAGGACAAGGACGCCGCCATCGTCGAAGAAGGGTTCGCCCATATGGAGGTCAGCCTGCTGCTGGAAACCCAGGGTAACCCGGCCATGACCGAGTATGACAAGGCCAATTTCTTCGATGACCTGATTCCGGTGGTCCACTCCATGCGGCTGGCCGGTGGCAGCATCCTGCCGGCGCAGGGCGGGGCACAGCAGCCCGACTGGCTGGAATGGTGGGACGACGAGGCGGACAACCGCGCCGCTTTCCGCCGCCTGCGGCGGCGCCTGCTTCCCGGTTTCGTTCTTGTGCAGCGGGACGATCTGTTGCGCGAGAGGCTGGAGGAAATGCGCGGGCGGCAAGCGGATGCCAACGCCCTGGACGCCTTGCTGGATCTGTGCGCCCTGCATGTGGAGCCGGAAACCGACGACGAGGGCCGAACCCATTGGCACTACCGGCGCGCACCCGGATGGCTGGTGCCCCTGCCGGTCGGCTACGGCGCCATCTCGCCCTTGTACGAGCCCGGACGAGTCGCCCATACCCGCGACCGTGAGACCCCTTTCCGTTTCGTCGAGAGTCTCTACAGCCTGGGACAGTGGCTCAGCCCCCACCGTATCGACTGGCCGGGCGACCTCATGTGGCGCTACCGGACCGACGAGGATCAGGGGCTCTACCTCTGCACCAATGATTACGCCCAATCCATGACCGAATAATCGACAAGGAGATCACCATGGCCGAAAAAAAACTCACCAATGCATCCGTGCTCGCCTTCGAGCGCAAGCTCGACCCCTCCGACGCCCTGATGTACGCAGGCGACTGGAACGAACGCGACCAAGCCGACTGGACCCCCGTGGCCGTGCATGAAAAATCGGTGCGCGGCACCATCTCCAACCGGCTCAAGACCAAGGAGCAGGACCCGGCCAAGCTGGATGCCGCCATCCAGAATCCCAATCTCCAGACCGTGGATGTCGCCACCCTGCCCCCTGGGGCCGACACCCTGCGCCTGGTCTTCACCCTGCGCATTCTCGGCGGCGCGGGCGAACCCTCCGCCTGCAACCATCCGGAGTATCGGGCCGCATTGCGGGACGTCGTCGCCAAGTACCGGGAGCACACCGGTTTTGGCGAACTGGCCCGCCGTTACGCCCACAACCTGGCCAACGGGCGCTTCCTGTGGCGCAACCGCATGGTGGCCGAACAGGTGGAGGTCAGGGTTCGGCATCGGGTGGAGGGCGAAACGCGGGGCGAATGGACCTTCGACGCCCTGGAATTCTCGCTGCGTGATTTCGGCGCCGGGGACGAACGGCTGGAGGCCATCTCCGGGCTGATCGAACAAGGACTCCAGGGTGACGGCTTCGTACTGCTGGAAATCACCTCCCACGCGCGGATGGGCCATGGCCAGGAAGTCTACCCATCCCAGGAACTCATCCTGGACAAGGGCGACAAGCGCGGTCAGAAGAGCAAGACCCTCTACCAAGTCGATGGAATCGCTGCCATGCACAGCCAGAAGATCGGCAACGCCCTGCGCACCATCGACACCTGGTACCCCAACGAAGACGGTGAACCCCTGGGCCCCATTGCCGTGGAACCGTATGGCTCGGTCACCTCGCAAGGACGCGCCTATCGGCAACCCAAACAGAAAATGGACTTCTACAATCTGCTCGACGCCTGGGTACTCAAGGGGCGGGCTCCCGCCGCCGAACAGCAACACTTCGTCATGGCCAACCTGATCCGTGGCGGCGTATTCGGCGAAAAGCAGGACTGAAACCATGGACCACTACATCGACATCCGCCTGCTGCCCGACCCCGAATTTCCACCCCCGGTGCTGATGAACGCCCTGTTCTCCAAGCTGCACCGGCGGCTGGTCGAAGCCGGCGGGGGAGAGATCGGCGTCAGCTTCCCCGGCTACCGGGAAGACCCGCCGCAACTCGGGCAACGGCTGCGCCTGCATGGCAGCCTCACCGCACTGGACCGCCTGATGCAGGCCGAATGGCTCAGCGGCATGCGCGACCTGCTGCATGTTGAGGGTCCGTTCGAACTGCCCCCGGTCCAGGGCTACCGGCAGGTCCATCGGGTACAGGCCAAAAGCAGCCCGGAACGTCTCCGCCGCCGCCGCATGAAACGCCACCACCTGAGCCCGGAACAGGCCCGCCGGGCGGTCCCCGACGAAGCCGCCGAACGTCTCCGCCTGCCCTACGTAGTGCTCGACAGCCGTAGCACGGGCCAGCGTTTCCGGCTGTTCATCCGGCAAGGCCCCCTACAGGACCGGCCGGGGAACGGAACCTTCAGCCACTATGGCCTCGGCAATGGAGCCACCGTCCCCTGGTTTTGACCCCTTTTTCCCCTGGTCCTGTTTATATCGAGAAAAATCAAGTAACTACGCGCGGTGGCCGGAAAAGGGATTTTCCGGTGAAACCGTCCCAACGCTCTTTAACAAAAAGGAATTCACGGGCTATCCTCTTGTTCACTGCCGCATAGGCAGCTCAGAAAAGAGAGCGTGGTCGGCTAGTATGTCGGAAAGAGTTCACTGCCGCATAGGCAGCTCAGAAAAGGAAAGCGCACGCTTCCCGCCCATTGCAACAGTTCACTGCCGCATAGGCAGCTCAGAAAACGCCCACGAGGCAAGCAAGCTCGCTGCTTCAGTTCACTGCCGCATAGGCAGCTCAGAAAATCTCATGCATCCGGGCTGTGTGATCCTTCACGTTCACTGCCGCATAGGCAGCTCAGAAACCCTGCAAATATGCGATAATCCTACCCATAACGTTCACTGCCGCATAGGCAGCTCAGAAAGCGATACCCCTGAACAGGGGTCCGAAAAATACGTTCACTGCCGCATAGGCAGCTCAGAAACCGACGAATGGGGCAAATGCCGAAAAATCCGCGTTCACTGCCGCATAGGCAGCTCAGAAAGATGAGGTCCGCGCCGCGCAAATCGGCGTTGGGTTCACTGCCGCATAGGCAGCTCAGAAAGCGACAGTTCGAGCATCGAGTTGGCCCGTGATGTTCACTGCCGCATAGGCAGCTCAGAAA
>CAYPEH010000039.1:0-20171 GCA_964409585.1 uncultured Chromatiales bacterium | reverse complement strand
CCGACCCCCACAACCCCATTGTGGTGCGCTACCAGGCTGCGCTACGCTCCGGAAAGAGGCGCGGAATAATACAAGGATTGCCTTGGAAAGGAAAGCCGGGAAGGGCTCATCCACGCAGTATTTTGAGTATGTCCTCCAGCTCGGCCCGCAGCTCGTGAACCACGGAACCGGCCGAATCGACCACCACCGGCAACTCACCCTGCTCCGCCTCCTGGGACATCTGCTGGCGGGCGCCGCCGATGGTGTAGCCCTGGTCATACAATAGGCTGCGGATCTGGCGGATCAGCAGCACGTCGTGGCGCTGATAGTAGCGCCGGTTGCCACGGCGCTTGACCGGGCTGAGCTGGGGGAATTCCTGCTCCCAATAGCGGAGCACATGGGGCTTGACGCCACACAGATCGCTCACCTCACCGATGGTGAAGTAGCGTTTGCCGGGAATGGGTGGCAGCTCGTTACTTTTCGCTGCTTCCGGCATAGGCCTCGACCCTCGCCTTCAGCTTTTGCCCGGGGCGGAAGGTGACGACACGGCGCGCGGAAATGGGGATTTCCTCGCCGGTCTTGGGATTGCGCCCCGGACGTTCATTCTTGTTGCGCAGGTCGAAGTTGCCGAACCCGGAGAGCTTGACGGGGTCACCTTCCTCCAGGGCCACGCGGACCTCTTCGAAAAAGGTATCAACCAAATCCTTGGCCTCACGTTTGTTGAGGCCCAGTACCGCATACAGTTGTTCAGCCATATCGGCTTTCGTCAGTGCCATAGGTTCTCAGTCTCTCAGGTTTGCACCCAGGTCCTGCTCCAGGCGTGAGACGACATTCTTGAGTACATCGTCCACATCCTTGTCGTTAAGGGTGCGCGAAGAATCCTGTAAAATCAAGCCCAAAGCGAAACTTTTTCGCCCAATTTCTATATTCTGTCCGCGGTAAATATCGAACACGATCAGCTCCTGCAACAGCTCGCCGGCGGCACCGCTGACACAGTCCCGCAGCTCGTCGGCGCTCACTCCCTCGTCCACTACGATGGCCAGATCGCGGCGGATGGCGGGGAACCGGGACAGGGGTTCGAAGGCCGGAAGGCGTGCCTGCTCCAGTGCCTCCAGCTCCATCTCGAACAGGAACACGCGGCTGTCCAGGCCCAGCGCACGCTGTGTGCGGGGATGCATGGCGCCCAGCCAGCCGACGGGGCGGCCATCGCGTTCGATGCGCGCGGTCTGCCCGGGATGCAGGGCCGGGTGCTTGTCCGGCCGGAAGGCATAGGCTGCGGCATCGCCACCCAGCTCCAGCAGGGCCTCCACATCCCCCTTCACGTCATAGAAATCGACCGGGCGCTCCTCAACCCCCCACTGTTCGGGGGCCTGACTGCCAGCCACCACTGCGGCCAGCTTGTTGATCTGTTTGATTTCATCGCCCTGCCGCACGAACACGAGACCTGACTCGAACATGCGGACACGATGCTGCTGGCGGTTCAGGTTGTGTTGCAGGGCACGCACCAGACCCGGCCAGAGGCTGGTCCGCATGACCGACATCTCCGAAGACAGCGGATTGGCCAGGGCGATGGCCTCCTCTTCCGGGTCCAGCCGCTGTTGCAGTTCCGGATCGACGAAACTGTAGCTGATGGCTTCCTGGTAGTCCCGGTCCACCAGCAGTTCACGGATGCGCCGGATACCCAGCCGGTGCTCCGAACGCGGCGCCATGGACAAACGTCCCACCGCCGCCTTGCTGGGCAGGCGGCCATAGCCATGGATGCGTCCCAGTTCCTCGATCAGGTCGGCCTCGATGGCCAGATCGAAGCGGAAACTGGGCGGCGTCACACGCCACTGGCCATCGCCCTCTTCCACCTCCAGACCCAGGCGCTGCATGGTGTCGGTCACTTCCGCCGGGGCGAAACCGATGCCGAGCAGGCGGCTGATACGGCTGGAGCGCAGCGTGATGGGTTGTGGTCGCGGCAGGTGCTCGTCGGCGGCCACCTCGATGACGGGGCCGGCCTGGCCTCCCGCGATTTCCAGCACCAGTGCGGTGGCCCGCTCCATGGCGCGGCGTTGCAGTCGGGGATCGACGCCACGCTCGAAACGGTGGGAGGAATCGGTGGACAGGCCCAGGCGACGGGCACGGCCGGCAATGGCCAGCGGCGAGAAAAAGGCGCTTTCCAGCAGGATGTCGCGGGACTCGCCGGTCACCCCGGAGTCCAGGCCGCCAATGATGCCGGCAACCGCCTGCGGACGGGCATGGTCGGCGATCACCAGCATGTCCTCTTCCAGTTTTACCCCGGTGCCGTCGAGCACGGTCAGCTCCTCGCCGGCAGCGGCACGGCGGACACGGATGCCGCCGTCCAGCTTGTCCAGGTCGAAGGCGTGCATGGGCTGGCCCAGTTCGAGCATGACGTAATTGGTGATGTCCACCAGGACGGAAATGCTGCGCAGACCGGAACGGCGCAACCGCTCCCGCATCCACAGGGGGGTCGGCGCCTGGGGATTCACTCCGCGCACCACACGGCCCAGGTAACGGGGGCAATCCTCACCGGCCAGCACTTCCACCGGGATGGTATCGTCGATGGCGGCCGGGACCGGCTCCACCTCGGGCACGGTAACGGCGCAACGGTTCAGTACGCCGACCTCGCGTGCCACACCGGCCAGACTGAGACAATCGCCCCGGTTGGGGGTCAGGTCGATCTCGATGCAGCGGTCATCCAGATCCAGGTATTCACGCAGTTCCATGCCAACCGGCGCGTCCGCCGGCAGGTCCCACAGTCCCTCGGCGCTGTCAGCCATGCCCAGTTCCTTTTCGGAGCAGAGCATGCCGAAGGACTGCACACCGCGCAGCTTGGCCTTCTTGATCTTGAAGTTGCCGGGCAGCACGGCACCGATGGTAGCCAGTGGCGCCTTCATGCCCTGATAGACATTGGCGGCGCCACAGACGATCTGCAGCGGTTCGGCCTCACCGGTACTCACCTGGCACACGCGCAGCTTGTCTGCATCGGGATGCGGCTCCAGCGAAACCACCTCGCCCACCACGACGCCACTGAAATCCGGAGCGGCGGGTTCCACCCCGTCCACTTCCAGACCCGCCATGGTCAGCTGTTCCACCAGTTCATCGGTGGAGACCGGCGGGTTCACCCATTCTCTGAGCCATTTTTCGCTGAAACGCATCGGTTCGTACTCAGTTGAATTGCCTCAAGAAGCGCAGATCGTTCTCGAAGAACAGGCGCAGGTCATTGACGCCATAGCGCAACATGGCCAGGCGCTCCACGCCCATGCCAAAGGCGTAACCGGTCCATTCCTCGTTATCGATGCCCACCTTGGAAAACACGTTGGGGTGCACCATGCCGCAGCCGAGCACCTCCAGCCAACCCGTGTGACTGCACACGCGGCAGCCTTCACCGCCACAGATGACGCACTCGATATCCACCTCGGCAGACGGTTCGGTGAACGGGAAATAGGAGGGGCGAAAACGGGTCCTGAGATCCTCGCGCTCGAAGAAATGCCGCAGGAACTCATCCAGCGTGCCCTTCAGGTCCACGAAGCTGACATTCTCGTCCACCATCAGACCCTCCACCTGGTGGAACATGGGCGTGTGGGTCAGGTCGGAATCACAGCGGTACACCCGTCCCGGCGCGATGATGCGCAATGGCGGCCTGGTCTGTTCCATCACCCGGATCTGCACCGGTGAGGTATGGGTGCGCAGCAGGGTGTGGGGGTCGAAGTAGAAAGTATCGTGCATCGCCCGCGCCGGGTGATGGGCGGGAATGTTGAGCGCCTCGAAGTTGTGGAAATCGCTCTCGATCTCCGGGCCTTCCTCGACCTGGAACCCCATCTGCACGAACAGATCCTCGATGCGCTGCAGGGTGCGGGTGACCGGATGCAGGCCACCGCTGTGCAGGCCGCGTCCAGGCAAGGTCACATCCAGGGTCTGGGCCGCCAGTTCGGCCTCCAGCATGGCCGCCTGCAATTCCTCCCTGCGTGCCTCGATATGGCCCTGCAGGGCCTGCTTGGCCTTGTTGATCGCTTGACCTGCCTTGGGGCGCTCTTCGGCAGGCAACCCGCCGAGCTGTTTCAGGAGCCCGGTGAGCTGGCCTTTCTTTCCCAGGTAACGGACGCGGATCTCATCCAGCACCTTGAGATCGGATGCAGCGGCGATGGCCTGTTCGGCTTCACCAACCAGTTCCGTAAGGTCTAGCACGATCATATTCCTTCAGGAACGAAGGGACCCCCAAGGAACCCCTGAAGGTTCCCGACGGTTCCCAAACACGAAAATGGGGGAAAGCTCCGGCAGTCAGCCGGACCTTCCCCCCACCATGCAGTACGGCCCATCGCAGGGACAGGCACCGCAGATCAGGCACCTGAATCCGTGGATTCAGAGGGGATGCAGAGTGTAAGACATTGATCCGAATGGCGTAATGAAAAATCGCAGCCATACCCCACGGTCTGGTGAGATTTTTCATATAGCCAGGCGGATCAAGAGCTTGCGCTATGCGCCCCGATGAATTTACGGATTCAGGAAGTAGTCAGGGCGGCCTTGGCCCGCTCCGCAATGGCGGCAAAAGCCGCCTTGTCGGCCACGGCGATATCAGCCAGAACCTTGCGGTCGATTGCGATCCCGGCCTTGTTCAGGCCGTCGATGAAGCGGCTGTAGGACAGGCCGCACTCACGGGCAGCCGCATTGATGCGGGCAATCCACAGGGCGCGGAACTGACGCTTGCGCTGACGGCGGTCACGGTAGGCGTACTGGCCGGCCTTGGTGACGGCCTGGGCGGCTACGCGGTAAACCCTTGAGCGGGCGCCGTAATAACCCTTGGCGGACTTGAGGACCTTCTTGTGACGCGCACGCGCCTGAACACCACGTTTCACTCTCGGCATCGTTCAATCCTCCCCTGCTCAGGCGTTCGGCAACAGCCGACGCACGGCTGGCGTATCGCAATCGGCAACCATCATCGGATCGCGCAGATGGCGCTTCCGGTTGGCGCTTTTCTTGGTGAGGATGTGGCGGCGGTGGGACTGATTCCGCTTGAACTTGCCCGAGCCGGTCAATTTGAAGCGCTTGGCGGCGCCCCGGTTGGTTTTCATCTTAGGCATTTTGATCTCCGTGGTAACGGTTGGAGAACCGCCGAACGTCCATGGTCCGTCCGGTGGTTCCTGAGTGGGGGTGGCCTAGGCAATGCCCCGCCCGGTCACCCGATGGATTCTGTTCACATCACCGCGAAACTTCGCGGTCTACTTCTTTGCGCTCTTGGGGGCCAGCACCATGATCATCTGCCTGCCCTCCATCTTCGGCCTCTGCTCCACGTTGGCCAGTTCCGACAGATCCGCCTCGATGCGGTCCAGCATCTGCCGGCCCAGCTCCTGGTGGGCCATCTCACGACCACGGAAGCGCAGAGTCACCTTGCACTTGTCACCATGCTCGAGAAACTTGACCAGATTGCGCAACTTGACGTTGTAATCGCCAACGTCGGTCCCCGGCCGGAACTTCACTTCCTTCAGCTGGGTCTGCTTCTGTTTCTTCCTGGCTATCTGGCGCTTCTTGCTCTGCTCGAACCGGTATTTGCCGTAATCCATGATTCGGCATACCGGCGGTTCCGCATTGGGCGAGATCTCCACCAGGTCCAGCTCAGCATCCTCAGCCGCGGCAAGCGCGCTGTCGATCGACATGACGCCGATCTGTCCCCCATCCGGGCCGATCACCCGAACTTCCGGTGCCGTGATCTGCTCATTGCACCGTACGTCTTTTTCTGCAGCGATTGTGCTAGTCCCCTATAACAGAACGGCCGCGGCTAGCGACTTCGGTGGAAAGGCCCTCGATGAACGCTTCGAGGCTCATCGCCCCCAGGTCCTTACCCTCCCGCGTGCGCACGGCCACGGCACCGTTTTCCAATTCGCGGTCCCCTACGATCAGCAGGTAAGGGACCCGCTTCAAAGTGTGCTCGCGGATTTTAAAGCCGATCTTTTCGTTTCTCAAGTCCGCTTCGGCACGGAATCCCTTGTTTTTCAAGGTTTCTTCTATCCGGGCGGCAAAATCCGCCTGCCGATCGGTGATATTCAACACCACCGCTTGCTGCGGAGCCAGCCAGGTGGGCAGCTTGCCGGCGTAGTGTTCCACCAGAATTCCGATGAAACGCTCCAGGGATCCGAGGATGGCCCGGTGCAACATGACCGGCACCTGTTTGCTGCCGTCCTCGGCTATATAGGAGGCGCCCAGACGGCCGGGCATGGAGAAATCCAGCTGCACCGTACCCAATTGCCACTCACGCTCCAGGCAGTCACGCAGGGTGAACTCCACCTTGGGGCCATAGAAGGCACCCTCGCCCGGCTGCAATACCCAGTCCAGCCCCTTGGCGTCGAGGGTCTCCTCCAGTGACTTTTCCGCCTTGTCCCACAGGGCGTCGTCGCCGACGCGCTTTTCCGGGCGGGTGGACAGGGCGACACGCACGTCCTCGAAACCAAAGTCGCGGTAGACCTCGAACACCAGGTCGATGAAATCCGACACCTCGCCCCGGATCTGATCCTCTGTGCAGAAGATATGGGCATCGTCCTGGACGAAATTGCGCACCCGCATGAGGCCGTGCAGGGTGCCGGAGGGTTCGTTGCGGTGGCAGGAACCGAACTCGGCCAGGCGCAGGGGGAGATCGCGGTAGGACTTGAGGCCCTGATTGTAGATCTGGATATGGGCCGGGCAGTTCATGGGCTTGATGGCGTAGTCCCGGTTCTCCGAGCTGGTGGTGAACATGTCGTCGCGGAACTTGTCCCAATGACCCGACTTTTCCCACAGGCTGCGGTCGATGATCTCCGGCGTGTGCACTTCCTGGTAGCCGTTGGCGCGCAGCTTGGCGCGGATGTAGTCCTGCAATTCGATGTAGATGTTCCAGCCGGCGCTATGCCAGAACACCATGCCGGGCGCCTCTTCCTGGGTGTGGAACAGATCCATGATCTTGCCCAGTTTGCGGTGGTCGCGCTTCTCGGCCTCTTCCAGGCGCCGCAAGTAGGCTTTCAACTCCTTCTTGTCGCGCCAGGCGGTGCCGTAGATGCGTTGCAGCATCTCGTTGTTGGAATCGCCGCGCCAGTAGGCACCGGCCAGCTTCATCAGCTTGAAGCCCTTGCCAAGCTTGCCGGTACTGGGCAGATGCGGGCCGCGGCAGACATCGAACCAGTCGCCCTGGCGGTAGATGGAAACCTCCTCCCCTTCCGGGATGATGTCCTCGATGATTTCCACCTTGTACTTCTCGCCAATCTCGGCAAAGGTCTTCCGGGCCTCGTCCCGGTCCCACACCTCGCGCTGGATCGGCAGGTCGCGCTTGACGATCTCGTGCATGCGTTGCTCGATCTTCTCCAGATCGTCCGGGGTGAAGCGCTCCTCACGGGCGAAATCGTAATAGAAGCCGTTCTCGATGGCCGGACCGATGGTCACCTGGGTGCCCGGAAACAGCTCCTGCACCGCCTGCGCCATGACATGGGCGGCATCGTGACGGAACAGTTCCAGGGATTCCTCGTCGCGGCTGGTGATGATGGCCAGTTCGACATCGCTGTCGATGACATGGGAGAGATCGACCATGCGGTCGCCGATCTTACCGGCCAGGGCGGCCTTGGCCAGGCCGGGGCCGATGTCCGCCGCCACCTCACCCACGGAAACGGGGTGGTCGTAACTGCGCTGGGAACCATCGGGAAGAGTGATGACAGGCATGGTATGTCCTCAGTGGTGACCCATACGAGAGGCCACTTGAATAACCGCTTCCAATCACGGAGAACGGAATAAGAAATACGCCGGAGAATATCCGGCGGCTGAAAAGCCGCGCATGGTAAAGTCCCACGCGCACAACCGTCAAGGAAACTCTGATCAAGTCGTGTGACGACTTGATCAGAGTTTCCTTCCGGGGGATTGCCTGTTGGGGGAAGGATGAAAATCAATGGCTTGCGGGAGCATTGATGCAGCCCTTCCCCCACCCCCCCATCCCCCGGTACTTGTTCAGAGTTTCCTCAATCACTTTGCGGTCGACGCCCCACCTTCCTTATTCTCTCCGGGTGATGAGCACGTCCTACAGCCCAAACGGCCTGATCGCCTGCCGGGAATGCGACCGCCTGCACCGCCTCAGTCCGGTGCGGGGCAGCATTCGCGCCAGTTGCAGCCGTTGTGGCGCCCCCCTGTTCAAGCTGATCGACAACGGCCTGAACCGCAGCCTGGCCCTGAACCTCTCCGCCCTGATGCTGCTGATCATGGCCAACAGCTTCCCCCTCCTCAGCCTGAAACTGGGCGGGCGCATCGAGGAATCGCTCCTGCTGTCCGGCGCCTGGGCCATGTTCCAAAACGGGCAGTGGGAACTGGGCGTGCTGGTGGCACTGACCAGCATGGTATTCCCCCTTCTCACCATCAGTGGCTGGCTGTACATGCTGCTGCCGTTGCGCTTCGGCAGACGTCCCCCCGGCATGGGTTGGGTGTACCGCTGGATCAGGCATCTCGGTCCCTGGTCCCTGATCGGGGTATTCATGCTCGGGGTGCTGGTGGCCATGGTCAAACTGCTGGATCTGGCCGAGGTCATCCCCGGCATCTCCCTGTTTGCCCTGGTTGGGCTGCTATTCGTCTCCTCCGCGGCTCGGGCCAACCAACCCAGCAACCTCATCTGGCCCCTGGAGGGTCCACAGCACACACTCCTGCACGCCGCGCCCAATGCCCTGGCCCACGGATTCCACAACTGCCACCATTGCGGCCTGCTGGTGGTGGACAACGTCAACCGCTGCCCCCGCTGCGGTGGTTCCATGCACGCCCGCAAACCGGACAGTACCCACCGTGCCTGGGCGCTGCTGATCGCCGCGGTAATCCTGTTCATCCCCGCCAACGTCTATCCGGTCATGACCGTGATCCGTTTCGGCTCCGGCGAACCCAGCACCATCCTTGGCGGCGTGATCCACCTGATCGAGTCCGATATGATCCCGCTGGCCATGCTGGTGCTGTTCGCCAGTATCGTCGTGCCGGTATTGAAACTGCTGGTGCTCGGTTTCCTCCTCCTGTCCATCCACAACCGTTCCAACTGGCGGCCACGGGACCGCACCCTGCTGTTCCGGGTGACGGAGGTGGTCGGCGCCTGGTCCATGGTCGATATCTACCTGGTGGCCATTCTCACCGCGCTGGTCGATCTGGATGCCCTGGCCACCATCCGGCCGGGAATCGGTGCGAGCTTTTTCGCCGGCGTGGTAGTGTTGACCCTGTTTGCCGCACACAGCTTCGACCCCCGCCTGATCTGGGACAACACAAGCGAATAATGGAACCCACCACGTCGCAAGCAACCCCCACTCCCTCCGTGGCCGAGCCTGCCATGCGCCGCCGTTCCGGGCCGTCCGTGGTCTGGCTGATCCCATTGATCACTGCGTTGATCGGCGGCTGGCTGATCTACAAGACCATCAGCGAACAGGGCCCGGTCATCACCGTCTCCTTCAAGACCGCCGAAGGCATCGAGCCCGGCACCACCCGGGTGAAATACAAGAATGTGGACATGGGGGTAGTCGAATCCCTGCGTTTCACCAATGACTACAGCCAGGTCATCCTCACCCTGCAAATGGAGAAGAATGCCGCGCACCTGCTGCGCCGCGGCACCCGCTTCTGGGTGGTGCGGCCGCGCCTGAGCCTGCGCGAGGTCTCCGGACTGGGGACGCTCATCTCCGGCGCCTATATCGCCTTGGACCCAGGCGAGGGGACCATGCAGAAACACTTCAAGGGGCTGGACACCCCACCGGTGCTGACCACCGAGGACGATGGCAAGAAGGTGCTGCTGATGGCACCGAGGCTGGGCTCGCTGGGCATCGGCTCGCCCATCTATTATCAGGGCATCCTGGCCGGCGAAGTGCTCGGCTATGAACTGGGGGACGATCTCAACAGCGTGCTGATCCATGCCTTCATCAACGCCCCCTATGACGATCTGGTCAAGGGCAACAGCCGTTTCTGGAACGTCAGCGGCCTGGACGTAAGCATCGACGCCGATGGCATCAAGGTCCGCACCGAATCCCTGGAATCGCTGATGTTCGGCGGTATCGCCTTCGAGACGCCGGCGACCCTGGAACCGGTATCCGGCGACGTGAGCGGTCTGGTGTTCACCCTGCATCCCTCCTATAAGAGCATCGAGGAGAATGCCTACACGCAGAAAGTGCCGTTCGTGCTGTTCTTCGACGGCTCGGTGCGCGGCCTCAACATCGGCGCGCCGGTGGAGTTCAAGGGCATCAAGGTCGGCTCGGTGCGGGACATCCGCCTGGAGTTCCATGCCGAGGACACCAGTTTCCGCATTCCGGTACTGATCGAACTGGAACCGGAGCGCATCATCCGGCGCGGAGAAGGCGGTATGGCCTCGCCGCGCAAGACCCTCGACACGCTGATCGAGCGTGGCCTGCGCGCGCGTCTGAAAACCGGCAACATACTCACGGGCCAGTTGTTCGTCGAACTGGTGATGCGTCCCGACAGTGAGGTGCATCTGGCCGATGTCAGCATGGACCTGCCACAGTTGCCCACCATCCCCGCCGACCTGGAGGAATTCACCTCCTCCATCAAGGCATTCCTCACCAAACTGGACCGGCTGGACCTGGAAGGCATCGCCGCCGAACTGCACGGCACCCTCACCGGCAGCAACAAACTGCTCAACAGCGGCAAGCTGGAAGGGGTCATCTCCGAACTGGAAGGCACCCTGGCGGGCAGCAACCGGCTGCTGAACCACGCCAAGCTGGATAGCGCCGTCACCGACCTGGCGGCCTCCCTGGCCAGTCTCAAGGGCATCCTCGCCACACTGGACAAGCGGGCCGGCCCGCTGAGCGAGAACACCATCAAGGCCCTGGGCTCGTTGTCCCGTTCCCTGGACAAGGCCCATGAGACCATGACCCTGATGGATGGCGTGCTCAAGCCCGACTCGCTGCTCCATTACCGGGTCATCCAGATGTCCGACGAAATGGCCGAGACCGCCCGCTCCATACGCGCCTTCGTCAACATGCTCGAACGGAATCCCGAAGCGATGATCTTCGGCAAGCAGCCGCCGCGGGAATAAAAGACTGACTGCCAGGGCAACCAAAAGAAAAACATGAAGACTTTCACCGCGAAGACACGAAGCCCAGGGAGAGACGGGAAAGGCATCCTCAAGATGCCCGTCGGACTTGGGGGGATCGAAGCGAAAAAGTGGGACGGCGAGGATGATTTTTCATGATGTTGAGGAGCATAGTGGGCACTATGTGACGAAAAATCAGGAAAAATCAGACCGCTGTCCCGCTTTTGCAGCCGATTCAGCCTGAGTCCGACAGGCTCTTGACTTTCTTCTTCGCATACCTTCACGGTGGATCTCTTCCTGAAGAACCCGTTGAGTAACAGGAATGAAGCGCACAACACCGCTGTATTGGATTCTGATCGGTCTGGCCCTGTCCGCGACCGGCGGTTGCATCTCCAGCAACCAGGTGCCGGAAACCCGTTTCTATATCCTCAATGCCCTGCCCCCGGCCGAACCCCTGCGCCAGGGTGGCGGCGACGATCCCGTGCTGGAAATCGCCTCGCTGACCCTTCCCCAATACCTGGAGCGCCCACAGATCGTCACCCGCCCCTCCGCCAACCGCCTGGATATCGACGAATTCCACCGCTGGGGCGGCAACCTGCGCAAGAACCTGTCACGGGTCATGGCCACCAATCTGTCACGGCTGCTGGCAACCCCACACGTACTGGTGGTGCCCCACCTCTCCCAGGATCCCATCGATTACCGCCTGCAACTGGAAGTCACCGGTTTCGAGCGCGGCCCAGGCAATACCGTGCGGTTGACGGCCAACTGGACGCTCATCGACATGCGCAGGAACAAGACCGCGCTGGTCCGTTTCAGCGACCTGTCACAATCGGTGGAGGATCCGCAGGACATGGATGAAACCGTCGCCGCCATGGCCAGCCTGCTGGGCCGGCTGAGCAGACAGATCGCCGAGGCGATACTCGCGCAAGGCCGGTGAAGACCCGATTCATTCCACCGGCGGACACACGGTCTCCGCCAACCCGCATTTCTCACCAGGGATCGCGTCCCTGGCGCAGGACCTGCGCGGCTGGGCGCCGGGCCGGGGCAAGGCGTCGAAGCGCCGCCGCAACACTCCTGCGGACCGCCCTGCTGTCCGCCGTACTGCTGCCGGGCCACGCCGAGGTGGCCCATGCGGCGGCGGACGACCTCGACGGACGGCAAATCATGGAGGAATCCCGCCGCCGCCACGACATCCACCCCTTTGTCTTCGAGCGGCAAAGCTTCATCATGACCGACAGCAAAGGCAACCGCACGGTGCGACAGGCCCGGAAATACTGGCGCCTGGAACCCGGCGGCGGCTTCCGTTTCCTGCTGGTATTCGACCAGCCACCGGAAGTCCACGGGGTTGCCATGCTGGCGGTCCGCGAGGCCGGCGGGGAAGCCATGGGCGGCGCCTATCTGCCCGCCCTCGGTCCGGTGCTGAAAACCAGCGGTGAGCAGGAAGCCGATGCCAATGTCATCGGCACCGATTTCAGCATCGCCGACCTCAGCCCGGAAGACCTGGATACCTACGATTATCAGCGCCGGGACGATCTGATGGTGGAGGACACCGCCTACTTCATCGTCGACGCCCGGCCGCGTGACAGCGCGATACCTCACGGTTACAGCCGGAGGCGCCATTACATCCGCCAGGACAACTTCTTCATCGAACGCACCGATTACTTCGACCGTGACCGGCGTCTGGTCAAGCGCCGCACCCGCCATGGTCTGAAAACCATGAAAGACGGGAGTTGCCAGCCCGACATGATCCTCATGGAAAACCTGCGCGAGCGGCACTCGACCCTGATCCAGGTACTTCAGCGGATCTACTCCGAGAGTTATGTGCCGAGGGAACTGTTCCGCGCAGAAACCCTGTTCGCCAACCGGCACATGGACCCGCTGGCGGCATGGGCGGTCCGGCGGGCCACGGGAGACCGGCAATGAGCCCGCGCCGACTGCTCACACTGGGCCTCGACCACCGCATCCTCACCAGCCTGTTCCTGGCCCTGGTGACCGCCGCCTGCGCCCTCGGCCTGCCCCGCCTGCAAACCGGCACGGATTTCAGCCGCCTGATCGCCGACAGCGACCCGGACAAGCAGATCTACCGGCTGGTGGCCCGGGAATTCGGCTCCGACAACCGCACCCTGGTATATGCGGCCGATGACGATCTGTGGAGCACGGAAAAGCTGAAGGCGCTGGAGGAATTGCACCGGACACTGGAACGGCTGCCCTTCACGGAACGGGTGGAAAGCCTCTACTCCCTGCGCAGCATCCGTGGACACCAGGGGCGGATCGACTCCCGCCTGCTCCTGAGCGAGGCACCCGCCGATGCCACGGCGGCGGAAAAGGCCCGCGAAGATGCCTTATACAACCCGCTGGTAACCGGCAATTTCCTGTCCAGGGGCGGGAATATCACCGCATTGATGGTGTCGGTACGGCCGCAACCCGACAACCCCCGCTTCGAGGAGGAGGTGCACGGCGAACTGGAAGCCGCGCTGGCGCCGTTCAAGGGCCGTTTCCAGACCCTGTTCCAGATCGGCCCGCCACGCATCAACACCGAACTGAACCATGCCCTGCAGGAGGATATGCGCCTGCTGGGCCCGGTATCGGCGGGCGTGCTGGTCATCACCATCCTGGTGTTCCTGCGCAGTGGCGTCGGCGCCCTGTTGCCGCTGATCACCTCCGGCCTGAGCATCGTCTGGACCTTCGGCCTGATGGGCTGGCTGGGCATCCCCCTGACCGTACTCAGCGCCATGCTGCCATCGTTGATCATCGCCATCGGCTCCACCGAGGACACCCACATGATGGCCGCCTACCTGCAAGCCCTGAACGAAGGCGGGGAGCCCCCCCGGCTCCATGCCACCCGGCGGATGCTGCGCCGCATGGGCCTGCCCATGTTCCTCACCGTGGGCACCACCGCCCTGGGCTTTGCCGGCAACATACTCAACCCCATTGGCCTGATCCGCGAATTCGCCATGGTCTCCACCTTCGCCATCATCGCCAATGGCCTCATCACCTGGCTGCTGGTTCCCATCGGGCTCAGCCTGATCGGCCCCCGCCACTCCCGTCTCGCCAACCTGGACGAACCCACCGGCGGCCTCACCGGCCTCCTGGTGCGGCTGTTCGGCCTGACCCGCCAGCACTTCCCCCGCGGCATCCTGATCCTGACCACCGCCCTGTGCGCCTTTTTCCTCTACCACGCGGCCCAGCTCCACGTGACCAACGACCCGCTGTCCTATTTCAAGCAGGAGCGTGAACTGATCCACCAGGTCAATCAGGCACAGGCCGACCTGGCCGGGCTCAAGGTATTCTTCATCACCCTGGAGTCGGACGATCTCAAGGCATTCCTGAAACCGGAGAACCTGGAAAAGCTGCAAAGGATCCAGGAGTTCATCGCCCAGCAGAAGGCCTTCGACCGCAGCATCTCCCTGGCCGATCACCTCGCCCTGGTCAATCGCGAATTCCATGACGGCAACCCCAGGTACCACCGCATACCCGCCAGCCGTGAACTGGTGGCGCAATACCTGCTGTTCTTCCACCGCAACGACATCGCGCCCTATGTCAGCAGCGATTTCAGCCGCGCCAACATCATCGTCCGTCACGGCATCAGCGATTCGAGGACCCTCAACCGTTACATCGATGAACTGAAGGAAGCCGTCCGGCATATCGCGGGAAGCGGCTTCAAAACCCATGTCGTTGGCGAAAACCTGATGATCAATGCCGCCGCGGACAGGCTCCTGCTGGGCCAGGTACAGTCACTGGCCGTATTGCTGCTGCTGATCTTCCTCATCATGTCGGTGATGTTCACCTCCTTCAAAGGCGG
Organism: uncultured Chromatiales bacterium; assembly: GCA_964409585.1. Lineage (GTDB taxonomy): Bacteria > Pseudomonadota > Gammaproteobacteria > JACKNK01 > CAYPEH01 > CAYPEH01. Next base: position 5,373 of record CAYPEH010000039.1, on the reverse strand, counting down.
CATCATCGCCATGGTTCCCGGCGTCATCCCCATCATTCTCATGTTCGGCGTCATGGGCCTGCTGGACATCCCCCTGAATCCAGGCACCGCCATGGTGGCGGTGATCGCCGTGGGCATCGCCGTGGACGGCACCATCCACCTGCTTTCCCGCTACAACGAACTATGCCGCCGCACCTCGGACTATGACCGGGCGGTACAGGACACAGTCAACCAGGAGGCGTTGCCCGCCATCGCCACCTCCCTGGCCCTGGCCCTGGGATTTGGCCTGCTGATGCTGTCCCAGTTCTCCGTCATCGCCCAATTCGGCGCCCTGTCCGCGGCCACCATGCTGTTCTCCATCTTCGCCAACCTGCTCATCACCCCCATCATCATGACGCGGATCCGGCTGGTGGGCCTGTATGAAATCCTCGCCATGTCGGTTCACAACCGGGTGATCGAACACAGCCCCCTGTTCCAGGGCATGAACCGCTACGAAATGCGCAAGTCCATCGTGATCTCGGAACTGAATGAATTCGAGGAAGGGGAACTGCTGATCAAGCAGGGCAGCCGGTCCCGCAGCATGTACCTGATCCTGGAAGGACGCGTGGAGGTCTCCGTGCAAGACCAGGACGGCAAGCGGCGGCACATCGCCGAACTGCATGAAGGGGACGTGTTCGGAGAAATCGGCTTCATCAAGGCGATCAGGCGCACCGCGGATGTACGCGCCCTGACCCCGGTTCAAGCCCTTCGTTACGATTTCGAGAGCATACGCAAGAACCTGCGTTTCTTCCCCGGTATCGTCGCCAAACTGAATTTCAATATCAGTGGGATATTGGGAGACCGACTGGCCCGGACCATCGAGGAACAACACGGCGGGCCAAGCCGATGAAACCGCCCCCCGGCGGAACCGGAGGCGCTGCTGCCGGTGGCACAAGGCCGCGCCCGCCCCGATCTCCGTCAAGGGCCGGGCATGGTCCAGAGCGCGGGGCGGCCAAATTGTGTATACAAATTCCCTCGACTTCCCTTATATTTGTGCACACAATAATAAACATGAAGATCGAGTTCGACCCGGCCAAGAATGAGCGCAACATCCGTGAGCGTGGACTTTCGTTCGAGCAGGTTCGGGAATTCGACTTTGACACGGCGTTGATCCGGATCGACCTGCGCAGGAACTATGGCGAGCCGCGTTTCATTGCCTTTGGGATGATCGGCACGCGGGTGTACAACCTGGTGTTCACGATCCGCGTGGACACGATCCGGGTCATCAGTTTCCGCAAGGCCAACCGACGGGAGGCATACCGTTATGCAAACCATCAAGACACGTGACGGGCGTATCATCGAACTGCCCACCGAGGAAGAGGACCGCGAGATTACCCGCCAGGCGCGCGAGGACGGCACGCTGTTCACCGACGAGGAACTGGCGGAGTTCAAGCCCTTCGAGGAGTCCGATTTGCCCGAGTCGTTCAAGCAGGCGGTGCGCCGCCGGGGCCGGCCGCGCAAGGCGAACCCGAAAGTGCCGGTGCACATCCGTTTTTCTCCGGAGGTGGTGGCCCACTTCAAGGCCACCGGGAAAGGCTGGCAGACGCGCATGGACGAGGCGCTGAAGGAGTGGATCGCGGAACACAAGCGGCCCGGTATCTGAAGATGGCGCGGGACAGGCAGGCGGAGATCGAGCGCGAGGTGGCGCCTTTGCGGCGGGCTTCTTGAAGTGAGGCAAGAGGATGGATGCCGAATACCCCGTTGAACTGCCCCGTGACGATGCTGCCCACCACCGCCGTGGCCGCCCAGGAGATGAAGAAGGCGATCACCGTCACCCGCACTGTCCGACTTGCGCGCCAGATGCCCGTCGCGCCGTTCCGGGGGCCAGGGACCGGGCCGCCTCCTTGCAGGTAAGTAGCTGTTTTCGAATCGAAAAAAAAGGCTGTCCTGGGACAGCCTGATACAGAAAAATGGTAGGCGCGATTGGACTCGAACCAACGACCCCCACCATGTCAAGGTGGTGCTCTAACCAACTGAGCTACGCGCCTGAAGAGGGGCGGAACTATACTCACGCTCCCCGACCTGGTCAATAGCCCGGAACCATGGGGTTCACCCGTACCGCTATCCCGCCCTGGTATCCGGCTCACCCAGCCCGAATTTCCTCAACCGTGCCACCTCGTCGCGCAATGCCGCGGCCTCCTCGAATTCGAGATTGCGGGCATGGTGGTACATCCGCTCCTCCAGTTTCCTGATCCGGCGGATGATCTGCTCCGGGGTCTGATGGGCGGCATACCTGGCGGTCTCCTCGGCCACCCTGGCATATTCCTGCGCCGTTCCCGGGGCACCGGCATGGGCCCCCTCCATCACATCCATCACCGCCTTGCGCACGCTCCTGGGCGTGATGCCGTGTTCCTCGTTGAAGGCCAGTTGCTTGCTACGGCGCCGTTCGGTCTCGGCCAGGGCGCGCTCCATGGAACCGGTGATGCGATCCGCGTAGAGGATGGCCTTGCCGTGGACGTTGCGCGCGGCGCGGCCGATGGTCTGGATCAACGAGCCCTCGGAACGCAGGAAGCCCTCCTTGTCGGCGTCGAGGATCGCCACCAGCGAAACCTCGGGGATGTCCAGCCCCTCGCGCAACAGGTTGATGCCCACCAGCACGTCGAACTCGCCCAGGCGCAGGTCGCGGATGATTTCCACCCGTTCCACCGTGTCGATGTCCGAATGCAGGTAACGCACGCGCACGCCGTGTTCGTGGAAATACTCGGTCAGGTCCTCGGCCATGCGCTTGGTCAGGGTGGTGACCAGCACCCGCTCCCCCACGGCCACCCGTCCCCGGATCTCCGACAGCAGATCGTCCACCTGGGTGTCCACCGGCCGGATCTCCACCTCGGGGTCGATCAGGCCGGTGGGCCGCACCACCTGTTCCACTACCTGCCCGGAATGCTCCTTTTCATAGGGACCGGGGGTGGCGGAGACGAAGATGGTCTGCGGCGCCAGGCGCTCGAACTCGTCGAAGCGCAGGGGCCGGTTGTCCAGGGCCGAGGGCAGGCGGAAACCGTACTCCACCAGATTCAGCTTGCGCGAGCGGTCGCCCTTGTACATGGCGCCCAGTTGCGGGACGGTGACGTGGGACTCGTCGATCACCAGCAGGGCATCGTCCGGCAGATAGTCGAACAGGGTCGGCGGCGGCTCACCGGCGGCGCGACCGGACAGGTGGCGGGAGTAGTTCTCGATGCCGGAGCAGTAACCCAGTTCCTGCAACATCTCCAGGTCGAAGGTGGTGCGCTGGCGCAGGCGTTGTTCCTCCACCAGCTTGCCGGCCGCCCGCAACTGCTCCAGGCGTTCGGCCAGTTCCTCGCGGATGGCGTCGATGGCGCCCATCACCTGTTCGCGCGGTGTGACGTAGTGGCTCTTGGGATAGATGGTCAGGCGCGGCACCCGTTTCAACACCTCGCCGGTGAGGGGGTCGAACAGGCTCAGTTCCTCGATCTCGTCGTCGAACAACTCCACCCGCACCGCTTCCCGCTCCGATTCCGCCGGGAAGATGTCGATCACCTCGCCGCGCACGCGGTAGGTGGCCCGGGTGAAATCCATGTCGTTGCGGGTGTACTGCAATTCCGCCAGCCGCCGCAGGATGTCGCGCTGGTCGATGGTCTCGCCGCGCACCAGGTGCAGCACCATGCTCAGATAGGAACGCGGGTCACCGAGGCCGTAGATGGACGAGACGGTGGCGACGATGATGCAGTCGGGCCGCTCCAGCAGAGCCTTGGTGGCCGACAGGCGCATCTGCTCGATGTGCTCGTTGATGGAGGCGTCCTTCTCGATGAAGGTATCGCTGGCGGGGACATAGGCCTCCGGCTGGTAGTAATCGTAATAGGAGACGAAATACTCCACCGCGTTGTCGGGGAAAAACTCGCGGAACTCGCCATAGAGCTGGGCCGCCAGGGTCTTGTTGGGCGCCAGGATCAGGGTCGGCCGCTGCACCTGGCAGATGACGTTGGCGATGGTGAAGGTCTTGCCGGAACCGGTCACACCGAGCAGGGTCTGGTGCGAGAGACCGTCCCGCAGGCCGCCGACCAGCTCACGGATGGCCCCCGGCTGGTCACCGGCGGGTTGAAAATCGGACTGAATTTTGAACGGGCGATTCACGGGAAATTTCAGTAGAATGGGCCGGTTTTTTTTCAGATGTCACTTCCGACGGAACCGCCACCTTGAAGATTCAGCTCTCCGACCGCGTTCAGCGGGTAAAGCCCTCCCCCACTCTGGCCGTCACCGCCCGTGCCGCGGAACTGCGTGCCGCCGGCCGGGATGTGATCGGACTCGGCGCTGGCGAACCCGACTTCGACACCCCGCAGCACATCAAGGATGCGGCCGTCCAGGCCATCGCCAGCGGCTTCACCAAGTACACCGCGGTGGATGGAACCGTGGGACTGAAGTCGGCCATTATAGATAAGTTCAGCCGCGACAACGGGCTGGAATATACCCTGGAGCAGATCCTCGTCTCCTGCGGCGGCAAGCAGAGTTTCTACAATCTGGCCCAGGCCCTGCTGAACGATGGTGACGAGGTCATCATCCCGGCCCCCTACTGGGTATCCTATCCGGACATGGTGTTGCTGGCCGGGGGCGTGCCGGTGATCCTGCGCACCGGCCGCGAACAGAACTTCAAGATCAACCCGCAGCAATTGCAGTCCGCCATCACCGAGATGACCCGGCTGGTCGTGCTGAACAGCCCGTCCAACCCCACCGGTGTGGCCTACAGCGCGCAGGAACTGCTGGCCCTGGGCGAGGTGCTGCGCGAACACCCGCAAGTGCTGATCGCCACCGACGACATGTACGAACACGTCATGTGGCCCGGCAAGCCGTTCCGCAACATCCTCAACGCCTGTCCCGATCTCCAGGACCGCACCATCGTCCTCAACGGCGTGTCCAAGGCCTACTCCATGACCGGCTGGCGCATCGGCTATGCCGCCGGCCCGGCCGAGCTCATCAAGGCGATGAAAAAGATCCAGTCACAGAGCACCTCCAACCCCACCTCCATCTCCCAGGTGGCGGCCCAGGCGGCGCTGGAAGGAGACCAGTCCTGCATCCTCCCCATGCTGGAGGCGTTCAAGCAGCGCCACGACTACGTGCTGGAGGCGCTGAACGGCATGGAGGGAGTGACGGCGCTGCCCGCCGACGGCACCTTCTACCTGTTTCCCGACATGCAGGCGGTCATCGACCGCATGGAGGGGATCAAGGACGACGTGGAACTGGCGGAATACCTGCTGGAGAAGGCCGAAGTGGCCCTGGTGCCCGGTTCGGCCTTCGGCGCGCCCGGCTACCTGCGCCTGTCGTTCGCCACCAGCATGGAGAATCTGCAAAAGGCGATGGAGCGGCTGGGCAAGGCGCTGGGTTGAAAGGCCGGAATCGCTAAAG
>CAYPEH010000038.1:10840-20214 GCA_964409585.1 uncultured Chromatiales bacterium | reverse complement strand
CGACCATCAAATAACCTGGATATCAGCACATCGATTACTGTGGGTACGCTCAGTTATCCGTAATCGTGCCCAGCGGGTCGTCTTCGCTTCCGCTGACGGTGCGAACCGTTCCGTCCCTGAATACGTAGGTGACGGTGGTCAGTTGCGCGCGAACACACGACATGCCCCAGTCGCCACGGGCGATGCCGCGCCAGATCATTCCGGCGAGATCCGGTATCAGGTGGCCGTTCGCGGCCAGCGTGGTCGGGCCGGTCAGCAGCTTGACCGAGTAGGGGTCATCGACCGTGGAACCGCGCGCAACGCGGCCGACCAGCGCGGACCAGGCGGTGGCCCCGAGCGAATGCGAGCCCGCGGGGATGGTGTAGCGCGGGATCAGTCCATCCGGGGAAGTCTCGGTGAGCGGGCCTGAGCCGTTACCCAACAGGGAGTCGTCTTTTGACGAGTCAGCCGCCTGGGAATCATCACCATGGGCGGGTGTAACGGCAGGGCTGTCCAGTGGGCGAATCCAGTGGATGGCGTCCGGGTCGGGTCGTGTCTGTTGCTGGCCGCCGGAGGTTTCATTGTGCGTCAGCCCGAACCCGATGGGCAGGTCTTGGCCTTCTTGTCCGCCAAGCGAGTCATCGATGGTATCCGTGAATTCCTCCGCTCTGCGCATGACAGTGGACTTGTCCGAGATCCTGACTGATCTGCGGGAGAGGACCGAACGCATAGCCGGATCCGTAGACCCCGAGGGCCAAGTGTTGAACTTGCCTCTGCTCTCACAGAGCAGGCGTTTCTCGAAGCAGAAGGAAATGGTAGCGAACCATATCGAGTCATTTTTCCGGCGGATGAAACGACGGTTGGGTTGTGACGTCAGTTCTCACCGGTTCCGGCACTCGGCGGCGACCTGGCTGGTTCAACAGGGTGGAGACATGAAAACGGCCAAGGAAATTCTAGGCCATACCAACCTGAAAACCACAGCCGAGTACGTGGCCACGGACATCGAGCAGATGCGTGAGGTGATGGAGCGCGCGATGCCGGATCTACCGACTCTTGGGCTTTCCCGTGCGGATGACGATCTGGCGGCATAATACAGGGCGATGGATCATTGCACAGGAGATTTGACAAAATCCAGGTTCTATGCGAGTTAATAAGGCGGGTCACGGGGACTTTGGATTGGGAATGCCCCGGTTTGTAATCAGCCGGTCGTAGGTTCGAATCCTATCGCCAGCTCCATTCTCTCTTTCGATACCATCCATGGCGTCGATTCCATTCAAATGGTTTCACCACGGCCTATGGCGTAATAGGTGAACCCTTCTTCCTTCATGTGGCTGGGGTCGTATACATTGCGGCCGTCGAATAAAACCGGCTCCTTGAGCATGGAGCGTATTTTGCCCATGTCCGGGCTGCGGAATATGTTCCATTCTGTCACCACGACTAGCGCATCGGCATCGATGAGGGCTGCCTCGGGTGAATTGGACAGGGCAAGTTTCTCCTCGTCCGGGTAAAGCCTGCGTGCCTCCTCCATGGCCTCCGGATCGTATGCCTGAACAGTTGCCCCGGCTTTCCACAGCGATTCCATCAAGGTCCTGCTTGGGGCTTCACGCATATCGTCGGTCTTGGGTTTGAATGCAAGCCCCCATATGGCGAAGGTGCGGCCAGCCAGATCGCCCTTGTAGTGGGCGGAGATTTTCTCGAAAAGCCGGTTCTTCTGGCGCTTGTTTACCGCTTCGACTGCCTGCAGAAGGGTGGCCTCATAGCCGGCTTCACTGGCGGTTCGCTCCAGAGCCTGAACATCCTTGGGGAAGCAGGAACCACCATAGCCGCAGCCGGGATAAATGAAATGATATCCGATGCGGGGGTCCGATCCGATGCCGACACGGACATGTTCGATGTCAGCGCCCAGCCGTTCGGCCAGGTTGGCCAGTTCGTTCATGAAGCTGATCTTGGTGGCAAGCATGGCATTGGCGGCATATTTGGTCAGTTCGGCCGAACGAACGTCCATCACCAACAGGCGGTCATGGTTACGGGTGAAGGGGGCGTACAACTCGCGTAACAGTTCGGTGGTACGCTCACTGTCCGTGCCCACCACTATGCGGTCGGGGCGCATGAAATCGTCGATGGCAGCGCCTTCTTTCAGGAATTCGGGGTTGGACACCACGTCGAAGTCCACATCCACCCCCCGGGCCTGCAGGGTCTGCCGGATGGTCGCCGTGACTTTGTCCGCGGTGCCCACCGGTACGGTGGATTTGTCCACCACGACCCGATAGCTGTCCATGTGTTCACCGATGGTTCTTGCCACGGCAAGCACATGCTGGAGGTCGGCGGAGCCATCTTCATCGGGTGGAGTGCCGACCGCAATAAACTGAAACAGTCCATGAGCCACGCCTTGTGCGGCCGATGTCGTGAAGGACAAGCGTCCGGCCGCGGCATTGCGTTTGACCATCTCGTCGAGCCCGGGCTCAAAGATGGGAATTTCACCATTCTGGAGCCTGGCTGTCTTTGCCTCGTCGACATCGACACACAAGACTTCATTACCGACCTCCGCCAGGCAGGCGCCTGTGACGAGACCAACATATCCAGAGCCGTAAATGGTGACTTTCATGGTGCCTGTATTTCGATCAATTTCAGTGTGTGCGCATCGTACCAGAACGCACAAAAATATCTATTTTGATGGGTGAATGCTCACTAATCCGAACCTGAACAGGGCCGCATTCAGAGTGCTCCGCAAACCCTGGCTAGGTGTTGCGGCCCTTGCCCACGGGCCGCACCTTGATCCGGGGCTTGCGGAGCGTTTCCTTTACGCCTGACCGCCCAGCGACTCACTGAACATGGCTCTGTTCAGGTTCGGCCAGGTTAATATCAAATAGGGGTAAAGGTGCGAGGATCGCTGAACGATCTGTATGATCCCTTGTCCTATGGCACAGGAACGGCAGTGTTCCGATGCTGCCTGTCACTGAACCGTCAATGCATCGAACCGATGCATATTCTGGAGATCGAGAATGTCCCGCCTTGTCATTATTCTGATCATGGCCCTGTCGTTTCCCTTCCATGCGGGTGCCGAGCAACGTTCCGATCTCGGTCATCTTGTTGTCTATCAGGTGGAGGACGAGTTCGAAGCGGTCAAGGAATCGGTCATTATCGCCATCGAGGACCTCGGCATGCTGGTCAGCAACGAACTGCACATGTCGGAGATGCTGGATCGCACCGGCAAGGACGTCGGCTCGGACCGGCGGGTGTTCGGGCGTGCCGAATCCATCGAGTTTTGCAGTGCGGTACTTTCCCGCAAGATGGTGGAGGCAGACCCCAGTAACCTGGTGTTCTGCCCCTTCATCATCTCCATCTTCACCAGACCGGGAGAGGACGGGCTGGTGTACGTTGGCTATCGCAAACCCAATCTGGAGCAAGCCAGCGACACTACCAGGGCCGTCATGGCCGAGGTGGAGAAGACGCTGGACGGAATTGTACGGGCCAGTTTCGAATAAGGGAGCTCTGATCAAGTCGCCGTGCGCCTCGATCAGAGCTCCCTTGCGGGGCTTGTCTATTGGGGGAAGGACGAAAATCAATGGCTTACTGGGAAAGCGGGCGCATCCCTTTCCCCAAACCCCCATCCCCCCGGTACTTGTTCAGGGGTTCCTAAGAAATCATCAGCCCTCACCCTGCTCCCGTGCTACGGCCCGGTAGCCGATGTCGGTCCGGTAGTAGACCCCGTTCCAGTCGATCCGTCCGGCCAACTGGTAGGCGCGTTGCTGTGCCTGGGAAACCGTGTCACCCAAGGCACAGGCACAGAGCACGCGACCGCCGCTGGTCACTACCTGTCCGTCCTGTTTTGCCGTACCGGCATGGAACACCTTCAGGCCGGGTTCTTCCTTCTCGGGCAGTCCGCTGATGACATCGCCCTTTTCATAAGAGCCCGGGTAGCCTTTGGCCGCCAGTACCACGCCCAGGGAAGCGCGGGGGTCCCAGTCGGCCTGCACCTGGTCGAGTCGGCCATCGAGTGCAGCCTCGACCAGATCCACCAGGTCGGACCTGAGCCGCAGCATGATCGGCTGGGTCTCGGGGTCACCAAAGCGCACGTTGTATTCCAGTACCTTCGGCGTGCCGTCGGCGCAGATCATCACACCGGCATAGAGGAAACCGGTAAAGGCATTGCCCTCGCTGGCCATGCCCCGTACGGTTGGCTCGATCACCTCCTGCATGATGCGCCGGTGGATCTCTGCGGTGACCACGGGCGCAGGGGAGTAGGCACCCATGCCGCCGGTATTGGGTCCGGTGTCACCGTTCAGCGCCGCCTTGTGGTCCTGGGACGTGGCCATGGGCAGGATGTGCTCGCCGTCCACCATGCAGATGAAGCTGGCTTCCTCGCCGGTGAGGAATTCCTCGATCACGACGCGGTGACCGGCGTCGCCGAAGGCATTGCCGGCGAGCATGTCTTCCACCGCGGCGATGGCCTCCTCCTCGGTTTGCGCCAGGATGACCCCCTTGCCGGCGGCCAGGCCATCGGCCTTGACCACGATGGGGGCACCCTGCTGATGAATGTAGGCCACGGCCGCTTCCACATCGGTGAAATTGCCATAGGCGGCGGTGGGGATCTGGTGACGTGCGAGGAAATCCTTGGTGAAGGCCTTGGAACCCTCCAACTGCGCGGCCGTGGCCGAGGGTCCAAAGCAACGCAGGCCCGCCTCGGTAAAGCGGTCCACGATGCCGGCGACCAGTGGTGCCTCGGGACCGACGATGGTCAGGTCAATGCCGTTGTCACGGGCGAAGGCCAGCAGTGCCGGGATGTCCTCGGCCCCCACCGGTACGTTTTCCATGCGCGGTTCCAGTTCGGTGCCCGCATTGCCGGGGGCCACATAGACACGTTCCACTCGATCCGACTGTGCTGCCTTCCAGGCCAAAGCATGTTCACGGCCGCCGCCGCCGACGATCAATACCTTCATGGTTCGAGTCCTCTCAATCAATGTATCGTGCCATTCGGATGCTCACCGAGGGTCAATTCGAAACCCCAGTCCGCCTCGCTGATGGTCTGGCTGAGCAGGGCGAACAGGGAGTGCAGCATGTCCGGTGGAAAGTTGAAGGTGGCCGAGCGTCCCTGCTGATCCGCCATGCTGATGTTGTAGGTTGCGTTTGCCTGTTCCTGAATGCGGATCTCGGTCACCAGCATGCCATCGTCACCCAGTGGGAGATCCGCGGCCTGTTCCTCGAAAGGGGTGCTGAAATCACCTCGTTCCCGCACTGAATCCTGGCGGAACGAGGCCATGGCCTGTTGTGATTCCAGGCCGGTCTGGGTGGTTTCCGCCTTATGCAGCGTTTCCATGAGTGGCCTTGCCCAGCGCTTGAGCAGGCGCCGGGTTAGCCAAAAGCGGAACTGGGAACCGTCCTGGGTGTTGACGCGGAAGGCAAGGCGGTCCTGGCTGGCATCGAAGCGGACCTGCATCTGGTGAATCCGGCTCACGGGATGCGGCCCGGTGCAGACGGCCGATCAGTGACGGAAGTGGCGCATGCCGGTGAAGACCATGGCCATGCCGTGTTCATCGGCGGCGGCGATGGTCTCCTCGTCGCGCATGGAACCACCCGGTTGGATCACCGCGGTGATACCGGCCTCATGGGCGGCATCGATGCCATCACGGAAGGGGAAGAAGGCATCGGAGGCCATCACCGAGCCGGCCACTTCCAGACCCTCGTCCGCCGCCTTGATACCGGCGATCCTGGCCGAGTACACACGACTCATCTGGCCGGCGCCAACCCCGATGGTCATGCCATCCTTGCAGTAGACGATGGCGTTGGATTTGACGAACTTGACCACTCGCCAGGCGAACATGAGATCGGCCAGCTCCTTCTCGCTGGGTGCGCGCTGGGTCACCACCTTCAGCTCCCCGTGCCGGACCATGCCATGGTCCATGTCCTGCACCAGCAGGCCACCGTTGACGCGCTTGTAGTCCAAACCGCCGACGCGGCAGGCATCCCATTCCCCGCAGGCCAGCACACGCACGTTCTTCTTTTCCGCCAGTAGGGGCAAGGCATCGTCGTCCACGGAGGGGGCGATGATGACCTCGACGAACTGGCGCCTGAGGATCTCCTCCGCCGTCTTGCTGTCCAGGGCCCGGTTGAAGGCGATAATGCCGCCGAAGGCAGAGGTGGGATCGGTACGGTAGGCGCGGTCGTAGGCTTCCAGAATGTTGCTGCCGAGGGCCACGCCGCAAGGATTTGCATGTTTGACGATGACACAGGCGGGGCCTTCGTCGAAGGTCTTGACGCACTCCAGCGCCGCATCGGTGTCAGCGATGTTGTTGAAGGATAGTTCCTTGCCCTGCAATTGGCGGGCGGTGGAGACACTCGGCTCGCCGGGATGGCGCTCCACATAGAAGGCAGCCTTCTGATGCGGGTTTTCGCCGTAACGCATGCCCTGCTTGTAGTCGAACTGCAGGCTCATGGTGCGGGGGAAATCGGCCTTGCTGCCGTCGGCCTGGATGGTGCCCAGGTAATTGGCGATAGCGCCGTCGTATCGGGCGGTGTGTTCGAAGGCCTTGACCGCCAGGTGGAAGCGGGTCTGATCGGACAGTTCACCGTTATTCTGGCCGATCTCGGCGATCACCGCCTGGTAATCGTTGCTGTCCACCACCACCGCCACCGCGGCGTGATTTTTGGCCGCCGCGCGCAGCATGGTCGGGCCACCGATATCGATATTCTCGATGGCGGTGGGCAGGTCGCAGTCGGGATCGGCCACGGTCTGCTCGAAGGGATAGAGATTGACCACCACCATGTCGATGGGCTGGATGCCATGTTCTGACATGGCCGCGTCATCCTGGCCGCGGCGTCCCAACAGACCTCCGTGGATCTTCGGGTGCAGGGTTTTCAGGCGTCCGTCCATCATTTCCGGGAAGCCCGTGTAGTCGGATACCTCGGTTACGGGCACATCATTGTCCACCAACAGTTTTGCGGTGCCGCCGGTGGAGAGGATCTCGATACCGCGGCCGGCCAGGGCGCGGGCGAAATCGAGGACGCCGGTTTTATCGGATACGCTGATCAGGGCGCGTTCAATCTTGGCCATTGTGATTACCTTGTGATGGAAAACGCAAAGGATGTTTCCGGGAAAACTTCCGGAACCCCCCCTTTGCGTCGGCAAGTCGAAATCAGTGGCTCAGGCCGTACTGCTTGAGTTTCTTGCGCAGGGTCCCGCGATTGATACCGAGCATCTCGGCGGCACGGGTCTGGTTGTCGTCCGCGCGTTTCATGACCGCTTCCAGCATGGGACGCTCCACTTCCTGGATGACCATCTGGTACAGGCCGGTGGCCTGGCCTTCACCGAGGATGGCGAAATATCCCTCCAGGGCATCCTTGACGCATTCATGCAGTGGTTTGTGCTGTACCTTGTCGTCCGGTTCCTCGTCCACGACCAGGGCAGGGATGGGATTATGTAGTTGGTTCATGCCGCCCGCTTCTCCTCCACCAGACGTTCGAAAAACGCATGGGTCAGTTCCAGTTGTTCCTGCCGGGTTTCCACCCGGTTGACGCGGTCCCGGAACACGGCCCCGCCCGGCTGCCCCTTGCTGTACCAGGAGATATGCTTGCGTGCCACGCGCACGCCGGTGAACTCACCGTAAAACTCATACAGGTTGTGCAGGTGGTCGAGCATGATGCTGCGGATTTCCTCCACCGCCGGCTCCGGCAGACGCTCGCCGGTATTCAGATAATGGTCGATCTCGCGAAAGATCCACGGCCGCCCCTGGGCGGCCCGTCCGATCATGATGGCATCGGCGCCGGTGTGATCGAGGACGAATTTTGCCTTCTCCGGTGTGCGGATATCGCCGTTGGCGATGACCGGGATGCCGATGCGGCTCTTGACCTCGGCAATGGTGTCGTACTCGGCCTCGCCGCGATAGGCGTCGGCACGGGTGCGGCCATGCAGGGCCAGGGCCTGGATGCCGCTGTCCTCTGCGATGCGGGCCACCTCGACGGCATTGCGGTGGTCGCGGTCCCAACCGGTGCGGGTCTTGAGAGTGACGGGTACGTCCACTGCCTGGACCACCGCCCGCAGGATCTCGCCGACCCGTTTTTCGTCCTTCAGCAGCGCCGATCCCGCGGCCACGTTACAGACCTTTTTCGCCGGGCAGCCCATGTTGATGTCGATGATCTGCGCGCCCCGTTCCACATTGAAGCGCGCGGCTTCCGCCATCATGCGCGGGTCCGCTCCCATGATCTGCACGACGCGGGGCTCCTCCTCGCCGGCATGATCAGCGCGCCGCCGGGTCTTTTCACTGCCCCACAACAGGGAGTTGGAGGAGACCATCTCCGATACGGCCATGCCCGCTCCCAGCCGTTTGCAGAGTTGGCGGAAAGGCCGGTCGGTGATCCCCGCCATGGGCGCCAGTACGAGGCGATTAGGCAGCTTGTAGGGGCCGATCTGCATGGGTGGGGCGCACGGAAAAGCGGAAAAGGGCAAAAATGATAACGCCAAATTCCGGGGGGATAAAGCGCTTCAGCAGCGTCCTGACCGTGGCCGGGAAGGCATGCTTTTCGCAAGTTGGTGATTCCGTGGCCATATTGGGCTGCCGGACCAATAAGAGATGCGGACCGGGACAATCAGGCTTCTGTCCCGCTTTGGCAGCCGATTCAGCCAGAGTCCGACAGACTGCTTGCAGCAACGGTCAGAGGAAGTCGAACTCGAATGCCTCGGCGGCTGGTCCCGGGTCCAGTGTCTCCAGTTTCACCTGGACCGGAATCTGGCTGGGCATGGCGCGGTCGCCGTTGTTCTGGCCGCGCAAATAGGTGTCCGGTGTGAAATCACGCGCTGCTATGGTGCGGCCCTGGAGATCGGACAGGCCGATGCGGATGGTCGGGTAGGGCTGCTCGAAGTCCGCGCGGTTGATCAGCGTGGCGGTGATCAGCAGTGCCCCCTTCACCCGTGGGTGGGCGCGCACGTCGCGGCTGATGAGTTCGATCTTGTCCAGGTCGCGCAAGGGTGGCAGTTCACATCCGGCCAAGGCGCAAAGGCTTTCCGCCCAAGGGCGTGTGTCCGGTGATTGGGCCCATTGCAGGCGGTGGAACCAGGCGTATTGCACGGGCAGGGCAAGGATCAGCAGCAGTGCCAGCACCAGCTGGGCAGCCAGGCTCTTGTTGCCGCCGGGGGAGCGCAATCCGGCCAGCGGGTTGCTTGTTGTCCGTGGCCTGTCCTGGTCTTTTTCCTGAATGCGTTGCAGGGTGGGCGAGACATGAGTGAATTTGGCCGGGGGGGGAGGTGGCGGTTCCTCCGGCTCGGTCTCCTGCATGTTGTGCATGGCATCGAACACCCCCTGGCACTGGCCGCAACGGACGCGCCCGTCGGCCGCGGTGATCTGCGCCACGGATACACGGAAGACGGCTTCGCAATAGGGGCAGCGGGTGTGCATGGGGGG
>CAYPEH010000038.1:0-10740 GCA_964409585.1 uncultured Chromatiales bacterium | reverse complement strand
CCACGGATACACGGAAGACGGCTTCGCAATAGGGGCAGCGGGTGTGCATGGGGGGGATTTTCGGCGCTAACCGAGCGATTGTCGATGGCGAGCCCCTGTTTCTTCGGAAAAAACCTATGCCCGCCGGCGACCAGTGAGCAGGACCCAGCCTTCCCGCACCACGGGAGCAGCCATATCGAACCAGGCTTGATAGGCGGAGCGGATTTCCTCCACCTGGGATTCCAGGATTCCCGACAGCACGATGTCGCCGTCGGGGGCGGTCAGGGCCGACAGCCGGGGTGCCAGTTGCAGCAGGGGGCCGGCGAGGATGTTGGCCAACAGGACCGGTGCCGGCTGGTCGCCCGCCTGTTCGGGCAGGGCGGTGGTGACACGGGACTCCACTGCATTCTTGGCGGCATTGTCACGGGTGGCGATCAATGCCTGCGGATCGTTGTCCACGCCCAGTACCCGCTCCGCGCCCAACAGCAGCGCGGCGATGCCCAGCACACCGGAGCCGCAGCCGTAATCGATGATCCCCTTGCCGGCCAACTCGGCCCCGTCCAGCCATTCCAGGCACAGGGCCGTGGTCGGATGGGTGCCGGTACCGAAGGCCAGCCCCGGATCGAGACGCAGATTGACGGCCTCGGGCGCGGGTGGCTCATAGCCCTCCGGCACGATCCACAGCCGTTGGCCGAAACGCATGGGCTTGAAGCCGTCCATCCAGGCGCGGGTCCAGTCCCGGTCCTCCAATACCTCGGTGCGCCATCGCAGTCCGTCACCGAAGCGCTGTTGCAGGTTTGCGCCGATCCTGTCCGGATCATCGCCGGCGTCGAACAGTCCGAACAGGCGGGTATGGGTCCACAGCGGCGTGTGGCCGGGATCCGGTTCGAAGATGGGCTGATCCTCCGCGTCCTGATAGGTGACCGATAGGGCACCGAGATCGAGCAGGGCCTCTTCGACGGCCTCCGGGTCGAGGTCATCGAGATCGATGATGAGTTGCAGCCAGGGCATGGCGGCGGGCTCAGGCGTCCAGCCGCTTGTACTTGATCCGGTGCGGCACTCCCGCCTCATCCCCCAGGCGCCGTTTGCGATCCTCCTCGTAGTCCGAGAAATTGCCCTCGAACCAGGTCACCTGTGAATTGCCCTCGAAGGCCAGGATGTGGGTGGCGATACGATCCAGGAACCAGCGGTCATGGGAGATCACCACGGCGCAACCGGGGAAAGCCAGCAAGGCCTCCTCCAGGGCGCGCAGGGTTTCCACATCCAGGTCGTTGGTGGGCTCGTCGAGCAGCAACAGGTTGGCGCCGCGTTTCAGCACCTTGGCCAGGTGTACGCGGTTGCGTTCGCCGCCGGACAGGTCGCCGATGCGCTTCTGCTGGTCGGTGCCCTTGAAATTGAATTTGCTCACGTAGCTGCGTGAATTGATCTCGTACCGGCCCACCCGAATGATGTCCTGACCGTCGGAGATCTCTTCCCAGACGGTTTTTTCGTCGTCGAGGGCGTCGCGGCTCTGGTCCACATAGGCCATTTGCACGGTCGGGCCGATCCGCAGTTCGCCCGCATCTGGCTGCTCGCGGCCGGTGAGCAGGCGGAACAGGGTGGTCTTGCCGGCGCCGTTGGGGCCGATGACGCCGACGATGCCGCCGGCAGGCAGGTTGAAGGACAGATTCTCGTACAACAGGCGGTCACCGAAGCTCTTGCTGATGTTTTTGGCCTCGATCACCAGGTCGCCCAGGCGTTCTCCCGGCGGAATGTAGATCTCGTTGGTCTCGTTGCGCTTCTGGAAGTCCTGCGACTGCAATTCCTCGAAACGGGCCAGGCGGGCCTTGGACTTGGCGTGACGGCCCTTGGGGTTGGAGCGCACCCATTCCAGCTCGTGTTCCAGGGCGCGGCGATGGGCGGAACGCTGTTTCTCCTCCATCTCCAGGCGCTTTTCCTTCTGCTCCAGCCAGGAGGAATAGTTGCCCTCCCAGGGGATGCCGTGCCCGCGGTCCAGTTCCAGGATCCAGCCGGCGACATTGTCGAGGAAATAGCGGTCATGGGTGACCGCCACCACGGTGCCGGAATACTGGCCGAGGAAATGCTCCAGCCAGGCCACCGATTCGGCGTCCAGGTGGTTGGTGGGCTCGTCGAGGATCAGCATGTCCGGCGCGGACAGCAGCAGTCGGCAGAGGGCCACGCGGCGGCGTTCACCGCCGGACAGCGTGGTCACGTCGGCATCCCAGGGCGGCAGACGCAGGGCGTCGGCGGCCACCTCCAGTTTGCGTTCGAGATTGTGTCCGTCGGCGGCCTGCACGATGTTCTCCAGTTCCGCCTGCTCCTTCGCCAGGGCATCGAAATCGGCATCCGGCTCGGCGTAGGCGGCATAGACCGCATCCAGCCGGGCCAGTGCGTCCTTGACCTCCGCCAGGGCCTCTTCCACGTTGCCGCGTACATCCTTGTTCGGGTCCAGCACCGGTTCCTGCGGCAGGTAGCCGATGCGGATGCCCGGCTGCGGACGGGCCTCACCGATGAAATCCGTATCCACGCCGGCCATGATCCGCAACAGGGTGGACTTGCCCGCCCCGTTGAGGCCGAGCACGCCGATCTTGGCGCCGGGGAAGAAGGACAGGGAGATGTCCTTGAGGATTTCGCGTTTGGGCGGCACCATTTTGCCGACACGGTTGAGGGTATAGATGTACTGGGCCATGACTGGAATCGTCGGGTCAAACTCACAGGGCGCGCGATTATCCCATGAATGGGGGAGGAAGGGAGCGCGGGAAAGGGAATCTGGACAGAGGATTGACAGCGGGACGGAAGAAGGGCATTATTCGCGCCCCTTCGTATCCATGAAGTATTGATTACAGGAGACTGACCTTGGCCAACTCTGCACAAGCCCGCAAGCGTGCGCGCCAGAACGAGCGGCGCCGTCGGCGCAACGCCTCGCAGCGTTCCGAGATGCGCACCTACGTCAAGAGGGTGGTCTACGCCATCGAGGCGGGTGACAAGGCGGCTGCCGAGGAAGCCTACAAGGTTGCGGTTCCCGCCCTGGATGCCGCTGCCGGCAAGGGCCTGATACACGCCAACAAGGCCGCCCGCCACAAGAGCCGTCTGAACAACGCCATCCGCAATATGTAAGACGGGCGGGGCTCGAACGAAAAAAGCCGGTCATCGTGACCGGCTTTTTTGTTTGGTGCTTATCCTTTTGGTGCCTGATCCATCATCACCAGGTTGTCCCGGTGGATCAGCTCCGGTTCATCCACGTAGCCCAGCAGTTCCTCTATGCGTGCCGATGGTTCTCCGGCGATGCGGCGGCTGGCGTCGGCGTCGTAATTGACCAGGCCGCGGGCAACCTCCCTTCCATCCGGCGCCACGCAGGCGACGATTTCACCCCGTTCGAAACGGCCCTCCACCCTGGTCACGCCCACCGGCAGCAGGCTGCCGCCACCCTGGCCCAGGGCGCGGACGGCACCTTCGTCCAGGAACAGGCGGCCACAGACCTGTACATGGCTGGCCAGCCAGCGTTTGCGCGCGGCCAGGGATTCCTGTTCCGGCAGCAGCAGGGTGCCCAGTCGTTCGCCGTCGTGCAGACGGATCAGGGCATTGGGCTCGCGACCATGGGCGAGGATGGTGGTGGTGCCGGAGAGGGCGGCACGCCGGGCGGCGCGGATCTTGGTCACCATGCCGCCGCGGCCGAGGCTGCCGGCACTGTCGCCGGCCATGGAGTCCAGCGACGGGTCATTGGCGCGGGCTTCCCGCACCAGCTTCGCATCGGCGTGCCGGCGGGGATCGCGATCGTAGAGCCCCTGCTGGTCGGTGAGGATGATCAGCCGGTCGGCCTCGATGAGGTTGGCCACCATGGCGCCCATGGTGTCGTTGTCCCCCAGGCGCAGTTCCTCGAAGGCGACGGTATCGTTCTCGTTGACCACCGGCACGACACCCAGGCGCAGCAGGGTGCAGAGAGTGCTGCGGGCGTTGAGATAGCGCTGGCGGTTGGAAATGTCGTCGTGGGTCAGCAGTACCTGGGCCGTGTGCAGGCCAAAGCGCTGAAACTGACTTTCATAGGCCTGGACCACGCCCATCTGCCCCACCGCGGCGGCGGCCTGCAATTCGTACAGGGCGTGGGGGCGCCGGTTCCAGTTGAGCCGGCTCATGCCCTCGGCGACGGCCCCGGAAGAGACTAGCACCACCTCGAGGCCGCGTTTGCGCAGTTCGGCGATCTGTTCCACCCAGGAGCCGATGGCCTGGTGATCGAGCCCGCGGCCCTCGTTGGTGACCAGGGCGCTGCCGACCTTGACCACCCAGCGAGTGCCTGTGCCTGCCGGTTTTCGCTGTTGCATGGGTTGCATGTCGCTCGTAGGAGATCACCAAGCGTAGCGCGGCGTGGCGCCTGGGTGGAAGGGGTGGCCTTGCCTGCATTCAGCCATCGTCACCTGCCGCTTTCTTCCCGTCCAGGTATTCCATGATCCGGTATACCATCTCCCGGGTGCCCTCGGAGTTGAGGGCGGAGATGCGGAATACCGGCCCCCGCCATTGCAGGCGTCCAATGATGTCCTGGCAACGTTCCTCGGCTTCATCGGCGGGCAGCAGGTCGAGCTTGTTCAGCACCAGCCAGCGCTCGCGTTTTTCCAGGCCGTCACCGAACCTGGCCAGTTCGGCCACGATCTTGTTGACGTCCTCCACCGGGTCACTGCCTTCGTATAGGGGTGCGATATCCACCAGGTGCAGCAGCAGGCCGGTGCGGGAGAGGTGTTTGAGGAACTGGTGGCCCAGGCCGGCGCCCTCCGCCGCGCCTTCGATCAGGCCTGGGATGTCCGCCACGACGAAGCTGTGTTCGGGGCTGACCCGGACCACACCCAGATTCGGGTAGAGGGTGGTGAAAGGATAATCGGCCACCTTGGGACGTGCCGAGGAAATGGCGCGGATAAGGGTGGATTTGCCGGCATTGGGCAGGCCGAGCAGGCCGACGTCCGCCAGCAGCTTGAGTTCCAGGCGCAGATTGCGGCGTTCGCCGGGGGTGCCGGGGGTGGCCTTGCGTGGGGCCCGGTTGGTGGAACTCTTGAAACGGGTGTTGCCGAGACCGTGGAAACCGCCCTGGGCGACCTTGATGCGTTGGCCGTCCACGGTCAGATCTCCCAATACTTCCTGGGTATCCTCGTCGGTGACGATGGTGCCCACCGGAACCAGGATCACCTTGTCTTCCCCGCTGCGGCCGGTCATGTTGCGGCCCATGCCGTTCTGGCCGCGCTGGGCCTCGAAGAAACGCTCGAAACGAAAGTCGGCCAGGGTGTTGATGCCACTGTCGGCCTGCAGCCAGACGCTGCCGCCGTCGCCGCCGTCACCGCCGTCGGGACCTCCCTTGGGGATGTATTTCTCGCGGCGGAAACTGACGATGCCATTGCCACCGTCACCGGCCTTGACCTTGATGCTGGCTTCGTCGACGAATTTCATGGGTGTGGTATGTGGCGTTACAGTCGGGGGCGGTCCCCTTCATGGGGCGATTGCCGAAAAGCAAAAAGCCCCGCACATGGACGGGGCTTTTCCGCTCGGTCTTGGAAGGGGGCGATCAGACCGGAACCACCGTCACGAACTTGCGGTTCCTGGGGCCCTTGACCTCGAACTTCACCCGGCCATCGGCGGTGGCGAAGAGGGTGTGGTCCTTGCCGCAACCGACGTTCTCACCGGCATGGAAACGGGTGCCGCGCTGACGCACGATGATGTTGCCGGCGCGGACGGTTTCGCCCCCGAAGCGCTTCACGCCGAGGCGCTTGGACTCTGAATCGCGGCCGTTACGGGTGCTGCCGCCTGCCTTTTTGTGTGCCATTTCTCGGATACCTCGTCTGTATTCAGCCAGCGCTGATGCCGGTGATGCGAACCTTGGTCAGATACTGACGGTGGCCCTGCTGCTTCCGGTAGTGCTTGCGGCGCTTGAACTTGATGATGCGGATCTTGTCGCCACGGAACTGGGACTCGACGGTGGCGGTCACCTTGCCACCGTCCAGGTAGGGTGTACCCAGCTTGACGTCCTCGCCTTCGCCGACCATCAGGACACGGTCGAATTCAACGTCAGCACCCTCATCGGCAGCCAGCTTTTCGACGTCGATGACATCACCTTCACTGACGCGATACTGCTTGCCACCAGTCTGGATTACGGCGTACATCTCAAGATTCTCCAAAAAACCAGTCGTTCACCGGGATTTCCCGGTCGAAAAAGACGGCGGATTCTATCGGTTGAACACCCTCAGGTCAAACAGGGACGGCGATTTTTCTTCCGTTTCCGGGCGCCCTGTGGCAGCACCCTGGGGATAGGGCTACACTATGCGCCCTTTTTTCCGGCAGCATGGCGTCTGCATGAGTTCCGCAACCTCCGATTCAGCACCCGCAAACGGCATGGACATCGATTCCATCCGCGCCCTCGTGGCGGACGACATGAATGCCGTGGATGGCGTGATCCGGGATCGTTTGAGTTCGGAAGTGGTGCTCATCAACCAGTTGGGGCACTACATCATTGCCGCCGGCGGCAAGCGCCTGCGCCCCCTGCTGGTACTGCTGGCCTCCGGTGCCTGCGGCTACCAGGGAACCCATCATGTCAATCTGGCCGCCATCATCGAGTTCATCCATACCGCCACCCTGCTGCACGACGATGTGGTGGACGCCTCCGATCTGCGCCGGGGCCGCGATACCGCCAACGCGCTGTGGGGTAACGAGGCCAGTGTACTGACCGGCGATTTTCTCTACTCGCGCGCCTTCCAGATGATGGTGGAGGTGGAAAGCCTGCGGGTGATGGACATCCTTGCCGATACCACCAATGTCATCGCCGAGGGCGAGGTCATGCAACTGCTCAATTGCCACGATCCGGACACCACCGAGGAACGCTATCTGGAGGTGATCCGCTGCAAGACCGCCAAGCTGTTCGAGGCCGCCGCGCGCCTGGGTGCGGTCATCGCCGGCCGCCCGCAGGAAGAGGAACAGGCTCTGGCTGACTACGGCATGTATCTGGGCACCGCCTTCCAGATCGTCGATGACCTGCTCGATTACAGCTCCAGCTCCGAGGAGATGGGGAAGAACATCGGCGACGACCTGGCCGAGGGCAAGCCCACGTTGCCGCTGATCTATGTCATGCGCAACGGCAGCGAGGAGCAGGCGGCGATCGTGCGCAAGGCCATCGAAGAGGGTGGGCGCGACCGGATCGGGGCCATCATCGAGGCCATTGCAAGCAGCGGGGCCATCGCATACACTTCGCGATCCGCGCAGGAGGAGGCCCGGCGGGCCATCGACTCCCTGGCTCCACTTCCCGATTCGCCGTATAAGTCGGCGCTGGTGGGGCTGGCCGAATTTGCCGTTGCGCGGAGTTATTGAACACGGGGTGTAGCTCAGTCTGGTAGAGCACTGCCTTCGGGAGGCAGGGGTCGTAGGTTCAAATCCTGTCACCCCGACCAATTTGAAAAACGCCGTGCACCGATCACCGGGTACGGCGTTTTTTTTTCATTAACCCGGCCTGTCAGGTGGCCGGGTTAATATTTTTTGCAGGCGGAGGGCAAACCCCTTGTGCCTGCCGGTTGAAGGAAACTCCCAGTGGATGGGATCATCCCGATCACAATAAACAGAATCGACCACGAGAATGGATACCTCCGATCCATCCGATTTCCGCAGCCCACCGGATGGTGTGCTGCGCGTATTGCAGATCACTGATACCCATCTGTATGCCGATCCCGATGGCAAACTGAAGGGTGTATGCACCGACAGGTCTCTGCGTGATGTCCTGGCGCTGGCACGGCAACGGCATTGGCCGGCGGACCTCATTCTTTTGACCGGTGATCTGGTTCACGACGAAACCGAGGCCGGTTACCGGCGTATCGCCGGTTATTTCGATACGCTGGGGGTGCCGGTGTATACCCTTCCGGGCAACCATGAGGATACGGCCTGCATGGCCCGCTGGTTCTCCGGAGAACGGCTCAGTGATCAGCGCCATGCCCTGTTCGGGCATTGGCAGGTGATCCTGCTGGACAGCCATATCCCCGGATCCGAGAAGGGGCATGTGGAGCCGGCCGAATTGCAGCGCATGGCACGCTTGCTGGATGCGCATCCCGAACACCATGCGCTGATCTGCCTGCATCATCACCCGGTTCCCACCGGCAGTTCCTGGTTGGACACCATGCAGGTGGACAATTCCCAAGAGTTGCTGGAGCTTGCCGCGGCCCATTCCCAGGTGCGGGGCCTGTTGTTCGGCCATATCCATCAGTGCCTGGATCAGCGGGTGGGTTCCCTGCGGATGCTGGGCAGCCCCTCGACCTGTGTCCAGTTCAAGCCCCATTCCGATGTGGCGGAGGTCGATCTGTCGTCACCAGGGTACCGTTGGCTGCTGCTCCACCCGGATGGGCGGATACAGACCGGCGTGGAACGCCTCGCCGAACTCCCCACGGGGCTGGACCCCCAGGACCCTTCCTACTGAAAGCCCCCCGACATGCTGGAGCGTATCGTCTCCGGAGGGCAGACCGGGGTGGATCGGGGCGCCCTGGATGCCGCGTTGGCGGCCGGATTGCCGCTGGGTGGCTGGTGTCCGCGCGGACGGCGTGCCGAAGATGGCGTCATTCCCGCCCGTTATCCCCTCCGGGAGAGCGAGAGCCATCGGTACGCCCAACGCACGGAGTGGAATGTGCGTGATTCCGATGGAACCCTGATCCTCACGCGCGCCGGGATCAGCGGTGGTACGGCCCTGACGGCACGCCTGGCGAAACGCTATGGCCGGCCGTTGCTGGTGGTGACCCTGAGCGAAGACAGCCGTGTCGATCCGGTGCTGGAATGGCTGCGTAGCGAAGCGATCCGGGTGTTGAACGTGGCTGGCCCTCGGGAAAGTGCCCAGCCGGGTATTCAGCGGCAAGCGGCGGCGTTTCTGCAACGGGTTTTCCGGCTGGGGGGATTGGTTCCGCCATATGCCGGTGGGGGCGCCTGACCGGGATCCAGCCGGCCCGGTCCCAATGTTGCGCCGGGGGGTGGGTGGTCAGATAAGAAAAACTTGATGATAATGGCCTGCATCATAAGGTGGATACAGGTCCTGCATGTGAACGTCACCCTGCGCCAGCTCAAGGTCTTCGAGGCTGTGGCGCGTCATCTCAATTTCACCCGCGCCGCCGAGGAACTGCATCTGACCCAGCCGGCGGTCTCCATGCAGATCAAGCAGCTGGAGGAAAGCGTCGGCCTGCCCCTGTTCGAGCACATCGGCAAGAAGATCGATCTCACCGAGGCGGGGAATGAGCTGCACCACTACAGCCGGGCGATCGCCCAGCAACTGGACGAGGCGGAAGAGGTCATGGAGGCCCTCAAGGGCGTGCACCGTGGCCGCCTGCGGGTTTCGGTTCCCAGTACCGCCAATTATTTTGCCACCCGTCTGCTGGCTGCCTTCAGTCAGCGCTACGAGGGTGTGACCTTCAGTCTGGATGTGACCAACCGCGAGTGTCTGCTCCGCCAGTTGGAACACAACGAACGCGACCTGGTCATCATGGGGCAGCCGCCGCGGGACCTGGGACTCGAATGGGAAGGCTTCATGGACAACCCGCTGGTGGTGATCGCGGCGCCGGACCACCCCCTGGTGGGGGAGCGTGACGTGCCCATGGACCGGTTGCAGGAGGAGAGTTTCGTCGTCCGCGAGCATGGCTCGGGCACCCGCATCGCCATGGAACGCTACTTCAGCGGCCAGGGGGTGAGTCTCCTTTCCGGCATGGAGATGAATTCCAACGAGGCCATCATCCAGGCAGTGGAGGCAGGACTCGGCCTGGGTATCGTCTCCGTGCACACGCTGGAGCTGGAACTCATCACCGGCCGGCTGGCCATCATCGATGCCCATTCCTTCCCCATTCGCCGGCGTTGGTATGTGGTGCACCGCAAGGGCAAGCGCCTCTCGCCGGCGGCGCGGGCCTTCAAGGATTTCGTCCTGGCCGAGGCCCACCGGTTCGTCCGCCTGCCTCCGGAGGTAAAGGCTATGGTGGATCTGCCGAATGGAAAGGCAGGTTGATTCTGCGTTAGATTCCAACCTGGATGTTTCATCCGGCACCGGTATATGGGCGAACACGGCCATAGCCGGTCATTCCGGCGGAGAATTGTTAAGGGAGCTCTGATCGATACGTCCAGAATCGATCAGAGCTTCCTTAAGCCGAACCCTGACCAAACCCTGTCCGGCAGGCTCGCCTGCGGGGAGCGCCCCGGAAGTCACGGCTCTGAATGCGGCTTTGTTAGGTTCGGCTTGGTAAACCGATGACCGGGGGGAGTCACCCCGGCGTACCAAAGGGGGATTATTCATGTATTACGGCTTCCATGTGCATCAACAGGGAAGTGTCGATCAGGTGGTCGAGCGTGTCACCGAGGAACTGAAAAAAGAGGGATTCGGTGTTCTCAGTGACATCGACGTGCAGGCTACCCTGAAGAACAAGATCGGCGTTCAACGCAGGCCCTACCGCATCCTCGGTGTGTGCAATCCACACTATGCCGCCAAGGCGCTGGAAGCGGATGAGGACTTGGGCCTGTTGCTGCCTTGCAATGTCATTGTCCGTGAGGAGGCGGACGGCACCATCACTGTCGGCTTCATGGACCCGGAAGCTGTCCTGGCGGTGGTGGACAATCCTTTCGTCGAGGGCCTGTCGCAGACGGTTCGCCAGGGTCTGATGAGGGTGCGTGATGCCCTCGATGCCCCGGCCTGACGGTTTGCTGCCTGTACACGGTTTTTCCACATCCGCCGTGCAAGCCATTCTTCCGGCCTGGAAGGCGTGGTAAAGCCACAACACTTTT
>CAYPEH010000037.1:0-20438 GCA_964409585.1 uncultured Chromatiales bacterium | reverse complement strand
CCTTCATCAGAGCGCTGTCGTCGAATTCACCGACGATCCGGGGATGGATATGCAGGCCGTCCAACCACTGCACGAGACGGCTCCGCACCACGGTCATTTCACCCGGCAACAACAATGGCGCGCCCCCGAGGTTGTGCGGGAAATTTTCACCAAGCTTACGCGCCAACCCGGCAGTCGCGAAAAACGTAATGCCGCAATCGCCAAGCGGATGGTTGAAGCCGCGCACATTCACGCCCGCTGGAATGGGGCCGTCTGCGATCACCAGATCGATCCGGTGTACGGCCAGTTCGGCCAGCAACGAGTCGATAGCGCCCTCCCGGCAGACAATACGCACGGGCTCCGGCAACTGCAGCGCCGGAGCCAACAAACGATAGGCGATGGATTTCGGCACCACGTCCGCCACGCCCACCTTGAACATCAGCGGCCTCCCGTCCGGGAGATTGCGCACCATTTCTTCCAGCTCGCTCCCCAGCGAAAAAATCTCGTCGGCATAGCTCAATACCAGCCGTCCGGTCTCCGTCAGTTCCAGGTTACGCCCTACCCGGGCGAACAGGGCTTCACCCAGATTTTCTTCCAGCAGGCTGAGTTGCCCGCTGATGGTCTGGGGCGTCAGATTCAGGCGCTCGCTGGCGCGGGCGATGCTGCCCTCCCTCGCCACCACCCAGAAGTAGCGAAGGTGTTTATAGTTGATCATGGCTCTGCAATATCTTCGTCAAATACGAATATCATGGGTGTAATAATCGAATTTTTCTTAGTTTAGAGCCAACCTACCATAACCATCACCAGACCGGGAAACCGGAAACAGCGATGCAGACCGGCATCCAGGCACGCAATTCCCCTGCCGGTTGCCGAATGCCCCGAGCCGACTCGATTGACCTGACGGGAGACGACCCACGATGAATACACCCATGACGAATAGTGCAGTCCGCACCCGGACAGCCACGCTGGCCACCAACAAGGTGATCCGTAACACCTATACGTTACTCTCCATGACCCTGCTGTTCAGTGCACTGACGGCAGGTATTTCAATGGCCCTGCACCTGCCCCACCCCGGCTTGCTGCTGACGTTGGGCGGCTACTTCGGCCTGCTGTTCGCCACCACCAAATTTCGTAACAGCAGCCTGGGGCTCGTCTTCGTATTCGCCCTGACCGGTTTCATGGGTTACACCCTGGGCCCGATCCTCAACGCCTATCTGGCGCTGCCCAACGGCGGCCAGGTGGTGATGACCGCCATGGGCGCCACCGGCGCCATCTTCCTCGGCCTGTCGGGCTACGCGCTCACCACGCGCAAGGACTTCAGTTTCATGGGGGGATTTCTGATGGCCGGCATTCTGGTCGCCTTCCTGGCCGGCCTGGGCGCGGTGTTCTTCGAGATGCCCGTCCTGTCCCTGGCGGTATCGTCCATGTTCGTGCTGCTCATGGCGGGCCTGATCCTGTACGAGACCAGCAACATCATCCACGGCGGTGAAACCAACTACATCATGGCGACCGTGACCCTGTACGTCTCGCTCTTCAACCTCTTCACCAGCCTGTTGCATCTGCTGGGGTTCATGAACGGCGAAGAATGAATCCCGGACACCACCCTCGCACACCGATGGAGAGACAGGGAACATGGCACTCGTCGACATGCGTGACATGCTTTACCACGCCTACCGCAATGGCTATGCCGTGGGGGCCTTCGATCTGCCCGGCCTCGAATTCCTGGAAGGCGTCATGGCCGCGGCCGAGCGTTGCAGCTCGCCGGTGATCCTGAGCGTGGCGGAATCCCGCCCCGGCCACCCGGGCTTCGGCCTGATCATGCCGGCGGTGGAGGCTGCGGCCCGGCGTTCCCCCGTGCCGGTGGCGATCCATCTGAGCCATGGAGCAAGCCTCGCGTCCGCGGTACGCGCCATCAACCTGGGATGTAACGGTGTCATGCTCGATGCCTCCCGTGAACCGCTCTCCGGCAACATCCGGCACACCCGTGCCGTGGTGGACATGGCCCATGCCTGCGGTGTGCCCGTGGAGGGCAAACTGGGCCGCATGGAAGGCGGAGACACCGCGCACACCACCGGCGGGGCCGTCCCCGTCAAGGTCGAAGAGGCCGGAGAGTACGTGGAACGGACCGGCGTGGACTTTCTGGCGGTGTCCATCGGCACCGCACACGGCCACACGAAAGGGGAACCGGACTGCCAATGGCTGGAACGGATCGGCGAAACCCTGGAAATTCCGTTGGCCATCGACGACGGCACGGGATTGGATGATGAGCGGGCCCGGCGGCTGATCGCCCGTGGAGTGGCCAAGATCGGCGTCCCGCCCACCATGGTACAGGCCCGGCCCCGGAACGGCGCCGAACACGCGGACGACTACGCCGGTCTGGCGCGGTCCGTCGGCGCCGAAGCGGAACGCCGCATGCGCGAGTGGGGAAGCCTCGGCCGCGCGCCGGAGGTCCTGGCCCGGTGCACGCCCTGGACCCCCGTGGAGCATGTGATCATCTACAACGTCACCGGCATGGACGAGCAGGACGTGGACACCATGATGGCGGAAGGCCGGCGGGTGCTCGGCGCCATCCCCGGCGTGCGGGAGGTGATCACCGGCCGCGCAGTAAAGGAAGATGCGAAATACCGCTACGCCTGGCTGGTGCGTTTCTGTCACCCGAAGGTCATCGACAGCTACCGCGAGCATCCGGCGCACGTGGAGTTCGCCGACACGCGGTTCCGCCCCGTGGCCGGTGAACGCATCAGTATCGATTACCGGGCGATCGATCGTAAACCACCGGCTCAATAGGGCGGGATCATTCCTTTTGCACGGTGGCGATGGAGATATTCACCAGGCCCAGTTGCCCGGCGGCATCCATGGCGGTCACCACCGCCTGGTGCGGTGTGCTGGCATCGGCGCGGATCACCAGGGACGAGCGGTCATAGCCTTCCATGGCCTTGCCCAGGGCCCGCTTCAGCGCCGCCATGTCGTCGCCCACCACCTGCTGCCCGCCGATGAAATAGCGGCCTTCGCGGTTGATGACCACTTCCATGATCTGGGTATCGGCAGCCTCCTCTCCACTGGCCTCGGGCAGATCCACCTTGATCTCGCCCTCATGGCGGAAGGTGGTGGAGACCATGAAGAAGATCAGCAGCAGGAACACCACGTCGATCAAGGGCGTGACGTTCAGTTCCGGGTCTTCCCTCCTTTTGGGGCGCAGGTTCACGGACGCCGCTCCTCTTCACGGTCGCCTTGCAGGATCTCGATCAGGGCCAGAGCCTCCTGCTCCATGCGCACCACCAGTTCATCCACCTGCCCACGCAGGAAACGGTAGAACATGACACTGACGATGGCCACGGAGAGACCGGCGGCGGTGGTGATAAGCGCCTCGGAGATACCTCCGGCCAGATCGCCAGGATTGCCGACGCCGCGCACGGTGATGTCGGTAAATACGCGGATCATGCCGATGACCGTGCCGAGCAGGCCCAGCAGGGGGGTGATGGCGGCAATGGTGCCGAGGGTGTTGAGATAACGTTCCAGCTCGTGCACCACGTGACGCCCGGTGTCCTCCACCGCCTCCTTGATGATCTCACGCCGGCGATGGCGGTTGACCAATCCGGAGGCCAACACCCGGCCCAGGGGAGAACCGGCGCGCAGATCCTCGATGTGACTGCTGTCCAGTTGATCGCTCTGCGCCCACTCCCACACTTGTTTGACCACGGCCTCGGGGAGTACACGTCCACGGCGCAGGGTCCAGAGACGTTCGCCGATGATGGCCAGGGCCACCACCGAGCAGGCGATGATGGGTGCCATGACCCAGCCGCCGGCTTTGATGAGTTCCAGCATCTTGATTTGGCGATTTCCAGGGTTGTCGATCGGCGGACCACCCCACGGGCGACCGCCACGGCTGAAGCAGAATCATACCTGAATCCGTGGGTTCAGAGGGGATGCAGAGTGTAAGATATTGATTCGAATGGCGTAATAAAAAATCGTAGCCATACCCCGCGGTCTGGTGAGATTTTTCATATAGCCAGGCGGATCAAGAGCTTGCGCTATGCGCCTCGATGAACCCACGGATTCAGGTCATATCAGAGCAGGCGGGATACGGCGTGCCATCGGCAAGCCACCGGCTCACGGCGAAGCGCCCGGACACTCCCCGGCCTCCGTGGCATGCCAGTAGCGCCGCGCCCGGAGGCGGTACGCCCGCGGCGCGGCGACGCCGGAATCCGGCTCCACGCGCACCGTCAGGGCGCCACACTGCCCGGTCTGGAAAACCGCCGCCCCGGCCCGCCGGTAGCGTTGCAGAACTTCCTCCCTGGGCAGACCGAAACGATGGTTGTGATCGACCGGGACGAGCGCCAGTGCGGGGCTCACCGCATCGACGAAGGCCCGTGTCGATGATGTACCGCTGCCATGATGGGGCACCAGCAGCACATCCGCCGCCAGACCCGCCCCGTACTCCGCCACGAGCCGCCGTTCCGTTCCCCGTTCGATATCGGCTGTGAGCAACAGGCGGCCGCCTTTCCCCTCCACACTCAACACACAGGAACCCTCGTTTTCATCGACGGCCACGGCCCGCGGCGGATTGAGGAAGCGGAAGCGGACCCCGTCCCAGGACCATTCCATTCCCTCACGGCACGCTCCGGCCACGGGCACCGCCAGGGCTTCCACATCACCGCTCAGCACACGGCCGGCGGGCAATTCGCCCAACAGCCCCCGCACACCCCCCGCATGGTCACTGTCCCCATGGCTGACCACCAACAGGTCCATGCGGCGGTACCCCCGTCCCCGCAGGAATGGCGCGACGATACCGCTGCCGGCATCGAAACGGCTGCTGTAGCGTGGCCCGGTATCGAACACGATCACCCGGTTCGCCGTCTCCACCACCGCAGCCAGGCCATGACCCACGTCCAATACCGTCAGCCAGAATCCTCCCAGCGGTGGCCGCTCGGGTGTGTACAAGCACACCGGCAGCAACAGCACCGCCCCCAACCAGCGGCCGGGCAGGCCACGGGGAGCCAACAACAGAACGACAGCGGGAAACAACGCCCACAGCAGTTCCATGGGCACATCGGCCGGTGTCCAGTGAGCCATGGGGAGTTCGGACAACCAGGCCAGCGGCGTCCACAACCATTCCAGTAACCGGGCCGCCATCGTCAGCAAGGCGGTGCCCGCCTGTGTCCACAAAATCGATACCAGCACCCCGGCCAGTACCAGCGGAACCACCATCAGACCAACCCAGGGCACCGCGATGAGATTGGCCGGGGCCGAGATCAACGGGACACCGCCAAACCAGGCCAGGGTCAGCGGCGCCAGTCCGACGGCCAGTACCCATTGCAATCGCCCCCAGCGCCACCACCAGCCCCGTGCCAGCGGGCGATGTGCCATGGCGAACACGATCAGCGTCACGGCGCCGAAGGACAGCCAGAATCCAGGCTCCAGAACCGCCAGTGGATCGGTGAGCAACACCGCCAGCAGGGCCAGTGCAAGGCCGTTGCCGGGACGAAGTTCCCGTTGCAGCAGGACCGCGCCCATGACCACCATCAGCATCACCAGGGCGCGGCGCGTGGGAATGGCGAAACCGGCCAGTGCCGCATAGGCCGCCGCGGCCGCCAGCGCGGACACGGCAGCGGCCTTGGGCGCCGGCACCTTCAGGGCGGCACGGCCCGCCAGTCCCCACAAGCGGCGGGTAACGAAAAAGACGGCAGTGGCCACCAGGCCGATGTGCAGGCCGGATATGGCCATCAGATGGCCGGTCCCGGTGCGGCGCAGCACCGTCCACTGTTCCGTGTCCATCCCCTGCCGCTCACCGATGGAGAGGGCCTGGATCATGCCGGTAAAAGGATTGCCCGGCAGGGATGCGGCCACCCGATCAGCCAGCACCTGGCGCCAATGATGCAGCCCCTCCGCCGCGGCCAGCCTCCCGTTGCCTTCCCCGTTCAGTACATACCCGGTGGCGTCATACCCCCGACGGAACAGCCAGCCTTCGTAATCGAAGGAAGAGGGGTTGCGGAAACCATGGGGCCGGCGCAGGCGCAGCACGAGCCGCCAGCGCTCTCCACCACGCAGATCCATGGTCCCCCGGTACCAGGACAGGCGCAGACGCATGGCAGTGGGCAGGCCATGGTCCGCGGTAAAGACGAAACGCAATACATGGCCGTCATGCCTCGGTATCCCTTCCACGGTACCCTCCACCTGAACGGTACGCCCTTCCAGGGCGGCGGGCAGGCGAGTCTGCATGCGCGCATCCGCATGCCACAAGGCCCAGAGAAAGCCGATGACCAACAAGGCGGGCAGACGCGCGGGACGCCACCAGGCCAGCGACAACAACGCCGGTATCAACCAGGACCAACGGGCATCGGGCAGTTGAGGAAGAAACTGAAGGGCAACAACACCCAGAAGGAATACGATCGTCCCTGATCTCATGCGTTTTCAATGAAAGTCGTGGATAATCGTCATCCGTGAAACCACAGGCCCGCAGCGGTCGCGACAAAACTTCTCCATAGATACCCATGCCGAAACATCTGATCAAGCGCTACATGCCGGATCACGAAAAGATCCGCGAGCACAAGCATCTGAAGATTTTCGGCACCCTGCTGCATTCGCCGAACCTGTGGCACCTGAACCGCCGCTCGGCGGCCGGCGCCTTCGCCGTCGGCCTGTTCTGCGCCGCGGTGCCGGTTCCGTTCCAGATGATGCTGGCCGCCGCCGGCGCCATTCTCTTCAGCGTCAATCTGCCCATTTCCGTGGCCCTGGTCTGGGTCACCAATCCGCTCACCATGGGCCCCATGTTCTTCATCGCCTACGAGGTGGGCAGCTGGGTGCTGGGCAGGGAGGCGGAGGCATTCGAATTTCAGCTCACCTGGGATTGGCTGTCACAGCAACTGGGCGTCATTTGGGAACCCTTCCTGCTGGGCTGCCTGATCTTCGGCATCGCCGGCTCACTGCTGGGCTATCTGGCCATACGCCTGCTCTGGCGCCTGCATGTGGTCCAGGCCTGGCAGCGGCGCAAGGAGCGCCGCAACAGCGCATCAGACCGCGTGTAAGCGCCCTGCCTCCAGACGCACCATCCTGTCCATGCGCCCCGCCAGTTCCCGGTCATGGGTGACGACGACGAAGCTGGTGCCCAGTTCCCGGTTCAGCTCCAGCATCAGTTCATAGACCTGCCCGGCCGTCTCGTGATCCAGGTTGCCGGTGGGTTCATCGGCCATGACGCAGCGCGGCTCGGTCACCAGGGCGCGGGCGATGGCGGCACGCTGGCGCTCCCCCCCGGACAATTCCCCCGGTTTGTGCCGCACACGGTGTTCCAGACCCACCCGCCGCAGCATCTCATGGGCCCTGTCCTTTGCCTGACGGGGCTTGAGGCCACGCACCAGCAGGGGCATGGCGACGTTTTCCAGGGCGCTGAATTCAGACAGCAGGTGATGAAACTGGTAGACGAAACCCAGCACCTGGTTACGCAGGCGACCACGCTTGGCATCGCTGAGCGCCGCCATATCCTGGCCGCTCACCCACACCTCACCGGAGCTGGGTACATCCAGGCCGCCCAACAGATGCAGCAGGGTGCTCTTGCCCTCGCCGGAGGCACCGACGATAGCCACCTGCTCACCCGGCCGGACGGCGAAATCCACCCCGCGCAGTACCTCCACCTGCAGGTTGCCCTGGCTGAAGGTCTTGCACAGGTCGCGACACTCGAGAACCGGCGTCGGATCATTCATAGCGCAGGGCCTCCGCCGGCTGGGTGCGGGCCGCCCGCCAGGCCGGATACAGGGTGGCCAGAACGGTCAGGACAAAGGCGGTGGCACCGATACCGATGACATCACTCCAATGCAGATCCGAGGGCAGCTCGCTGATGTAGTAGACATCGGAGGGCAGGAACTCGACACCAAAGGCCTGTTCGATAGCCGGTACGATGGTCTCCACATTGAGGGCCAGGGAAATCCCCCCGGCCAGCCCCAGCAAAGTGCCGATCATCCCGATCACCGTACCCTGCACGATGAACACGCGCATGACCTTCATGGGTGTCATGCCCAGGGTGCGCAGGATGGCGATATCGGACTGCTTGTCGGTCACCACCATCACCAGGGTGGAGATGATATTGAAGGCCGCCACCGCCACGATCAGCAGCAGGATGACGAACATGACCGTCTTCTCGGTGCGGATGGCACGGAAGAAATTGGCGTGTTTGCGTGTCCAGTCACTGACCGTGTACTGGTGCGGCATCTTTGCCACCAGTTCACGGGCAATGCGGGGCGCGGCATAGAGATCGTCCAGCTTGAGCCGCACGCCGCTGACCGCGCCCTTGGTACGGAACAGGCGTTTGGCGTCATCCAGGTGGATCAGCGACATGCCCCGGTCGTACTCGTACATGCCCACTTCGAAGATGCCGACCACGGTGAAGCGTTTGAAGCGGGGCAGGATACCAGCGGCGGTGATGGTCGCCTGGGGCGTGATGACGGTCACCTTGTCCCCCAGGCCGACCCCCAGTATGGCCGCCAGCTCCGAACCGAGGATGATCCGGAACCGGCCGGCCTCCAGATCGGACAAGCTGCCCTGCACCATCTTTCCGCCGACGCTGGACACTTTCGACTCCTCGTCCGGCAACACGCCGCGAACCAGCGCACCGCTCACCTGCCTGCCGTTGCCGAGCATGCCCTCGCGCTGGATATAGGGCGCCGCCCCGAGCACGCGGGGATGCTTCAGGGACAGGTCCCGCACCTCTTGCCACCCTTCCAGGCGATTGCCCCATCCGCTGATGGTGGCGTGCGCGGTCATGCCAAGGATGCGCTGGCGCAACTCCTTCTCGAACCCGTTCATCACCGACATCACCGTGATCAGCGCGGTCACGCCCAGGGCGATACCGAGCATGGAGGTCAACGAGATGAAGGAGATGAAGTGGTTGCGGCGTTTGGCGCCGGTGTAGCGCAGGCCGATGAAGACTTCCAGGGGTCTGAACATGGGGCGGAAGTGTACACCAGCCGCGTATCGCCGGCTTCAGATTCCTCAGGGAACCTCTGAACAAGTACCGGGGGAAGGGGGTTTGGGGGAAGGGGTGCACCCATGTTCATCGTAACTCATTGAGTTGCATCCTTCCCCCAATAGACAACCCCCTGCAAGGGAACTCTGATCAGGGCGCGGAGCGACTTGATCAGAGTTCCCCCAGGACCACCGGCAGCGGCCGGTTCAATTCGATGCCTTCGGTGCTCACCCCGGCGCGGAAGGCTAGCGCCTCCACTCCGGCCGCCACGGCCTCCCGCAGCGCCCACCCATAGGCCGGGTCGATGGAATCGGCAGGCTGCACCTGTTTGGCATCGCGGCGTTGCACGCAGTAGAAGATCACCGCCCGATGCCCTTCCTCCACCATCGCCGCCAGTTCCCGCAGGTGCCTGGTCCCCCGCGTGGTGACCGCATCGGGGAACAGGGCCACGCCCTGCTCCACCAGGGTGACGTTTTTCACCTCCACATAACAATCGGGGCCATCCCCCGACAGCAGCAGGTCGATGCGGCTGTTCTCGCGCCCGTAACGCACCTCCCGGCGGATCCGGTCGTAGCCGCGCAGCGCCCCGATGCGGCCCTGGATTATGGCCTCTTCCACCAGGCGGTTGCTCAGGCCGGTATTGATGCCCACCAGCACCCCCGGCTCCGCCTCCACCAGTTCCCAGGACAGGGGGTATTTGCGTTTGGGGTTGCCGGAATCCCGCAGCCACACCCGTGAACCGGGCACGGCGCAACCACGCATGGAGCCGGTGTTGGGAGTGTGGGCGGTGACCAGGCTCCCATCCGGCAACTCCACGTCGGCCAGGAATCGCTGGTAACGGCGTACCAGGACGCCTTCGATCAGGTTCTGCCCGAATCGCATGGGGGTGTTGGCGGGTTGTCGGACCTACACCTCGCGGCTGTCCACTCCCCGCTCGAACTCTCCCCCCTTGCGCAACTCCCGCTTGAGGATCTTGCCAGTGGCATTCTTCGGCAGGTCGGCGACGAAGAATACCTTGCGCGGCACCTCGTGGCGGCCCAGGTTGTCGCGGCAGAAGGCCCGCAACTCGGCACTCCCCACCTCCTGCCCATCGCGCAGGGCCACATAGGCCACCGGGATCTCGCCGTGCAGTTCATGGGGCTCACCGACCACCGCCGCCTCCTGCACCGCCGGGTGCCGGTAGAGCACCTCCTCCACTATGCGCGGGTAGACGTTCATGCCGTTGACGATGATCAGGTCCTTCTTGCGGTCGACCATGAAGAAATAGCCATCTTCATCGCGATAACCGATATCACCGGTACGAAACCATTCGCCGAAGAAGGACTCGGCGGTGGCCTCGGGCAGGTTCCAGTACCCCTTCATCACATTGGGACCACGCACGCAGATCTCACCCATCTCGCCATCCGCCAGCCTCTGGCCGTGTTCATCCATGATGGCCATCTCCACCAGTGGCACCGGCAACCCCACCGAGGCGGGCTTGCGTTCGCCATCGAGGGGATTGAGACAGGTCACCGGCGAGCATTCGGTGGGACCGTCACCCTCGTGAATACCGACACCGAAGCGGGATTCGAAACGGCGCATCACATCCACCGGCATGGCCGCACCGCCGGACACGCACATGCGCAGCCCGGACAGGCTGGAGGTGAAGGATTCAGGCAGACGCAGCAGCATGCTGTACATGGAAGGCACCCCCATGAAAATAGTGGCGCCGAGGGTTTCGATGGTGCGGGCCACGGTCTCCGGCTCGAAACGCGGCAGGGGCAGGATGGTGATGCCATACAGCAGCGAAGTCAGCATGCCGGCCGTGGCGGCAAAGGAATGGAACATAGGCAACACCACCAGCACCGCATCCCGGCCCGGCGTGATGTCCAGCACACTCTGCACGCTCCAGGTATTGGCCGCCAGATTGCGGTGGGTGAGCATGGCGCCCTTGGGCCGGCCGGTGGTACCGGAGGTATAGATGATCGCAACCAGATCCTCATCGGGCCGGAACTCCGGCCGTGGCGCCAGCGTATCGGTCGAGACCAGTTGCCGCCAGTCATCACTGCCATCCACCACCGCGTCCGCCAGGGAAAGGAGCACGTCCAGGCCCTCCATCCGGCCACGTACCGCCTCCACCGCTTCCTTCAGCACCGGGTGATAGAAAAGCGCCTTCACACCGGCATCCTGGAGGATGAAAGCGACCTCTTTCGGGTTCAGCAGCACATTCACCGGCACCACCGTGGCACCGGCCTTGACGATACCGAAATAGGCGATGGGAAACTCGGGGCAGTTGGGCGCATACAAGGCCACCCGATCCCCCTTGCCGATGCCGCGCGCGGCCAGGGCGGCCGCGATACGATCCGAGCGGGCATCGAATTCAGCAAAACGGATGCTGCCTTCATCGGTGCGAATAGCAGGCAGGTCCGCATGGCGGGCCACGCTGGCGGCAAGCAGTTCAGGCAGGGACTGTTGCAGTGGGGGATTCATGGGGATTCCTCGGTACGGAGTCCTGGCGCGGGGCAGACCGCCCTGCGGGCACGCCGGTAGACGGACCCATCACTGGTCATCAGTGCCTGCTGAATCTGCCGCACCATGCCCGGATTGCCGCTCATGCCGGCCAGGCTCAGGGCCGTGGCTCCCGAGTCGGTACGGCTGTCCGGATCCACGCCCGCCTGTAACAGGACGCTGACCACCTGCCCGTGCCCCCGCAAGGCCGCCAGTGTCAGGGGCGTGTATCCGAGGGGGGTGCGCGCATCGGCATCCGCCCCCGCCTTGAGTAACAGCCCGACCACGCCGGCATGCCCCGCTTCGGCGGCCGCCAGCAGTGCCTTGCCTCCGCTTTCGCCACAGGCATCGGCACCGGCCTTCAGCAACTCACTGACAATGGACTGATGGCCATGGGCCGCGGCCAGTTGCAATGCGCACTGGTTGCCCACGCACAGGTTCACATCGGCTCCAGCCTGAATCAGCAGGCGAACGACACTGGCATGACCGCCAC
The DNA here is from genome assembly GCA_964409585.1 of uncultured Chromatiales bacterium. GTDB lineage: Bacteria > Pseudomonadota > Gammaproteobacteria > JACKNK01 > CAYPEH01 > CAYPEH01. The sequence goes on along the minus strand of CAYPEH010000037.1, from coordinate 8,523 downwards.
GGGCCGCGTACATCAATGCAGTCATGCCCTCGCCCACGCGCTGATCCGGCTGGACGCCCGAACGCAGTAATGTGGACACCAGAGCGGCATTGCCACTGTCGGCGGCCCTGAGCAAATCCAGACCCTTTCCGCCGGCCGCCGTCACCGAGCTGAAGACCACGCCAGCCAATAGCGCGGCCCTCAGGATGGAGAAGCTTCGCTTGCTCATCAATTCACACCCTATATCCCGAATGTTGCACCCGGAGCGCGATCATCCCCGGCCGGTTCGCATATCCTGGAGTGTACACAATGGACAGGGAAAAACCACAATATGTGGTGGCGGGAGGACTGCATTTCCCCATATATGCGAAACATATGAACGCGGACCATGTCCGTAAGTATCCCCCGGCAAAGCCTGCTATTCGACGATGCGGGTGAAATCCGGCATGTCCGCCAGCAGCAGATCACCATACCGGCGCGTCACCACCCGCCGGTCGAGGATGGTCACCTGCCCCCGGTCCTCTTCCCTGCGCACCAGGCGCCCGGCCGCCTGCACCAGCCGCCGCGCGGCCTGCGGGACGCTCAATTCCATGAAGGCATTGCCTCCATTGGCCTCGATCCATTCCCGCCGGGTCTGCTCGATGGGCGTCGTGGGCACGGCGAAAGGCAGCTTGCAGATGATCACGTGGCGACACTGATCCCCTGGCAGATCCACGCCCTCCGCGAAAGACTGCAAGCCGAAGATAACGCTCCAGCCACCCTTGGCCACAGCCCTGCGATGGGCTTTGAGGATGACATGACGGGCCCGCTCGCCCTGCATCAGTACATGGGAACGCAGTTCCTCGTCCAGAGCCGCGTGGACCCGCCGCATGGTGGTCATCGCAGTGAACAACACCAGCGTACCGCCCCTGGGCTGGATGCATTCCGCCAGCAGACGGATCACCTCGCGCGTGTGCGCCTCGGAGTCGGCCCCTTCCGGCTCTGCCCGCATGCGGGGGATCACCAACCGGGAACGCCGGTAGGGAAACGGGGACGGATACCATCCGGTGCGCACCCGGTCCGTCTCCATCCCCCACAGGCCGCAGTCCTGGAGGAAACGATCGAAACGGCCCGCCGCCCGCAGGGTGGCGGAACACAGCACGGCCCCGTTCCTGCAACGCTGCCAATACTCGCCCTGCAGGGCCGCGGCCGCCGAGATGGGTGAGGCATGAGCCTGGTAATCCTGCCCGGCTGGCACATCCCCCGCCCCGTCCCGGCCATCGTTGAGGGTGAACCACCGCGCCACCGGCGGTTGCCCCGGTGCATCATCGCCGACCATCAGGCGCCAGCATCGATGGAGATTCTCCGTGCGTCCGATGAGAAAACCCAGGGCCGTCAACAACTGCGCCCAGTCCTTGGGATCCTCGCGGGTCTCCTCCATGGTCTCGGCGCGTACCTGCTCCAGGGTATCGAGCAGGCGCTCCGCCGCGGCCGCCACCCGTGAACCGGGAACGCGGATCGCATCCGGCACCCGCCGCAGCCGCCAGTGGCCGGACCGGTCGCGGTGGGAATCGAAATTGGCCTGCAATACCTCGGACAGTTCCAGCAAGGCACGGCTGGCCTCCGCGGCCTGATCACCGGCATGCCGCCAATGATGCGGGGCCACCGGGGCATCGGCCACCACACTGGCCACCTTGGCCAGCCAGTCGGTGGCGCCGAGCAGCCCGGCCTGGGCGGCGAAACTGTCCACCGCCCGCACCGGCAGATGGTGGGCCTCGTCGATGATGGGGATACTGACCTCCGGCGCCGGCAACAGGACACCGCCACCCAGGGCGATATCCGCCAGCAGCAGGGCATGGTTGGCCACCACCACCTGCACACCATTGAGCGCCGCGCGGGCCCGGAAGAACGGGCAGCGGTCGAACCATTGGCAAGTGCGGCCGATGCAGCCATGACGGTCGGTGCTGACCTCGGCCCACACCCTGGACCACAAGCGTGCATCGCAGGTCTCCGGCCAATCGTCCCCGTCACCGCTCCAACTGCCCTCCTGCCAACGCTCGCGCATGCGCCCACGCAGGGCATCGGCCGCCAGACGGTCCTCCTCGCGCTGCGTCGCCAGGGCCTGGAGGAGCAATTGCTGCACCACGCCGCCGGAACCGCTTCCGCCCTCCCCGAACAGGCGGTGGGGACAAACATAGCGCCGGCGCCCCTTGGCCACGGCATAACGGAAATCGAAACCGAGCCGGCGGCGCAGATCCGGCAGATCCCGCCGCACCAGTTGTTCCTGCAAGCTGACGGTAGCGGTGGCCACCACCAGGCGCAGATTCCCGCCAAGGGCCAGCAGGGCGGGAATCAAATAGCCGAAGGTCTTGCCCACGCCGGTGCCCGCCTCCACCACCGCGATGCGCCGGTCTTGCAGCGATTCGGCCACCAGCTCCATCATGCCCACCTGGGCGGCCCGGTGCTGATAACCGGCCCGTTGCAGCCCTTCGATTGCCTGTTTCAGACTCATACGCCAGCCGGCGTGGCCACGTTCCGGAGATTCCCGAGGAAGAGTCAGGCCGGTGGCCGCTCACCGACCCGGCAGCGCAGGAACCATTGCGAGAATGCGGCCGCGCGCGGCGAGCCTTCCGGGGGCGCCCAGGCGGCGAAATCCTTCTCGTCCACCGGCCGGAAGGGACCGGGCTTGGTTTCCAGAAACAGGCTGTGATCCTCCAGGGCGGTCAGGGAATGCCAGGAACCGGGAGGAAACTCGATTACATAGCTATCCCTGCCCTCGCCCAGTTCGACCCGTTCCAGCACCCGTCCATCCTCATCGAACATCAGGGCCACCCCGGCCCCACGCAGGACACTGAACATCTCCCATTTCGGCGGCCCCTGATGCCTGTGCGGGCGCACATAGCTGCCCTTCAGCATGAGGATACCCAGGCGCTGCACCGGATCGTCATGGTCCGCATGCAGGAGGTGGTGGGCGCGCCGGCGCGGGGACCGGTCGGCCTGGAGACACAAATCCCGGTAGAGTTCCTGGTCGATGGTTTTCATGGTGATGTGGGCTTGGAAAACGGGCTGGGAGCCAGCCGGGTTTGATACAGTGTATGCCAGCCCCGCACGGGTGGCGAAGGAAATCCCACGACATCCCCCGGTTTTCCCCTCCACGGCCATTCCCAATGATTCGCGGCATGGATGAGAGCGAATACAGACAGGCCTATACCCACCTCAACGAACTGCCCTGCGCGTTCCAGAAGGCCATTCTCAACCGCCGCTGCAATTGCAGCCGGGTGCGCCGCTATCACATCGCCGAGCGTGAGGCGGCCGGATGCGATTCGCAGCAGGCCCGCAGTTTATGCGGCTCCTTTCTCGGCCTGGTCCGCGAGAATGCCCTGTTTTCCCTGAAACTGACCGGCCTGAACGGCCCCCTGCCCCACAACAAGGAACTGAAGGTTCAGGCGGGTGGCATTACCGGCCTGCTGGCCGTCCTGGAGGGGGAGAACGAACCGGAACGGAAGGTGGAGGATATCCATGGACTGCTAATACGCGCCGAACAAGAGTTCCCCGGCCTGCAGGGGTTGCCGCTGCCGGTGATCATGCGTCATGTGGTGCATTACAAGACGCGGGAACACCGGCGGCGCAAATAGACGCCGTGTCACGATTCGTTCAGAGGTCCCCCAGGGGCAGCAGGGTGAGATTGCCGCCATAGCAGGCACCGGTGTCGATCATGAGGATGTTGCCGATCAGGCGCGGCTCCTCGATGGGGGTGTGGCCGCAGTAGATACGCCGTATCCCCTCCACCTCTCCACGATCACCGCGGCCCCAGCCACGAAAACGCTCCCGGCTCCACAGCGCCTTGTCACGGACGAATTTGTCACCGGCCTCCAAACGGGCAAGGAATTCCTGCCAGCTCATGGAGGAAGGTACATTGGCATGGACGATACCCACCGGTCCGTCGGCCGTTTCCACCTCGATGGCCAACGGCAGACAGGCAAAAACCTCACGACAACGGCGCTGCTGTGTCTCGTCCAGATCCAGCCACCAATCCCCACCATTGTGGTCCACCCAGTTCCTGAGGATTTCCGGGTTGTGTTCCGATTGCAGCGCCATCTCCTCGTGATTGCCGAGAATGGCGTGGAACCACGGTTTTGCCAACCATTCCAGGGCCGCCAGGGAATCCGGCCCCCGGTCGATGAGATCGCCGACCGAGAACAGACGGTCGCATGAAGGTCTGAAACCGACCCGTGCCAGTTCCTGGTTCAGGAGGACGAATTCACCGTGGATGTCACCGACGACGAAGTCCCGGCCGGACTGGTTCAACCCAAACTTGTTGACGAACCTGAAATGCGTCATGGAGGCCTGCTCATGGACGATGTACCCGGCCTGGCACCGGAAGCCGTGATAGCTACAGTGGCTGTGCCCGGAGCCGTGCATAGGCCATGCGCAGGGCCCTCACCTGCTGGTTGAAGGCATCCGCCGCCCCGCGGCCATAGGTCTTGTACCCATCCCCCAGGGCCAGGAACGCCCAACTCAGGGAAGACAACACCCGTTTGTACTGATTCACCAGCTTGTCCTGCAACTCCATCTGCCTGCGCGCGCGCTCATACGCCACCAGACGATCCTCCACACGAGCGGAAATCAGTTCGAGGATCTCCAGCGCCATGGGCCCGATCTTCGGCCAGCCTTTCGGGGTGGGAACATTGCCCTCCAGCGGATGGTGAATACTGGCAAGCGCCTGGTTCCCTTCGATATCCAGCAGGCGTTCACGCAGGAGATTGTGACGTTGATAGCTTTCCGCCAGCTCATCACTCAGCCGGTAGGGGCCGGCCAACTGGCCGAAACGCTCTCCCAGCCTTTCCATATTGACCCGCTCCCGTTCAATCACCGCCTTCATGGCATTCCGATTGGCCTTGAGCATCTCGCCGGCGTCTTTTTCCAACAATTCCAGGACCACCAGCACCGCGATGCTGATCTGCGCCATCGCCTCGTTCAGGTCACCCCGCCTCAGCGCCTCACTCTGTTTCGTCAGGGCAGAGGACAGGCTCTCCCCATGCTTGTACATATCCCCTCCCAGGCGGTTGAAACCCGAACCGATAAACCCGCTCATCTCCCGGCCCAAGCGGGACATCATGGCGAATGCCCGCTTGTCACTGCCCTGGTTGCTGGAAACCAACAGCAGTTCATTGAACAAGGAGATCAGCTCCATGGCGTGCAGACGCGCCTCGGCCTGATCGTCGGTACCCTCGGCGATGGGCATGCTGGCGGCGAATGCCAATGCAACCGTCGCCTCCTGCGTGATCTGGCTGTTCATCACCAGATCCGTGGCCAGGTCCTCCGCCACATGGAAACCACGCTGGTAATCCGTATATCCCTGTTCCGGCAGGATATCGTTCATCAGGGCACAACCGGAAAGCAGGCCCACGGAGAAAAACAGAGAGAAAAAACGGAATACCGGCCCATGGATGGGTAAGCGGACTGCCGCCCCCATTGGTGCCGGTCGCGCAGTTTCAATCAACATCGTTATCCACCGAATCATTGGTCAATTTCCTGAATTTTTGTTCTTATTTCCGTGGCAGACACCACGGCATTCATCGAGTGGAACGGCGCTGTCTTTTTGTTGGCCGACAGTCAGGAAGACATGATTGCCTGCGTATTGCGCCTCGAAGGTAATAATTTCACCCGTCCAGCCGAACCGGCCTTAACCCCGGAAGGACGTAACCTTAACACTGCTCAACCACCAAAAAAAAACACCCCGCGGTGGCGGGGTGTCTGCAATCCAGGCCGGTTTGATGTTCGATGCTACTGAACGCTGGCGGTACGCGTGGGTTCCACCCCCTGGTTGTGTGTCTCCAGGCGTTCGATGAGCTGATCCAGTCCCTTGCGGCGCAGTTCGGCGGTGAAGCTGGTCCGGTAGTTGGCCACCAGGCTGATGCCATCGACCGTCACGTCGTAGGCCTTCCACTCACCCTTGTGTCGGTACATCTTGTAATTGATGGGAATGACCGGGGCTCCCGGCTGCTGTACTTCCGTCCGCACCACGGCCTTCCTTCCCTTGGCGCCGGTGAAGGGCAGGTAGCGAATGTCGAATTCCCTGTTTTCAGCCAGGGCAGCGGCATAGGTGTTGACCAGCAGATTGCCGAACGCCTCGACGAAGCGCGCCTTCTGTTCTTCACTGGCGCGCTTCCAATGTTTACCGATCACCCAACGGGACATGCGTTTCAGGTCCAGATGAGGCATCACGATGCGTTTTACCAGATCACGGGCAACCCTCTGGGCCGAGGTCGGATCCGTGTCAACCAAACCAGCGCGGACCTGCTCCGTCGTGCTGCGGATCAGTTCCACCGGGTCCTGTTCCGCCGCCCGTACCTGACTCCACATCAGCGCCAGGGACAACATGCCGATGGCAAGCAGCACCTGCATGCTCCAGTCACGGGCTACGCCTGACCTGATCTGGTTTTCACCATTGATGCTCATTGAATTTCTCCCAGTCGATTGATTTTCGTTGTGCCGAATCATTTCCGCATGCCGGAATATCAACACCGATCCGGTCTCTGGGAGGAGAACACGCAGGGATAATGCCAACCACCTCATGCAGGCATATTTTTATTGTTAATACAGATAGTTACATGAATTTCAACACTTTTGAAAAAGCCCCGAAAACATCCAGCCACCGTAAATAACATTGGCACTTGGAGGGTTGCGTCAAAATCCGGACTCTTCATCATGGTTTGAGAACCGAGGCCGCCTATCCGGTCCTTGCCAGGCCGATTCTGGCGCAGGCGCGGCAGCGCTATCTTGAGGTACGACCAACGCGGCATAAGGGCCTGATCCGGTGGCCGGATGCCGAACGGCTTGTCAGGTCCCACAAACGCCTTGCCATCGCATCACAGTGGGCATGTGCATTCGGTTACACCAGTGCAAACCTGGTAGTCACCCTGCTGCCGGACAGAATCCCGCGCCAGCACGGGTTTTTCCAGTTTTTTCCCACGCCCTATAATTCCCGGCACCCTGCAGAACGGCTGCGACACCATTCACAAACGGATTCCACCGGACCCACCATGCCCTATTACATCTACAAAGTTTTTCCAGACAAGAAACTGGAAGTCCTGAACAGCTACGCCAACTACAAGGAGGCCCGCACCGAGGCCCGGGCGCTGCGTGCCAAGCTGACCGCCGAGGACACCTACCTGGTCAAGATCATTTTCGCCCGCAACCCGGACGAGGCGGAACGACTGCTCACCGAGGAGCGTGAGCCCATCCCCATGGGGGATGATTGACCTCCGTCAGCATCCTCCTGCCGTTCCATAATGCGGCGGACACCCTTGCCGAGACCCTGGACTGCATCCGCGGGCAAACGCTGACCGACTACGAACTGGTGGCCGTCGATGACGGTTCCACCGACCAGTCCGCGCGGCTGGTGCGGCAGGCGGCGCAATCGGATGAACGCATCCGCCTGTTGCAACCTGGGCGGGTGGGCTTGGTGCGCGCACTCAACCTGGGACTCGCTGCCTGCCGGTCGGAACTGGTGGCCCGCATGGACGCCGACGACCACATGCACCCACAGCGCCTGCGCAAACAGTGTGACTACCTGCGCGACCATCCGGACATCCAATTGCTGGCCACCCGGGTGGAAATGTTCCCCCCAGGGGCCGTGCAGGAGGGCTACCGTGAATACCTGCGCTGGCAGAACAGCCTGTTGGACGCGGAATCCATCGCCGCGGAAATCTACGTGGAATCGCCTTTCGTCCATCCATCGGTCATGTTCCGACGCGAGGCGGTACTGAAAGTGGGTGCCTACCGGGAGGGGTATTTCCCGGAGGATTACGAACTCTGGCTGCGCATGCACCACGCGGGCATGAACATGGCCAAGCTGCCCGAATTGCTGCTGTCCTGGCGTGAAAGTCCCGGCCGCTTGTCCCGTACCGACGATCACTATGCACGTGATGCCTTCGACCGCCTGCGTGCCGAATATCTGGCCCGCGATCCGCGCCTGCCCGGTGACCGTCCCCTGGCGTACTGGGGCGCCGGACGCAGGACGCGTCTGCGGGCGAATCTGCTTATCGAAAAGGGGTTTCCCTCCACCGCCTGGATCGACATCGATCCGAAAAAGATCGGCAACCGCATCGATGGCGTGCCGGTGGTGGGTCCGGACTGGCTGGCTGATAGGGCTGACCGGCCCTTCGTGCTCAGCTACGTCACCAACCACGGTGCCCGCGAATTGATTTCCCGGCACCTGGAAGAAATGGGCTACCGGCGGGGACGGGACTATCTGCCGGTGGGCTGAAAGCGGCGGGATCAATGAGTCTGTCGGACTTAGGGGGATCGCAGCGAAAAAGTGGGACAGCGAGGGAGCGCCCCGGATCTCGAGAGTGTAACGCCTGACGGAGACGGGGCGCATGGCGGCCATAGGAAAAGGCTCTGGGACTGGGGCGCGGCGTCCGCTCCCGCACCCGGCTCACACACACCGTGTCGCGGCCGCCATTGCATGATTTTGAGGTGCATAGTGGGAACTATATGACGAGAAATCAGGGAAAATTAGACCGCTGTCCCGCTTTTGCAGCCGATTCAGCCTAAGTC
>CAYPEH010000036.1:0-21401 GCA_964409585.1 uncultured Chromatiales bacterium | reverse complement strand
CGCTGTACCGGTACACCTTGCCCGACGGCCCGGTGGTCTGGCCGCGGCGCCCCACGGCGTCGCAGTGAGGGGCCGCGAAAAGGTCGGGTCTTACAATCCAGCATTCATGCCCTGAACGACCTTCCCGGACACCAGTGGGGTTATTACGACCCCCTCACCCCAAACCCCTCTCCCCGAAGGGGCGAGGGGCTTTCTCTCCCGGCTCCCTTCTCTCACTTTCCACCAGCCCCATACCGGCCCTCCCGGTATCCATATAGGTAAAGCTCAGCCCAATCTTGGGAGGGGGAATGCAGTAGGTAGCCACATCCTTCCTTTTGGCTGCGTTGGTACATACAAACTTCGGCATCTTCAGCGGGTTTCGCTGTTCAATTCATCGATAAGGCCGGTGAGCGAATACTCTGCAATACCGCTGTTTTCTCCTTCCCCAAGCAATTTTCGCAGGTTGGCAAGCTTGGTCTCTTCTTCCTCAAGCAGCCGCAGACCCGCGCGCACTATTTCGCTGGCGGACGAAAAATGCCCACTTGCCAATTGCCTGCTGATGAATTCCTCGAAGTGGGGGCCGAGGGTGACGCTCGTGTTTTTGCTCATGCCGGGGGCTCGATGTGGTATCCAATATACGGCATGGAACAGGCCCCGCCCCCGCGTTCAGAAGGCGGAGCCGAAGTTCTCCTCCATGCGCGCCTTGAATTCGGTCAGGGTGAAGCTGTGGTTCTGCGGGCCCTGGCTTTCGATCTTGTAGGCGCCCATGAGGCTGGCGATGCGGCCGGTGGTCTCCCAGTCGAAGCCGTTGATGAGGCCGTAGAGGAGGCCGCCGCGGAAGGCGTCCCCACAGCCGGTGGGGTCCTCGATGCGGAGGGGCTTGGCGGTGGGCACGTGGATGACGCCGTCGCGGGTGTAGATGTCGGAGCCTTCGCCGCCACGGGTGACGATCAGGGTCTCGACCCGTTCCAGCAGGTCGTCGGCGCCGTGGCCGGTGCGGTCCTGCACCATCTGCCATTCGTAGTCGTTGACCGCCAGCACGTTGGCCTTGTCGACGCAGTCCAGCAGTTCCTCCCCGCTGAACATGGGCAGGCCCTGGCCCGGATCGAAGATGAAGGGGATTCCCAGGGCGTGGAATTGTCCGGCATGCTCGATCATGGCCTGCTTGCCGTCGGGGCTGACGATGCCCCAGGCGATGTCCTCGACGACGTGATCCACTGCCTGCTGATGAGCCTCGGCCATGGCACCGGGATGGAAGGCGGTGATCTGGTTGTCGTCCTCGTCGGTGGTGATGAAGGCCTGGGCGGTGAAGGTGTCGTCGATCTGCTTGAGGTAGGTTCGCGGGATGCCGTGGCGGTCCATCCAGGCGGCGTATTCGGCGAAATCCACGCCCACGGTGCCCATGGGCAGGGGGGAGCCGCCCAGCAGCTTGAGGTTGTAGGCGATGTTGCCGGCGGTGCCGCCCAGTTCCCGGCGCATGGTGGGCACCAGGAAGGCCACGTTCAGGATGTGCACCTTGTCCGGCAGGATGTGGTTCTTGAACTTGTCGTGAAAGACCAGGATGTTGTCGTAGGCGAAGGAGCCGCAGATCAGGGCGTGGCTCATGTCTTGGTTTCCTCTAGTAATTGCCGGACCATCCCTGCCAGTTTCTCCAACGCTCCCTTGTTGGCCTCGACGAAACGCCGTCCGTTCTCGCCCACCTCGTGCCGCAGGTTGGCGTCACCCAGGAATTCGATGATGACCCGGGCCAGTTCCCCGCTGTCTTTCACCTGGCGGGCGGCATTCCCGGCGAGCAGGCAGCGGCTGATTTCAGCGAAGTTGAATACGTGCGGTCCCACCACCACGGGCAGGCCGAGGGCGGCCGGTTCCAGCATGTTGTGCCCGCCGGTGGGAACCAGTGAGCCGCCGACGAAGGCGACATCGGAGGCGGCACAGAACAGGGGCAGTTCCCCCATGGTATCGCCGACGAAGACACTGGTGTCGGCGCCCAGAGGGGCCTGTTCACTGCGTAGGGCCACCCGGTGCCCACGGCGTGTTGCCAGGGCGGCAACCTTGGCAAAGCGTTCCGGATGTCGGGGAACCAGCACCAGCAGGGCGTCGGGAAACACGGCGCGCACGGCATCGAAGGCCTTCAACACCTGTTCGTCCTCCCCCTCATGGGTACTGGCGGCGATCCATACGGGCCGGTCGGTTCCCCATTGGCGGCGCAGCACCTCGGCCTGCTCATGCAGGCTGGCGGGCAGGCGTGTCTCGAACTTGATACTGCCGGTCACCACCGTGTTCCGTGGATCGGCGCCGATGGAAATCAGACGCCGCGCATCCGCATCGCTCTGCGCCGCCAGGCGGGTCACGCAGCCCAAGGTCTCCCGGGCCAGCGGCAGGAGACGCCGGTAACCACGCGCCGAGCGCTCCGACAGACGGGCATTGGCCACCAGTACGGGAATGTCGCGGCGGGCGCATTGGTGGAACAGATTGGGCCAGAGTTCCGTTTCCATGATCACCGCCAGCCGCGGCCGGGCGGCGTTCAGGAAACGCCGCACCGCTCCGGGCAGGTCGTAGGGCGCGTACACGTGCTCGACGCTCACATCGGTCAGGCCCTCACGGACCCGGTCTGAACCGGTGGGGGTCATGGTCGTGATCAGGATGGGAATCCGCGGGAAATCACGGCGCATGGAGCGGATCAATGGCAACGAGGCCTGCACCTCGCCGACCGACACCGCATGTACCCATATGCAGGGACCGGGAGGGAAGCGTTCCTGATAGAACCCGAAACGCTCGCCCCAGCGCCGCCAATATCCCGGCGACTTCAGGCCACGCCACAGCAGGCGCGTCACCACGAAGGGGGCGATCAGGTAGAGGATGGCGGAATAGAGGTGGCGCATGGGGACGTGACCAGCGGCCACTTCTTCAGCGGTTGAGCCACTCCATGTACAGGGGCACACCTTCCTCGACGGTCTTGAAGGGCTTGTCGTAACCGGCGGCGCGCAGGGCGGAGATGTCCGCCTGGGTGAAGCTCTGGTAGCGGCCCTTGAGGTGATCCGGGAAGGGAATGTATTCGATCTCGCCCCGGCCGTGCCATTTCAGCACGGCATTGGCGACGTCGTTGAAGGTCTGGCTGCGGCCGGTGCCGACGTTGAAGAAGCCGGATACGCCGGGGTTGTCCATCAGCCACAGGTTCACATCCACCGCATCGCCCACGTAGATGAAATCACGGCGCTGCTCGCCGTTGCCGTAACCGTCGGTACCCTCGAACAGCCGTACCTTGCCGTTCTCGTGTACCTGGTTGTTGAAATGGTAGGCGACGCTGGCCATGCTGCCCTTGTGGCTCTCCCGCGGCCCGTAGACGTTGAAATAACGCAACCCGACCACCTGGCTGTTGTGGGCCCGAACCAGGGCGCGGCGCACGTACTGGTCGAACTGGAACTTGGAATAGCCATACACGTTCAACGGCCGCTCGTTCTCGCGCTTCTCGACGAACAGCTCGGGCCGGTCCGCGCCCCCGTAGACCGAGGCGGAGGAGGCGTAGATGAAGGGGATGTAGCGTTCCAGGCAGTAGTGCAACAGATGCTTGGAGTACTCATAGTTGTTTTTCATCATGAAGCGGCCGTCCCATTCGGTGGTGGCCGAACAGGCGCCTTCATGAAAAATGGCCGATATCCGCTCGCCAAAGCCTTCGCCGTCCTGGATCATGGCGATGAAGTCGTCCCGGTCCATGTAATCGTATATCTCGCAGTCGGCGATATTGGCGAACTTGACCCCGTTCTTGAGGTTGTCCACCACCAGGATGTCCTCGCGTCCTCGCTCATTGAGGGCCTTGACGATGTTGCTGCCGATGAAGCCGGCGCCGCCGGTGACGATGATCACGTGTCTGTCTCCCCCACTTGATTCGGGATGTTGCGAATGCGCTCAATGGTGGCCGTGCTGGAACAGCCGTCGAAAAATTGCAGGATCTCCACCCGGCCGCCATGGGCGGTGACGCAATCGTGGCCGGCGATCTCCTCCGGCCGGTAGTCCCCCCCCTTGACCAGGTAATCGGGCCTGATCCGGCAGATGATCCGCTCGGGCGTATCCTCGGCAAACGGCACCACCCAGTCCACCGCGCGCAGACCGGCCAGCACCGCCATGCGCTCGGCCAGGGAATTGACCGGCCGTTCCGGCCCCTTCAGGCGGCGCACCGATTCGTCGTCGTTGACGGCCACGATCAGGCGGTCCCCCAGACTGGCGGCCTGCTCCAGGTAGCCCACGTGCCCCGGGTGGAGGATATCGAAACAGCCGTTGGTCATGACCACGGTCTCGCCACGGGCACGGGCGTCATGGACCGCCACCAGCAGTTCATCCTCATCCATCACGCCGGACCCGCTGCGGTCCCCGTCATGCAGGGCATGGCGCAGTTCCGGCACGCTCACCGTGGCGGTGCCCAGTTTGCCCACCACGATACCCGCGGCCAGGTTGGACAACACCGTCGCGGCCGGCAGGGAATCACCTGCCGCCAGTGCCGCCGCCAGGGTGGAGATGACCGTGTCCCCGGCACCGGTGACATCGAATACCTCCCGTGCGCGGGTGGGCAGATGCAGGGGATCGAGGCCACGGCGCAACAGGGTCATGCCGTGCTCGCTGCGCGTCACCAGCAGGGCCTCCAGATCGATCCGCTGCAACAGGTCCATGCCCTTGGCCACCAGTTCGGCCTCATCACGGCAGGGGCCCGCCACCGCCTCGAATTCGGCCAGGTTGGGGGTGATCAGCGTGGCGCCACGGTAGCGTTCGAAATCGGTCCCCTTGGGGTCGATCAGCACCGGCCTGCCGGCCCGGCGGGCGCGTTCGATCAAGGCGGGGACATCCCGCAGCACACCCTTGCCGTAGTCGGACAGGACCACCACGGAAGCATCCGCCAGGGCCCTGTCGAAGGCGGCCAACAGGCGCTTGCCGTCGAGGTCGGGGAAACCGTCCTCGAAGTCCAGGCGGATGAGCTGCTGATGACGCGACAACACGCGCAGCTTGGTAACGGTGTGAGCACCCGCCTGGCACAGGAAACGGCAGGAAACCCCCGCCTCCGCCAGCAGGCGCTCCAGGCTCGCCCCCGCTTCGTCGTCACCGGTGACGCCGATCAGCGTGGCCCTCGCGCCCAGGGCGACGATATTGAGTCCGACGTTGCCGGCGCCGCCGGCACGTTCCTCGCGTTCACCCACGTGCACCACCGGGACCGGCGCCTCGGGGGAGATGCGCGAGGTGCCACCGTGCCAGTAACGGTCGAGCATGACGTCGCCGACGACGAGCACGGAGGCCGATTCGAAGGGGGGAATCTGGATTTTCACGGAAACGGCAACAGCGGACGCGGCATGAACCGCAACGTGGCGCGGATTCTAGCAGCAACTGTGCTCAAAAAGTATGGTTGAGCCACGGGATCGCCGGCCAGATCGAGGAACGCAGTGACGGAGCCGCCCCTTCCTGTTTCCCGTTTTTTACAGGATGCGACGCGAAGATACCGAGGAGAAGGATTTGCGTGCATTGGCGTTCATTGGCGGACTGTTCGATGGGTGTCCGAAAATGAACGCAAAGACGCAAATATTTCCTCCGTTGGAGGGCGTCAGGTTCCCCGGACTTGCAAGTTCCGGCGGCTGGGGCGCGCCGGGCTGTTTCCCCGAAAAAACCTTTGTGTACCCTGGCGTACCTTTGCGGTTTTTTTCACCGTAGAATGTCCGTTTTGCCCTTCCGCCCCACCGGTTCCATGCAACGAAACGATCCATCCGGCTTTCTCGCCCCCCGCTTCTGGCCGGTCTGGCTGGGACTCGGCCTCATCCGCCTGATCGCAGTGTTGCCCTATGGCGTGCAGATGGCCAGCGGCCGTCTGCTGGGGCGTCTGATCAAGGCCGCTTCCAGGCGCCGGCGCATGATCGCCTCCACCAATCTCAGACTCTGTTTCCCGGAACTGGACGAGGCACAACGGCGGGACCTGCTGGACCGGCACTTCGACTCCCTCGGCCAGGGCATGGTGGAAACCGCCATGGCCTGGTGGACCCCGGATCAGGCCTTGCGCCGTCTGGCCCACGTGGAGGGCCTGGAACACCTGCGGAACGCACTGGCACGAGGCAAGGGCGTATTGTTGCTGTCCGCCCATTTCACCTCGCTGGAGATCGGCGGCCGCCTGTTGTCCCTGTTCGTCCCCTTTCATGTCACCTACCGGCGGCACGAGAACGAACTGTTCGAGACCGTCATGCGCGCGGCACGGGAGCGCAATTTCGAGCGCGCCATCCCGCGCGAGGACGTGCGCGGCTTCCTGCGCAGCCTGAAAACCGGCCATGCCGTCTGGTACGCACCGGATCAGAACTATGGCCACAAACACAGCGTGTTCGCGCCCTTCTTCGGCGAGGTCTGCGCCACCAACACCGGCACCAGCCGCCTGGCCAGAATCTCCGGCGCTCCGGTGGTGCCCTATTTCCCCCGCCGCAGGGACGACGGTTCGGGCTACGTATTGCACATCCTGCCCCCCCTGGAGGACTTCCCCAGTGGCGACGACGCCGCCGACGCGGCCCGCATCAACCGGCTCATCGAGGATGAGATCCGGCTGGCCCCGGAGCAGTACCTGTGGATTCACCGCCGCTTCAAGGACCGTCCGGAGGGGCAGGAACGGTTCTATTGACACCCGTCGCCACATCTTCCCCCTTCAAGGGTTCCTGAATCCGCGACGGGCGTTCCGGCGTACTTCCAGGGGAAGCTCTTCCCATTCCGGGGCCGCTCCCCTTCCTGCTGTCACTGGTCCTCACCCGCCGTGGGCCGGCCCCGCCAGCTACCCGGCCAACCCCGCCACGGACGACGGCATCCATAGATGCTGGCCGTGATCGATGCTGGGAGCAGCGCGCTGCGGCGGCGGGAACGCCTGCGGAGGAAGCCGGCGGGATGCCCGGTGACGGCCGGTGGCCAGATGCATGTCTTTCTCAATACGAGACCGGGCCGCCGTCCCCCCCGTACTGCAAACCATGAAGCCTTATCGTCATCATCAAGCGCAACTATGGCGGTGAGGGCGTGAGCAAGGCGGCCAGGGTTGCATCCCCTGTCACCAGGCCGCCCCCGGCGGCGACCTGGTGTTCAACCACGACCGTTACGCCCGCCATTAGGCGACCTGGTATGTTGGCTGTTCACTCGGACGGCCGCTCCTCGTCGCCCATGCGCGGGGGGCGCCGCCGTTCCCACGGTTTCGGTTCGGGAGTACGCGCGCGCAGAACCAGCCAGGCGATCAGGACCGCGGCCACGACACCGGCCAGCAGCCAGCCGATCCACGCATGGCCGCCCCCTTCCGGTACCGGCACGCCCACTTGCTCTCCCAGTCTCTTCATCTGCGCGCCGATCTCCTGTACCTGTTTGCCGATCTTCTCCACCTGTTCGGTCACCTGCTCCGGAATCCGGACCGGCACCTTGACCTTGAGGCTGCCCGGCTCCCGCTCCACCTCGACGGGACCTCCGGCCACATCCTCCAGGAGTGTGGATTCGGCACGGGCCAGCTCACTGCCCGCGGTCAGTCGGCCGGCCACACTGCGCACGGCCTCGTCCAGGCCCACGGCGGCCCCGGCCCGCACGTAGCCACCTTCTCCCCGGTTGGCCATGGCCCGCAGGAAGACATCGGCACGGTCGGCCGGATCGATGCCGACGATATACAGGCCGCCGAAACCACTGCCCGACGGTGGCGCCTGCCCTTCGGGAACGAAATCCATCACGAAGTCATAGGTGATGGGCAGACCTTCGTAGCCACCGGAACGGTGGCGCAGATAATAGGTGCCGGCGGCCGGTACATGGACCACCCGCCGTGGATCGAGGAAACGCTGCCCGAAGCTGCCCAGCACCCGCCCATTGGCGTCCAGCAACTCGATCTCCGGCGCCAGACCACGCTCGGCCCAGCGGCGCAGGCCGGCGGCCAGGCCATAGAGGTCTCCCGCGGAGGGCACCTGTATGGAGTAATAGTCGCGGTCATCGGGCGGGAACACCTGCACCTGGACCGTCTCGCCGAGGCGCAGCGGTATCGCCTGATCGGGCCGGTCATTGGGTTCCGGCGCCCCGGCGATCTCACGCAGTTCGAAACGCACGGTCACCGGCCGCAGGGAATGCGCGTCGCCATAACGGGCATGGGCGCGTACCCGCACCTCCCCCGCCCTGGTCAGCAGCAGCGCCGGCCCCCGGCTCTCCCTGCCATCCACGGTGAACACCCAGTCCAGTTGCAGGGGACGGTCATAGTCGGCCACCACGGGCACCAGCAGACCCGCCTTCGGCACCTGGATGCGGAAGCTGTCGCCATCGCCGGGAGTGCCCAGGATGAAACGGCCTGCCTCCCCCAGAGCCAGGGTCTGCACACCACCGGCGGCGGTCTCGGCGGGGTCCAGTTCCGCCACCGGCCGCAGGCGGAAATCGAATGGCTGGGGATTCCATTCGCGGTCGTACCGGGCACGGAAACTCAGCAGATAACGGCCGGCGGCAAGCCGGAACACCGGGGCGGTGACGACCTCGCCATCCTCCCGGTGCAAATCCCAGCGCAGGAACACGCGGGCGTCGCGCACCTCCGGGATCAGGTAACCGTCGAAAGGCATCTCCACGCGCAGGAAATCGCGGTCGCCGGCGGGGGCGATCTGGGCCAGATACCACGGGCCCGCCGTTACTTCCGCGGCCCGCTCCGCCGTGCCGTTGTCCTCGCTCACGTCCAGTTCCGGCGCGAAGGCGATACGCCCGACCAGGGGACCGGCCTCCCTGCCGTCCGCCACCGACAGTTCGACCCCCACCTTCATGCCCGGCTCCACGCGCAGACTGCCCTCGGCCGGTTCCCGGCCCGGCACATGGAAGCGGGCGGAAACGGTGCCATCGGCGGAAGTCCCGCCCTCCGTCTCCAGCCAGACATAGCCATGGTGACTGGCCTCGAACACCAGCCAGTCCACATCCCCCCCGGGGTGCAGGTCGAGGGCGAAATGGCGTTCGACCTCCACTTCGCGGGCGTTGCCGAATTCACCGTTGTCCGGCTCGTCGGCCTCTTCGGCCGGACGGTGCAGCAGGCGGAAAAACAGCGGCCCGGGAGGCATCTCACCCTGAGCGGTCAATACCAGATCGACAGGCCCGGCGGGCACATCCAGCAGGCCGCCGACCGGCACGGCATGCGCGCGGTCGGAAGCCAGGGCCAGCAGGACCCGGCCCTCCCCCTCGCTCTCGGCCACCTGCAAGCGGATCTGCCCGGCGGCGGGCACCTGGACCTGAAAATCGGCCGGCAACTGATCCAGGGCCACCCGGCCGTTGAAGAGGATTTCGGCGGCAAGGGCCGGAGCCTGGGTCGCGCCCAGCAACAGCAGCAGGAACAGGCGCTGGAGGACAGGGTGACTCATGGCCGCGCCTCCATCCGGTCCTTCGCTCCCATACCCAATCGGCGGCAGAGTTCGAACGCGGTCATGGGGTTGCCGTCACAGGACTCCTCCCCATCGGTGAACAGGACCAGCGCCCGTTGCTCACCGGCCTCCCTGGCGGCATAGCGGCAGGCACGCTCCACCGCCTTGGCCAGGGGACTGCCCCCACGGGCCTCCAGGCCATCGAGGACGCTCAACAGGCGTTCACGATCGGTGGTGAAGCGGACATCCACCTTCACCTCCCCGCACCCCTGAAAGACCACCAGCGCAAAGCGGGTCTGGGGCGGGAATCCATCGGACTGCAACAGGGTGCGCACCGCCTGACGGGCCGCGTCCAGGCGTCCGCCGGCCATGGATGCCGAGGCCCCGAAGACCAGCACGACGTCCTTGGGTGGCGAATGCGGGGCATCGACCGTATGTGGCGCCTCCACCCGCAACCGATGTTCGCGATCGGGTCCCGTTTCCACACCGGTCCATACACCCTCGCTCAGCACCGGCCGCGTAGCTGGCAATGCATCCAGTGCCAACCCGTCCCGCACGGAACGCCCCGTCACCTCCAGTTGCAGCCGCCGTGCCGCGCCGACCGACAATCCGCCGCGCCATTCCTGCCCTTGCAGTTCCCCATCGATGGCCTGCCCGTTGACACTCACCTCCACCATGGACATGGGTTCGGAAAAGCTCAGTAGCAGTTCCGCGGCATCGACATCGAGGGCATCGTCCCGTTCGCGCACCAGGTTCCGCCCGTCATCGGCGGCATCCAGTTCCCGCCGGCCAGCCTCGAGGGCCTTTACCAGCAGAGCGGCGATCTCCCGCAACAGCTCATGCCGGAACGCCAGCAACAACACGGAACGGGTGGCGAACTGGTAACGGGCCTGGGCGGACAGGTAGTCGAGGAAGCCGGGACCAACCGCCAGAGCGCCCTCATCCCGGCCCGGCCAGGACCGTGACTTCCACCATTCCCGGTCGCCGGGGCCTGCGCGCATGTGCTCCAATGCCCGCGCATAGGCATCGTCCTCCGGCGAAGGGACCTCGCCCAGCAGGCTGGAGACGGCCTCCCGTTCGAGCCCGCTCCTCCGCTCATCCAGCAGGGGCCGCAGGGCCGCCTCCAGTCTGCGCCTGCCCGCATCACTGATCAGGCCACTGCCCACGGCCAGAAAAACGGCACCCACGGGAGGAGTGCGGTCCACCCCCTCACCCGGGCGTTCGCGCAACATCATCGGCAGATCGAGCAGTGCCGTATCCGCACCGCTGCCGCTGCCGGCGCGGCGCATGGCCCGGTACAGGGCCGACCAGGACTGTCCCGGAGCATCCAGCGCCAGCTCCACGGCCCGATCGGCCGCGTCGGCCACCGCCACGGACCAGGGCAACGCATCCACCGTTTTGGCCAGGGCCAGCAGGGCCTCATCCCGTGCCTTGGCCTTTTGCGGCAATCCGGCCGCGATTTCCAGCAGGGTATCCCGGCTCTCGTCCAGAACCATGCGGATCCCCCGCAAACGCCCGGCCAGCCATTCCACCTGGTGCAGCAACCCGGCACGCCGGTCATCCCAGCGCGCACGGTAATAATCCTGGCCGTCGACATGGACGCGCACGGCCTGCAAATAGGGATAGGCCGCGGGGCCGGGTGCGGAAACGACAGGTTGATCGGCCGCCAGTTGCTGGTCACGCCGTTGCAGTTCCTCCCGCAGGGCCTGCAGGTAGGCGGTTGCAGACTGTTCCATACGTGTCCGGGCCGTGGCCCGGTTCACCAATGCGGAGTCGATTTGCTCCGCCGCCTGCCTGGAGCGCAGGAGCAGGCTGCCAGCAGCCTTTTCCGCACGCTGCCGTTCCAGCGGCCGTGCGGAGGATGAATCCGCCAATGCCCGTGCGGACCGTTCACGGGCACGCAGGCTGCCGGCAAGCGAGCGCAGTTCGAGCCAGGCCCGGTCCGCCTGCTGAAACTCATCCACGGCCGCCTGCAGATGGACGCGGCTGTCAGCCAGGGATGGCGGAGGGTCCGCCGCCGCCTGCCCCAGGCACACGGCCAGCAGACAGGCCCCCACACCCCTGTACACGATGGAGAGCGGTTTGCACATAAGCGCAGACAATAGCGCAAAGGAAGCTCTGAATGAATCTGGCGCGAGCGGATTGGGGTGAAAAATCGTCCAGATCAAGGCGCGAATCGCAGGCAATAGCCCGCTATTGGCAAGATTCGCAACGCGGAGATGGGCGATTTGGCGCCCCGAGACGCCGTGCCACGATTCGTTCAGAGCTTCCCAAACGAACAGCCCGGTGTAGCCATAGCCACCGTATTAACCCGGCCCCGTGCTCAGGGCATTCCTGAAGCCCTGAACACGGGCCGGGTTAATAACAAGAAAAGGCCCCGCCGGAAACCGGCGGGGCCTTTTCGGGTCAGCGGATTGGCTGAACGGGAAGGGCTTACATCATGCCGCCCATGCCCATGTCACCCATGCCGCCCATGCCGCCCATGTCGCCGGCCGGAGCGCTCTCCTTCTTCGGAGCCTCGGCGATCATGGCCTCGGTGGTGATCAGCAGACCGGCCACGGAGGCGGCGTTCTGCAGGGCGGAGCGGGTCACCTTGGTGGGATCGAGGATACCCATTTCCAGCATGTCGCCATACTCGCCGGTGGCGGCGTTGTAGCCGAAGCTGCCCTCGCCCTCGGAGACCTTGTTCAGCACCACGCTCGGCTCGTCACCGGCGTTGGCGACGATCTGGCGCAGGGGCTCCTCCATGGCGCGGCGGGCGATGGAGATACCGACATCCTGGTCGTGATTGGCACCCTTGAGTTCACCCAGGCCCTGCAGGGCACGGATCAGGGCGACACCGCCGCCAGGCACGATGCCCTCTTCCACGGCGGCGCGGGTGGCGTGCAGGGCGTCTTCCACGCGGGCCTTCTTCTCCTTCATTTCCACCTCGGTGGCGGCACCGACCTTGATGACGGCCACGCCGCCGCTCAGCTTGGCCAGGCGTTCCTGCAACTTCTCGCGGTCGTAGTCGGAAGTGGTCTCTTCCACCTGGGCGCGGATCTGGTCGCAGCGGGCCTTGATGTCCTCGGCGGACCCGGCGCCATCGACGATGGTGGTCTCTTCCTTGCCGACGACGACGCGCTTGGCGGTACCCAGATCGTCCAGGGTGGCCTTCTCCAGGGACAGACCGACCTCCTCGGAGATCACCTGGCCGCCGGTGAGGATGGCGATGTCCTGCAGCATGGCCTTGCGGCGGTCACCGAAGCCGGGGGCCTTGACCGCGCAGACCTTGACGATGCCGCGGATGGAGTTGACCACCAGGGTGGCCAGGGCCTCGCCCTCGACGTCCTCGGCGATGATCAGCAGCGGACGGCTGGCCTTGGCGACGCCTTCCAGAACGGGGAGCAGGTCACGCACGTTGGAGATCTTCTTGTCGTGCAGCAGGATATAGGGATCCTCCAGCTCGGCGTTCATGGTCTGCTGGTTGTTGACGAAGTAGGGGGACAGGTAGCCGCGGTCGAACTGCATGCCTTCCACCACGTCCAGCTCGTTGTCCAGGGACTTGCCCTCTTCCACGGTGATGACGCCTTCCTTGCCGACCTTTTCCATCGCCTCGGCGATGGTCGCACCGATGGAGGCATCGGAGTTGGCGGAAATGGTGCCGACCTGGGCAATGGCCTTGCTGTCGTCACAGGGCTTGGACAGGGCCTGGAGCTGTTCGACGGTGGCGGCGACGGCCTGGTCGATACCGCGCTTCAGGTCCATGGGGTTCATACCGGCGGCAACGGCCTTCATGCCTTCGCGGACGATGGCCTGGGCCAGCACGGTGGCGGTAGTGGTACCGTCACCGGCGATGTCGGAGGTCTGCGAGGAGACTTCCTTGACCATCTGCGCGCCCATGTTCTCGAACTTGTCCTCCAGTTCGATCTCCTTGGCCACGGAGACGCCGTCCTTGGTGACGGTGGGGGCACCGAAGGACTTCTCCAGCACCACATTGCGGCCCTTGGGACCCAGGGTCACCTTGACGGCGTTGGCCAGGATGTTGACACCGTGGACCATGCGGCTCCGGGCGTCATCGGAAAAACGGACTTCTTTAGCAGCCATATGCTTCTAACCTCTGAATTCGTTTGGATGATTCGGAAAAAAGGGAGCGCGGACGATCAGCTCTCGATGACGGCCATGATGTCTTCTTCGCGCATCACCAGCAGTTCCTCGCCCTCGACCTTGACCTCGGTGCCGGAATACTTGCCGAACAGGACCCGATCACCGACCTTCACGTCCAAGGGGATGCGTTCGCCGTTGTTCTGGATCTTGCCGTTACCGACCGCGATGACTTCACCCTGAATGGGCTTTTCAGCAGCCGTATCAGGAATGACGATGCCACCAGCGGACATACGCTCTTCTTCTTTGCGCTTTACGACTACCCGATCATGCAGGGGACGAATGTTCATGGAACTGAGTCTCCTTGAAAGATTCTCTATCAATGGAATGGTGGTAGGGAGAGCATTATTAGCACTCACCACTAGTGAGTGCTAATAATAGGGTCGAATAACGAAGAGTCAAGGGCGGGGAAAGGATTGCTCACAGGACTCAGGTCAGATATGGCCTGGACCGTACAGGGGGGCCGATCCGGCAGCAGCCTCTCACTTGTCGTCTTCCCGCCAGAATTCACCTTCGATGGTGCGTGGCCCCGGCTTGGTCCGCCGGGGGCCGGCCCGGCCTGCCACCACCTGGACCAACACGCCGCGACGAATCATCCACTGAATGATTCCCCGGCGGACGATGGGGATCAGGCAAGCGAAACCGATGGTGTCGGTGAAAAAACCGGGCGTGAGCAGCAGGGCACCCCCCACCAGCAGGAACGCCCCTTCCAGCATCTCCACCGCCGGCACCTCGCCCCGTGACAGGGAGAGCTGCACCCGCCGCAACGTGGACAGACCCTGCAAGCGCAGCAGCCAGGCGCCGATCACAGCCGTCAGCACGACCAGTATGGCGGTTGAGAAGGCACCGATGACCGAACCCACCTTAATCAACAGGTAGATCTCCAGCACCGGCACAATGACGAACAATATAAAAAGGTATGAAAAAGGGTTCATGTCGGATCTATGGGGGCGGCAGGGCGGCTTTTCAATGAAGCTCCCAGTATTGCAGTTGCCACGGGCAATTACTAAGACAATCGTTAATCAGGCCCCACTCAGAGCGCCCCGGATGTTTCGGATCAAGGCGCGGCCCGCAGGCAATGCCCCGGTCCTTGGCAAGGACCGCAACGCAGAGCCGGGACATCCGGGGCACTCCCTGCAGGCGGGTCTCAGGGCGTCCATCCACGGTGTTGCGCCGGCTTGACACAGCACGGACCATGCCGGCGCTGGCGCGCCTGGTGGCCAAACGCCCTGAGACCCGCTGAATGGGGCTTCATTAATGATGGTCTTAGTAACCACATTCAGGGTTCGGTGACAGTGGCCCAAGGCCGCGCTACCATTCCGCGCCTTGGCGAACAACCCCCTGGACGGACACGCGAACACCCATGACTGCCACCCTGGTCGTTCTCTGTACCTGCCCCGACAGCGGCACCGCTGAACGGCTGGCGGAGCGTGTCGTCACGGATGGTCACGCCGCCTGCGTCAACGTGGTACCGAAGCTGACCTCCATCTACCGATGGCAGGGCCAATTGCAGCGGGACCATGAGGCATTGATGATCATAAAAACAACCGGGGCTGCCTATGGCGCCCTGGAACAGGCCCTGCGGGAACACCACCCCTACGAACTTCCAGAAATCATCGCGGTCCCAATCGAACAGGGTTCGAAAGACTACCTGGACTGGGTTGCGCGCATGACGGGAACCACCAAATGAAGAACACAGTTTTGCGTTGGGGCCTGCTGATCGCCCTGATTCCTGCGCTGGCCACGGCCCAGGAAGACGAATTGCTGCCGCCGGAAGATGCCTTCCAGTTACAGGTGGAGGCTGTGGACGCCGGCACCGTTCACGTGCAGTGGAACATCGCCGAGGGCTACTACCTCTATGGCAGCAAGTTCAGGTTCAACACCGACACGCCCGGCGCCGAACTGGGCGAGGCCGAGATCCCCCCGGGCAAGAAAAAGCAGGATGAGTTTTTCGGTGAGGTGGAGATCCATCGTGGCACGGTGGACATCCAACTGCCGGTCACCGCTCCCGGCGGTGAACTGGAATTGCAGGCCGGGGTCCAGGGCTGCGCCGATATCGGCGTCTGCTACCCCCCCTACCACAAGACGGTCAGCCTGAAACTGCCTGCCGCGGCACCGGCACCAGCACCGGCACCAGCACCAGCAGCCGACACCGGCCCCATCGCCAGCATCATCGGCGGGATCGGTGACGCCCTGGGCCTGGGTGACAGCGGAGCGGAGTTCCTCGATCCGGACGAGGCTTTCCAATACACCCTGGAGGCACTGGACGGCAACACCCTGCTGGCCCGCTGGCAGATCGCCGACGGCTACTATCTCTACCGCGACCGCATGCAATTCACCCTTGAAGACGGTCAGGGCATCCAACTGGGCGAAGCCATCCTGCCAGCCGGCAAGGTCAAGGTAGACCCCAACTTCGGTCGCATGGAGGTCTATTATCACCAGGCCGAGGCACGCATCCCCCTGCTGCGTTCCGACGGCGACCAAGGACAGGTGGTGCTGAAAACCCGCTACCAGGGCTGTGCCGACGCCGGCCTCTGCTATCCCCCCATAGACAAGACCATGACCCTGTCCCTGCCTGGCGTCAACGATGCCGTTGCGGCGAGCCCGCCTGCCGTGGCGGCACCCGGCACACCGGCTGGCGCGGCGCCGGCCGCTCCCCGCTCCGAACAGGACCGCATCGCCGCCTCGCTGGCCTCCGGCAGCACCTGGGTGACGGTCGCCACCTTTTTCGGTTTCGGACTGTTGCTGGCCTTCACACCCTGCGTGTTCCCCATGATCCCGATCCTGTCCAGCATCATCGTCGGCCAGGGACCGGGCATGACCACCCGGCGCGCCTTCACCCTGTCACTGGTCTACGTACTGGCCATGGCGCTGACCTACACCGTCGTCGGTGTGATCGCCGGACTGTTCGGCAGCAATCTGCAAGCGGCCTTCCAGAGTCCGATCATCCTCGGCGTGTTCGCCGCCCTGTTTGTCGCCCTGGCCCTGTCCATGTTCGGCTTCTATGAATTGCAGCTTCCGGCCGCACTGCAAAGCAAACTCACCGAGATCAGCAACCGCCAGCAGGGTGGCAGCCTGATCGGCGTGGCCATCATGGGCCTGCTGTCGGCGCTGATCGTCGGCCCCTGCGTGGCCCCGCCTCTGGCCGGGGCACTGATCTATATCGGCCAGAGCGGAGATGCCGTGCTCGGTGGCCTGGCGCTGTTCGCCCTCAGCATGGGCATGGGCATCCCGTTGATCGCCATCGGCACCTCCGCCGGCAAGGCACTGCCCAAGGCCGGCGACTGGATGGATACGGTCAAGGCGGTGTTCGGCGTGATGCTGCTGGGCGTGGCCATCTGGATGTTGGAGCGCATCGTCCCGGCAGCGCTGACCATGGCCCTTTGGGGAATCCTGCTGATCACCTCCGGCATCTACATGGGGGCACTGGAGCCCCTGCACCATGCCGACCATGCATCCCACACCCCGCCCCACCCGAGCGGCTGGCGCAAACTGTGGA
Source organism: uncultured Chromatiales bacterium (assembly GCA_964409585.1). Lineage (GTDB taxonomy): Bacteria > Pseudomonadota > Gammaproteobacteria > JACKNK01 > CAYPEH01 > CAYPEH01. Next base: position 4,427 of record CAYPEH010000036.1, on the reverse strand, counting down.
AGGGCCTGGGCGTCGTATTGCTGATCTACGGCGCGCTGCTGATGGTGGGTGCCGCTTCCGGTAGCAAGGACCCGTTGCAACCCCTGAAGGGTGTGGCCATTGCCGGTGCCACCAGCGACGCCCCCCAGTCCCACGAACTGGCCTTCCAGCGCATCAAGACCGTGGCGGACCTGGAGCGGCAACTGGCCGCAGCCAGCGCCGCCGGCAAGACCGTCATGCTCGACTTCTACGCCGACTGGTGCGTCTCCTGCAAGGAATTGGAGCGTTATACGTTTTCCGATGCGGGTGTACAGCGGGTGCTGGCCAACACCGTCCTGTTACAGGCCGATGTCACCGCCAATGATGAAGACGACAAGGCACTGCTGAAACGCTTCGGCCTGATCGGCCCGCCCAGCATCCTGTTCTTCGGCAGCGATGGCAGGGAACGCAAGGGCTACCGGCTGGTGGGCTTCCTCGACGCCGCCGAATTCCGCGATCATGCCACCCGGGCCCTGGGGAAACTCTAATCAAGTCGCTACGCGCCCCGATCAGAGTTCCCTTGCAGGGGATTGCCTATTGGGGGAGGGATGCAAATCAATGGCTTACGGGGGCATGGGCACACCCCTTCCCCCGGTACTTGTTCAGAGTTTCCCTGGCTCCCATGTAGCAGCCGGTCACGGCAGGGAGCCTGCACCCCGGGACAAACAAAATCATACGGGTATTCCTGCGTAAACTTGCCGCGAATTGCATCGAACTGGCGTGGAACGCGTGCATTTTCTATGGACATCGTCCGGCCATTGCGGCACAATCCGGGGCAGGCCCATGAAGCAAGGCGCGCACCGATCCCATGGCAAATCTTCTGCTACTCCACGGTCCCAACCTGAACCTGCTGGGCACGCGGGAACCGGAGGTCTACGGCCGCACCACGCTGGACGACATCAACCAGCGACTGCAGAATGCGGCCGCCGCGCAGGGCCACACACTCGAGTTCATGCAGAGCAATGCCGAACACGAACTGGTGGAGCGCATCCACGCGGCCCGCGGCCGGGTGGATTTCATCCTGATCAACCCCGCCGCCTTCACCCACACCAGCGTGGCGTTACGTGATGCGCTGTTGGCAGTGGACATACCGTTTATCGAGGTACACCTGTCGAATGTGTACCGACGCGAGGAATTCCGTCACCGCTCCTATTTTTCCGATGTTGCGGTGGGGGTCATCGCCGGCCTCGGCGACCAGGGCTATGACCTGGCGTTACAGGCGGCGCTACAACAACTCAAGCCCGATGCAGAATAACCATCTCCACGGCATCCGGGCCGACAACGCCGGGTAACGAGCACAATGGATATCCGCAAGATAAAAAAACTCATCGAACTGCTGGACGAATCCGGGGTCGCAGAAATCGAGATCCACGAGGGTGAGGAGTCCGTGCGCATCAGCCGCCAGACTCAGGCCGCCGCCCCGATGCCAGTGCAGCAGTTTGCCGTGCCGGCCGCACCAGCTCCCGCCGCCGCACCGGCCCCGTCCCCGGCCCCGGCCACCACCGAAGCAGCCCCCCCCACGGACGAATCCGCCCTGCCCAGCGGACACCAGCTCAAGGCCCCCATGGTGGGCACCTTCTACCGGGCCTCTTCCCCAGGTGCCAAGCCCTTCGCCGAAGTGGGCTCATCCGTATCCGCCGGCGACACCCTGTGCATCATCGAAGCGATGAAGATGATGAACCAGATCGAGGCCGACAAATCCGGCACGATCAAGGCCATCCTGGTGGAAAACGGCGAGCCGGTGGAATTCGGCCAGCCCCTGTTCATCATCGAATAAGCACGGCGCCCCCATGCTCGGAAAAATCGTCATCGCCAACCGGGGTGAGATCGCCCTGCGCATCCTCCGCGCCTGCCGTGAACTGGGCATCAAGACCGTTGCCGTCCATTCCACCGCGGACGCGGATCTCAAACATGTCCTGCTGGCCGACGAGTCGGTCTGCATCGGTCCGCCCGCCTCGGTGGACAGCTATCTGAATATCCCGGCCATCATCAGCGCCGCGGAAGTAACCGACGCGGTCGGTATCCACCCCGGCTACGGCTTCCTCTCGGAGAACGCCGATTTCGCCGAGCGTGTGGAATCCAGCGGCTTCGTCTTCATCGGCCCGAAGCCGGAAACCATCCGCACCATGGGCGACAAGGTCGCGGCAATCCGCGCCATGAAGGAGGCCGGCGTACCCTGCGTACCCGGTTCCGACGGCCCCTTGGGCGACGATCCCGACACCAATATGCAACTGGCCCGTGACATCGGCTACCCGGTGATCATCAAGGCTGCCGGAGGCGGCGGCGGACGCGGCATGCGCGTGGTGCATTCCGAAGCCACTCTGCTCAACGCCATTTCCCTGACCAAGGCCGAGGCCGGTTCCGCCTTCGGCAACGACATGGTCTACATGGAGAAATTCCTCAGCCATCCGCGCCATGTGGAATTCCAGGTGCTGGCCGACCAGCACGGCAACGCCATCCACCTGGGCGAGCGGGACTGTTCCATGCAGCGCCGCCATCAGAAGGTGGTGGAAGAGGCCCCGGCTCCCGGTATCACCGAGGAACAACGCAACCGGCTGGGTGAACGCTGCGCCGAAGCCTGCCGCAAGATCGGATACCGTGGCGCCGGCACCTTCGAATTCCTCTACGAGGACGGTGAGTTCTACTTCATCGAGATGAACACCCGCATACAGGTGGAACACCCGGTCACCGAACTGGTCACCGGCGTGGACATCCTCAAGGAACAGCTGCTGATCGCCGCGGGCGAACCGCTACGCTACAAACAGGAGGACATCCGCATCAGGGGCCACGCCATGGAGTGCCGCATCAACGCGGAAGACCCGGAGACCTTCATGCCGTCGCCGGGTCCGATCACCCAGTACCACGCCCCTGGCGGCCCCGGCGTGCGCGTCGACAGTCACATCTACAACGGCTACACCGTACCGCCCTATTACGACTCCATGATCGGCAAGCTGATCACCCACGGCGAGGACCGCGACAGCGCCATGGCGCGCATGCGCACAGCCCTGTCCGAGGTGGTGATCGAGGGTATCAAGACCAACGTGCCCCTGCACCGGAACATCATGGCCGATTCCGCCTTCATGGCCGGTGGCACGGACATCCACTACCTGGAAAAGAAGCTGGGGCTCTGAGCCCCACCGCCCGCCATGGCGCATGGTGCATGGCGGGCGGGCAGGCCAGCCGGGGGACGGACCTGCTCACGGCCAATGGGTGAATCTCCAGGCAAGCTGTCGACTCCATCGGAAATCCGCCTCCAAACGCCGACCCCGGCACGACCCTGGATCCCCCGGATTCACCATCTTCAAACATGCCTGCAATTCGTCTCGCGGATGCGCAATGCCGCCAGCAGGGCCAGAACCGCGAAACCGAAAGACAGCCACAGACCATTCCGGTAATCGCCGATGGCATAGACTCTCACACCGTCCACCACGGTTCCGTCCCAACTCAGGTCCATGACCCAGCCGAAGGCCGGCTGCATCACCGCCGCCCCCAGGAACAGACCAGTATTGACCAGAGCGATGGCCATGCCCGACACCGCCGGAGGCAGCACCTCCTTGGCGGCGGCATAGGTAACGACGAAGCCACCGGCGCACAGACCCAGCAGAGTGTAGAGAGTCAGTCCCGACCAGCCCGGTCCCCACGGCAGCAGGATCAGGCCCAGCCACACCAGGGCGGAAAGCAGGCTACCGACGACGATCACCGGCTTGCGCGCACCAATCCGGTCGGACAGCCAACCTGCCTTCATGGACCCCACCGCAAAACCCGCCAGGGCCATGGTGGTATAGAGCGAGGCACCGGCACGATCCAGACCATGCAGATCGCGCATCAGGGGCACACCCCACAGACCGGCGAAGGCGAACAGGGCCCCGGTGACGCCAAAGTTGACCCAGAATCCCGGCCAGACATCACGCTTCAGCAACACATGGCGCAAATCCTGTAACCAGTGCCGCTCCCGTGGTGGACTGGGCGGCAGCCCCTCCTGCTCCCGCACGGATGGGAAACCGGCGTCCTCCGGCCTGTTCCGCACCAGCCCGAAACTGACGGCGGAGAGGAATACGGAGATCACACCGGCGCCGACGAACACCTCGCGCCAGTCCATCTCCACCAGAAGCAACGCCAGCGGCCCAGCAGCGAGAATGGAACCGACATTGCCGATCAACAGGGTCAGCCCGCTGATACGTCCGTACTGGCGTTCGGCAAACCAGACCGCATTGCTCTTCATCAGGCCGACGAACACCACCGAAACACCCAGCCCCACGAGGAAACGCCCTGCAATGGCCGCATCCAGATCGGCGGCCAGACCGAACAGGACGGACCCCGCCCCGGCCACCAGAGCGCCCATGCCAACACTGACCCGCGGCCCGAGGGTGTCGGCCAATACCCCGGCCGGAATCTGCATGGCGGTGTAG
>CAYPEH010000035.1:10993-21722 GCA_964409585.1 uncultured Chromatiales bacterium | reverse complement strand
CTGGCTGTAGGAGTGCTACAGCGGCGTTTCGACGCCTTGCCGTGAACGCGCACAGTACGGCTGAACACGATCTATTATGTTGCCGGGTTAATAGTAGTAAGATGGCCGTCCCTCAAGCCGCCGGCACCTGTACCACCTGCATTCCATGCAAGCCTTCGACCGCACACGACGATGCCTGTCTCTCATGGCCCTGTTGGTCATGCTGGCCTCGTTGGGCGTGCAGACGGCGGCAGCATTCGATCTTCATGGGAATGGCGACGGGCCCTCCGGCAGTACTTTCATCGTCAATGTCGATGAGCACGGGGATCATGTGGACGGCTGCGACCATTGCTGTCATCTGGGTGCTCATTTCACTGGCCTGCCGAGTAACGGCTGGGCCTTGCCGGGGCGTGTCCGTGGTTCCGTTACCGTTCCCCATCCACACGTCGCTCCCCACGCGCCCCCCGCCGAGATCGAGCGTCCCCCCACGGTCCTCTGACCCGCTGTCGTTGGCACCCCGCAGCGGTGCCTGTTCCCAACCCACGTCTCGACAGATTTCCGGGAGGACCCTGTATGCCCTGCCCCAGACTACGCCGGGTGCTGCTTTGCAGCGCCCTGTTTGCCCTGCCCCTCTCCGCCATGGCGATGGAGGATCATGCCCACGAGGATGGAAAGGCGGCCCCCGCCCAGGCCGCCGGGGACCACCAGCCGCCGGCTGGTCGTCATGATGGACACAACGAACACGACGGGCACGAGGCTCACGATGGGGACCGGGGCGGAGCTCCCAGGGAGAATCACGGCGCCCTGGAGGAAGAGCACGACCACGAGGAGCATGGCCACGGTGAACATGGCCATGAACCCCATGCGGTGCGCCTGAGCCCGGAGCAGCGAGCCGCGGTGGGTATCGTCGTCGAGTCCCTGCGTCCTTCCCCCATGGCCACCGAGATACGGGCCCCGGGCGAGGTGCGGCAGGACGCCTATGCCACGGCCCGCGTGAGCCCGCGCATCGCCGCCCAGGTGATTGCCCGCCGGGCGCGCCTGGGCGAGGAGGTCCGCGCCGGGCAGGCGCTGGTCACCCTTTCCAGTGTGGCCATGGCCGAGGCCCAGGGTGAGCTGATGGTGGCCGAGCGCGAATGGCAGCGGGTGCGCAAGCTCGGCAAGAGCGTGGTCTCGGAACGCCGTTACACCGAGGCCCGCATCGCCGCGCAACAGGCGCGGGCGAGGGTGCTGGCCTACGGCATGAGCCGGGCGCAGGTGGAGCGGTTGTTGCGCGATGGCGATGTGAGCCGTGCCGACGGCCGTTTCCAGTTGCTGTCACCCATCGATGGCACGGTGGTGGCGGACGATTTCATCCTTGGGGAACTGGTGGAACCGGGGCGTGTGCTGTTCGAGGTGACCGATGAACACCGGCTCTGGATCGAGGCGCGGCTGAGCCCGGCCCAGGCGGCCGGCATCCGCGTGGGCGCGGTGGCACGCTGGGAGACCGCCACGGAGAAGGGACGCGGGGAAGTCATACAACTGCACCATCGCCTGGATGAGAGCACCCGCACCCTGGGGGTGCGCATCGGTCTGGTCAATGAGGATCACCGCCTGCACCCCGGCCAGTTCGTCCAGGTGTATCTGTCCACGGCGGAGGCCGGGATGGCCCTGAGCGTTCCCGAAGCAGCCCTGCAACGCAGTATGGATGGTGACTGGGTGGTGTTCGTCGAAACCGCCGAGGGTTTCGAGCCGAAGGAGGTGGAACGTCTGCGCGATGCCGGCGGCCGGGTGGTGATCGGCGGCCTGCCCGAGGGTACCCCGGTGGTGGTGCGGGGGGCCTTCTTCCTCCAGTCGGAACTGGCCAAGTCCGGCTTCGCCGTACATAACCACTGAGGCCGCCGCTATGTTGAACAGACTGATCGATTGGTCGGTGCAAAACCGGCTGCTGGTCCTGCTCGCCCTGTTCGGCGCCCTGGCCGCCTCCGCCTGGATGATCCCGAGACTGAATCTGGATGCCTTTCCGGATGTGACCAACGTCCAGGTCACCATCAACACCGAGGCCCCCGGACTGGCCGCGGAGGAGGTGGAACAACTGATCACCTATCCGGTGGAGGCGGTGATGTACGCCCTGCCCGACGTGGAGGAGGTGCGTTCCATCTCCAAGACCGGCTTGTCGGTGGTGACGGTGGTGTTCAAGGAGGGCACGGACATCTATTTCGCCCGGCAACTGGTGTTCGAGCGCCTGCAGGTGGCCCGTGAACGGATACCACCCGGCGTGGGCACCCCCCAGGTGGGCCCCAACACCTCCGGCCTGGGGCAGGTGTTCCAGTATCTGCTGCGCGCGGACGACCCCGAACGCTATGACGCCATCGCCCTGCGCAGCCTCAACGACTGGGTGGTGAAGCTGTTGCTGATGCCGGTGGACGGCGTCACCGATGTGCTCAGTTATGGCGGCGAGGTGCGTCAGTACCAGGTCAATCTCCGCTCGGAATCCCTGCTCGCCTATGAGCTGGCGGTGGACGACATCGTCGCGGCCATCGAGGCCAACAACCGCAACGCCGGTGGCTGGTACCTGGACCGGGGCGCGGAGCAGTTGGTGATCCGTGGCGTGGGCTGGATACGTTCCGGCCGCGAGGGCCTGCGGGACATCGCCGACATCCCCCTCAAGGTGGTGGATGGCGTGGCCATCCGCGTGGGCGACGTGGCCACGGTGGAATTCGGCGGCGAGATCCGCCAGGGCGCGGTCACCATGACCCGGCGCGGCGCCGACGGCCGGCCCGAGTCCCTGGGCGAGGTGGTGGTGGGCATCGTGCTCAAGCGCATGGGCGCCAACACCAAGGCCACCATCGACGGTGTCCGGGAGCGCCTGCCGGCCATCCAGCAGGCCCTGCCGCCGGGGGTCACCATCGAGCCCTTCTATGACCAGGGGGAACTGGTGGAACAGGCCGTGAAGACCGTGACCTCCGCCCTCCTGGAGGCCTTCGTCCTGATCGTGGTGGTGTTGCTGCTGTTCCTGCTCAACCTGCGCGCCACCCTGCTGGTGCTGCTTTCCGTGCCCCTGTCCGTCGGCCTGGCCCTGACCCTGATGAGCTACTGGGGCCTGTCGGCCAATCTCATGTCCCTGGGCGGGCTGGCCATCGCCATCGGCATGATGGTGGACGGTTCGGTGGTGATGATGGAGAACATCTTCAAGCACCTGGAGCGCGGCGGCGGCGAGGATGGCGGCATCGCCCTGCGTATCCAGGAGGCGGCCCGCGAGGTGGCACGGCCGGTGTTCTACGCCGTGCTCATCATCATCGTGGTGTTCGCGCCACTGTTCACCCTCGAGGGTGTGGAGGGCAAGCTGTTCCAACCCATGGCCGTGTCCATCGTGCTGGCCATGCTGACCTCTCTGCTGGTGGCCCTGGTGGCGATGCCCGCGCTGGCTTCCTACGCCTTCCGCCGGCCGCTCCGGCACCGCGCCAGCCCCGTGTTCGCCCCCATCGAATGGCTCTACAAACCCCTGTTGCGGCTGGCCCTGAAAGGGCGTCTGCTGGTGGTGGCCGCGGCCCTGTTGATATTCGCCTGGGCTCTGTCGCTGGTACCCCGGCTGGGTACCGAATTCGTGCCGGAACTGGAAGAGGGCACCATCAACATCCGCACCACCCTGGCACCCTCCTCCAGCCTCGACACCGCGCTGCGGGTCTCCCGGGTCCTGGAGGAACGCCTGATGGAATTCCCGGAGGTGCTCTATGTCTCCAGCCGGATCGGCCGCGCGGAACTGGGCGGCGATCCGGAGCCGGTCTCCAACGTGGAACTGTACGTCGGGCTCAAGCCGGTCGAGCAGTGGACCAGCGCCCCTGACCGCAAGACCCTGCAACAGTTGATGAAGGAACGGATGTCGGTGCATCCGGGGCTGCTGTTCTCCTTCTCCCAGCCCATTGCCACCCGTGTCGATGAATTGCTGTCCGGGGTCAAGGCGCAACTGGCGATCAAGCTGTTCGGGCCGGACCTGGAGCAATTGACCGCCATCGGCGGGCGTATCGAGGCCCTGGTGAGGCGTGTCGAAGGCACCCGCGGCGTGGAGATGGAGCAGATCGCCGGAGAGGCGCAACTGGTGATCCGCCCCGACCGGGAGGCCCTGTCGCGCCACGGCATCCCGGTGGCGCAGATCATGGACCTGGTGGCCGACGGCATCGGCGGCGTCCCGGCCGGACAGGTGATCAAGGGCAACGAAAGGTATGACATCTACCTGCGGCTGGCCGAAGAGCAGCGCAACAGCGTGGAGGCCCTGCGCAAGCTGATCATCCGCGCCGCCAACGGCAGTTGGGTGCGCCTGGGGGACGTGGCCCGGGTCGCCATCGAAACCGGCCCGCCGCAGATCCGCCGTGACGACGTGCAGCGCCGGGTGGTGATCCAGGCGAACGTGGAAGGCCGGGACATGGGCGGGCTGGTGCGTGAACTGCGCCAGCGGATCGACCAGGAGATCGAACTGCCGCCGGGCTACTCGGTGGTCTTCGGCGGCCAGTTCGAAAACCAGCAACGGGCCGAACAGCGGCTGATGGTGGTCGTGCCCCTGTCCCTGGGCCTCATCTTCCTGTTGCTCTATTTCGCCTTCCACTCCATCGGCCAGGCCCTGCTCATCATGCTCAACGTGCCGCTGGCGCTGATCGGCGGCATCGCCGCCCTCTACTACACCGGCCAGTACCTGTCGGTGCCGGGCTCCATCGGCTTCATCGCCCTGTTCGGCGTGGCGGTGCTCAACGGCGTGGTGATGGTCAACGCCATCAACCAGAATGTGGAGGGGGGCGAACCCCTGTCCGAAGCTGTCTTCCGGGGCGCCCTCTCCCGCCTGCGGCCGGTACTGATGACCGCCGCCATCGCCGCCCTGGGCCTGATCCCCATGCTGCTCTCCAGCGGGGTCGGTTCCGAGGTGCAGCGCCCCCTGGCCACCGTGGTGGTGGGCGGGCTGGGTTCGGCCACGCTGCTGACCCTGTTCGTCCTGCCCGCCTTGTACGCTCTCTTCTCCCGTGGAATACTGCGGGCATCACAGGGCCGACGATGATTCCGCCTGATTCATGATGGAGTTTCTGGATCACCTGCTCGCGCTCTACCTGGACGCCGCCCCCTGGCTGCTGCTGGGGCTGATCGCGGCCGGGCTGATCCGGGCCTTCCTGCCCGAGGAACGGCTCAGCCGTTGGCTGGGCGGCCGCGGCCCTTGGCCGGTGGTCAAGGCGGCCCTGCTGGGCGCGCCGCTGCCCCTCTGCTCCTGCGGGGTGCTGCCGGCGGCCCTGGGCTTGCGGCGCGCCGGCGCCTCCAGGGGCGCCACGGTCTCGTTCCTGATCGCCACGCCGGAGACCGGTCCCGACTCCATCGCCCTCTCCTACGCCCTGCTGGGTCCGTTCCTGGCCGTGGTGCGCCCCATCGCGGCCGTTCTCAGCGCCGTGGCCACCGGCCTGCTGACCCTCTGGACCGCCGCCGGCCAAACGGCCGCCAGGGCCTTGCCTGTCGTGGCCTGTTCCGGCGCCTGCTGTGGGGACGGAGGGGAACGGACGGCACCACGGGGACCGGCCGCCAAGGCACGGCAGGGGCTCGGCTACGCCTTCAGCGACATCCTGGACGATCTGGTGCCCTGGCTGGTGGCCGGTCTGGTGCTCGCCGCCGTGGTGGCCACCCTGGTTCCGCCCCTGATGATGGCCGAATGGGGCAGCGGGCCGGCGGCCAAACTCCTGATGCTGGTGGTGGGGGTCCCCATGTATGTCTGCGCCACCGCCTCCACGCCCATTGCCGCCGGACTGCTGGTGGCCGGCATCTCACCCGGCACGGTACTGGTCTTCCTGCTGGCGGGTCCGGCCACCAACCTCGCCACGGTGGCCGTGATCCGCAAGGAAATGGGCGGCGGCACGGCCGCGACCTACCTGGCGGGCATCGCCCTGACCAGCCTCCTGGCAGGCACCGCCACCGACCGTTTGGCGGCCACGCTCGACATCGACATCCTGGCGCAACTCGGCAGTGGTGGCGAGGTTCTCCCCGGTTGGCTGGCGGCCCTCAGCGGGGCGGTATTGCTCCTGTTTGCCATCAAGCCGCTGCGGCGGCTCGTCTTTCGCGGCTGAAGCGCGACCCGCCCCGTCCTCTCCCGCCGCAAGCTTGCCGGCCTGGAAACCGGCGTGGAGACGGGAGTAGTCTCTTACGGAACATGGATTCGCAAGGAGCCACCGTCATGGACCAAACCCCGACCCTGCGCCTGCCCCCGGCGCAAAGATACCGTTTCCGGTTCCGGGCCGAGGAGCCTATCCACCTGCCGGGCTACGCCGGCTCGGCCTGGCGCGGATTGCTCGGCCACGGACTGCGGCGGGTGGCCTGCGTCACGCGGGCGGACGACTGTGGTGGCTGCCCCCTGGCCGGAAACTGCGTCTACGAACGGGTATTCGAAACCCGCGAGGGCGGCGGCAGCGCCCCCCATCCTTTTGTACTCCAGGTCGAAACCGCTGGCGAGCGCCCGGTTCCCGCCGGCAGCATCCTGCAACTGGGGATGACCCTGCTCGGCCCCCACCGGCAGACCTTGCCCTATCTGGCCCAGGCACTGGAAGTGGCCGGCCGGCGCGGCCTGGGGCGGACGCGGGGGGGACGCTTCCGGCTGGAGGGCCTGCACCGCGAGGATGGACTGGGCACGGAACGCTGGCTGGAACAGAAAGGCGGGGAATGTGCGCCGCCCGCCGAACCGCCACCCGCCCCTGCCCGCGCCGTCGTCGAATTGCTCACCCCCCTGCGCATGAAGGAAAAGGGGCACCTGGTAGGCACAGGCGAATTCACCGCCGGCCACTTCCTGCGCCAGCTCTGGCGGCGCCTGCGGGGCCTGGAACGCCACTGCGCCGATTCCGGCGCGGACCTGCATCTGCCCATGCCCGCCCTGCGCGCCGACCAGGTCCGCCTGGACGGGGCCCGCTTGAACTGGCGCGATTGGGAACGCTATTCCTCCCGCCAGAACCGCCGCCTCAAGATGGGCGGCCTGCTGGGGCACTGGAGCCTGTCGGGAGAGGGCCTGCGGCAATGGTGGCCCCTGCTCTGGTATGGCCAGTGGGTGCATATCGGGCGCGGCACCAGCCTGGGCCTGGGCCGTTACCGCATCGCCGTCCCCGCCGCGCCGGAAGAAGGCGCCGCGGAATGAACGAATACGAATTCCCCCGCCGCGTGCTGCTGGCCGTCACCGGCCTCTCGCCGCAGGTGGTCACCGAGACCCTCTACGCCCTGGCGGTGGCGGGCGATCCTCCCTGGCAGCCTACCGAAATCCACCTCATCACCACCGCCGAAGGGAAACGGCGCGCCGAGCTGGCCCTGCTCTCCGAATTGCCCGGCTGGTTCCACCGCCTGTGCCGGGACCTGCGGCTGCCGGAGATCGCATTCGACTCGGATCACATCCATTGCATCACCGGGCGCGACGGCCGGCCGCTGGATGACATCCGCACGCCCGGCGACAACGAACAGGCCGCCGACTACATCACCGAACAGGTGCGGCGATTCACCGCCGACGAAAGCAGTGCCCTCCACGTCTCCATCGCCGGCGGGCGCAAGACCATGGGCTACTATCTGGGCTACGCTCTCTCCCTGTTCGGCCGGCCCCAGGACCGCCTGTCGCACGTCCTGGTCTCCGAGCCCTTCGAATCGAGCTGGGACTTCTTCTACCCCACCCCCTACAGCCAGGTGATCCAGACCCGCGACCAGAACCTGGCCGACGCCAGGGACGCGGAAGTCACCCTGGCCGAAATCCCCTTTGTCAGCCTGCGCCACGGGCTGGACGAACGCCTGCTGGCAGGCGGCGCCCGCTTCTCCGAGGCGGTGGCCGCCGCGCGCAGATCGCTGCAACCGCCGCGGCTCACCATCGACCTGGCCGGGCAACGCATCGTCGCGGGAGAACAGGAGGTGCCCCTGCCGCCGGCCCAGCTCGCCCTCTACAGCCTCTTCGCCCGCCGCGCCCTGGCCGGCGAACCGCCCCTGCCGGCCCCGCCGAAGGAAGCCCCGGACGCCGCCTGGGCCAGACGCTTCCTGGCCGAATACCGCGCCATCCGCAGCGGCGCCCTCGACGACCTGGAGCGAACCGAAAAGGCCCTCGCGCAGGGCATGGACGGCGACTACTTCTCCGAGAAGAAGAGCCGGCTCCACCGCCTCCTGAGAAGGGACCTAGGCGCGGCGGCGGCGCCCTACCTCATCGACGACGGCGGGACGCGGCCACGGCGCTACGCCCTGCGGCTGCCGCCCGGCGCCATCCAGTACCGGGAATGACCGCAAGCCTGTCAACCACCGCACCAAACCGTGAACCGGGCAGAATGCAAGACCACGAGGGAAACCCAGCTATGAGCGATACGAGACCCTGGCGGGCCAGCCACGCCGCCAACCGACAGAAGGAACCCACGCAATGAACACGACCAAACTGATGCAGGCCAGCAGCCGGGTCGCTCTGGCCGCCTTGCTGCACGACCTGGGCAAGTTCGCTGAACGGGCGCGTATCGAGACCGACCGTGAATGGCTCGACAGCCATGTCAACAGCTATTGCCCGTTCCAGAAACAGGGCGGTTATCACAGCCACAAACACGCCGCCTACACCGCCCTGGCCTGGGACCTGATCGAACAGCGCTTCCCGGAACTGGTCGGCGAGGACGTGACGCCCTTCGCCGCCTGGAACACGCCGGAGGTGGACGATTCCATCGTCAACGCCGCCAGCCGTCACCACAAACCCGAGACCTTCCTGCAATGGATCGTCGCCACCGCCGACCGGGTCGCCTCCGGATTCGAGCGGGAATCCTTCGAAAAATACAACCACGCCGAAGACAAGACCCGCGAGGGACGCAATCACTATACGGCCCGCTTGCTGACCCTGTTCGAACAGATCGACCTGGACGAGGGGCAGAAGAATCCAGGGCGTGGCGATCTGGCCTGGCGCTATCCCCTCGAACCGCTTTCAGTAAAGGCGCTGTTCCCGGTGACGGCAGAGGGATACGAAACCGACGACAACAAGGCCGCGCAGGCCGAATACGCTGGACTCTGGCGGGCCTTCACCGAAGGACTGGAGCAGATTCCGGCCAGCCACCGCGGCAATTGGCCCCTGTGGCTGGACCATTTCGATTCCCTCTGGGCCTGTTACACCCAGGCGATCCCGTCGGCGACCGCCTTTGGTACTCGCCCCGAGGTTTCGCTCTATGACCACAGCCGCGCCACCGCTGCCCTGGCCACCGCCCTGTGGCGCTACCACCACGACCGGGGCGACGACCCGGAGCAGGTTCGCCAGCGGCTGGCCGACTTCACCCGCCCCGACTGGGACGAGGAGAAGCTGCTGCTGATCCAGGGTGACTTCTTCGGCATCCAGGAGTTCCTCTTCGCCACCGGTGGCGAAACCCAGAAGCGCGCCGCCCGGCTGCTGCGGGGCCGATCTTTCTACGTTTCCCTGCTGACTGAGTGCGCCGCCCTGGCGATCCTCGACGCGCTCGACTTGCCACCCACCAGCCAAGTCATCAACGCCGCCGGTAAGTTCCTGATCGTTACCCCCAACACCGAGGCGACCCGCCAGACCCTGGAGAAGCTGCAACGGCGTTTCGATGCCTGGTTTCTGCAATGGAGCTATGGGCAAGCCGGGATCGGCATTGCCTGGACCCCGGCCTGCTGCAACGACTTTCTCGATCATGGCAAAGCGGGGGAGGATTCGCGCTTCAAGCAGTTGATCGACCGCCTGTTCGACGCCCTGGGCGACGCCAAGGCGCGCCGCTTCGGACTCTGCGGTGATTCCGCGCCGACACCGGTGTTCGACGGCTTTCTCGACGATTTCGACAACACCCTCGGCGTCTGCTCGGTCGATGGCCGTTCCCCCGCCAGCCACCGGCTGGAGGATAGCGAGATCGCGGTCAGCGATCTGGCCGCCGATCAGATTACCATCGGCAAGCAGCTCGCCCACAAAGAGCGGGTGCTGATCACCCGTGAACCGCTGGCGGGCAACGTCACGCTGAAACTGCCCCTGTTCGGCTATCACGTCAGCTTCGTCACCAACGAAGAGAGCAGCGGCCGCTTCGGCCGACTGGCGCGGGACGGCAAGCTGCTGCGCGCCTGGGACTACAGCCTGCCGACGGACGAAGCAGCGCCGCTGTTTAGCGGCTACGCCCGGCGCAACATCAACGGTTATGTGCCGCTGTTCGGTCAACTCAACGAGTGGGAGAAGGACCGCTACCAACACCTCAACGAACCGGTGGACGGCCGCGATCCCCGCGAGCTCAAGACCTTCGAGTTCATCGCCTGCGACGACCGCAAGCTGGACGAACGGGGCAAATGGCTCGGCGTCAGCGCCCTGACCACCCTCAAGGGCGACGTGGACAACCTGGGCCTGATCTTCGAGCGCGGACTGGCGCGCCCCACCTTCGCCAAGATGGCCGCCCTCTCGCGGCAGATGAACAACTTCTTCGCTGTCTGGCTGCCATGGTTCGCCAGCAAGAACCATCCCTCCACCTACACCGTCTTCGCCGGCGGCGACGACTTCTTCCTGATCGGCCCCTGGCTCAGTACCCAGCGGCTGGCCCGCGACATGCGCGGGAAATTCACCGAATACGTCGCCGGCAACCCGCAGATCCATTTCAGCGCCGGCCTGGCCATGACCAAGCCCGGCATGCCGGTGCGGCAGATGGATGAGCGAGCCGAACGGGCGCTGGAATCGGCCAAGGCGCGCCCCGGCAAGGATGGCGTCACCTGCTTCGACCACACCATCGGCTGGGACGCCTTCGCCGCGCTGCTCGACCATGTCACCGAACTCGAT
>CAYPEH010000035.1:0-10893 GCA_964409585.1 uncultured Chromatiales bacterium | reverse complement strand
CACCATCGGCTGGGACGCCTTCGCCGCGCTGCTCGACCATGTCACCGAACTCGATGCGCTGCTCGACCATGTCACCGAACTCGATACCAAGCGTGGTGAACTCAAACTCAGCACCGGCTACCTCTATGGCCTGCAACAACTGGCTGACATGGCCGAGGACCTGCTTCGTGCAAAACGGGATGAGAACTACACGCCCAACGTCGAAAGCGCCTTATGGAATTCACGCTTCACCTACCGAACCGCACGCATGCTGGAGCGGAAGCGGGGAATCGACCGTGATGCCCGGCGGTGCCTGCAACGGGAACTGGGCGAACTGATCGGTGGCGCCATTGGCAGATACGGCGCGGCCTGGAAGATCGCGCTCTTCGCGCACCTCTACCAACTGAGAGACTGAGGAGATCACCCATGTCATACGGAAACCAGAGGGGGCACGGCCGTCATCAGGGCGGTGGCCGCCACCAGACACCCGCCATCGACCTGAACGGCGTAAAGCTGAAGGCGGGAGATGGCGCGCTTGACGCCAACCTGTTCAGCGCCACCGCCGAGCGGATCGCCAAAACCATTGGCGAAAACAAGAATAGCAACAAACCGTCGCAGATCCGCCAGTTCTATAACGAGCTGGTGATGTGGGAGGAGCGGGCGCGCCAGAACCCCGACCGCTTCGCCGAATATCTGCCCTTTATCCGCATGCTCAACGCCAAGGCGGCCTATGCGAAAGGACGCGGGAACGTCGATGAGAACTTCGTCGCCCTGATCGCCCACTGCCTGGAGCAGGTGGACGACACCGAAAGCCTGCGCAATTTCAAGCTCTTCTTCGAGGCCTTCCTCGGTTTCTACAAACTGCACGGCCCCAAGGGATAAGGAGAAAGACCATGCAACTGACCCGAATCACCCAGCTCACCGGTCGGATCGAACTCCTCTCCGGCCTGCACATCGGCAGCGGCAACACCGAGATGCACATCGGCGGTACCGACAACCCGGTGATCAAGAACCCCGTCACCAACCAACCCTACATCCCCGGCTCCAGCCTCAAGGGCAAGATGCGCAGCCTGATGGAGTGGCGTGCCGGCGTGGTAGGCGCCACCAACGGCGAGCCGCTCGGCTTCAGGCATCTGGACGAACTGGGCGACGCGCAGCGCCGGCAGGGCAAAACCATCCTGCGCCTGTTCGGCGGCGCACCCGAAGGCACTGATCAGGATCTCTCCCTGGTCGAGCAGATCGGCCCCAGCCGGCTCTCCTTCTGGGACTGCGAACTCGACCCCGCCTGGATCGAAGAGATGCGGGAAAAGAACCTGCCGCTGACCGAGGTGAAGATGGAGAACGTCATCGACCGCATCAGGGGGGTGGCCGAAAATCCGCGCAACACCGAGCGTGTCCCGGCCGGTGCCTGTTTCGAATTCCGCCTCACGGTGCGCATCCACGACGGCGAGGATTTACTCGACGAGATCCTGCGTGGCCTGCGGCTGTTGGAGCTCTCCGGTATCGGCGGCTCTGGCTCCCGTGGCTACGGCAAACTGCGTTTCGCCGATCTGAAACAGGGCGATGAGCCGCTGATGGAGCGGCTCGCCGCCGTCGAACTCTGATTCAGGGAAGCCCGACATGGAAACCATCCACCTGACCCTGCGCCCGCGCACCGCCTTCGGCGGGCCGATCCGGGGCGATACCCTCTTCGGCCAGCTCTGCTGGGCGATTCGCAACCGGTTTGGTGAGGCCCGTCTGACGGAACTGCTCGCAGGCTACGCGGACCACCCCTTCGCGGTTTGCTCCGACGCCTTTCCGAAAGGCTTCATCCCCCGCCCCGCCCTGCCGCTGCACCGCTTCGAGCGGATCGGCGACGAGGATCGCAAGCAGGTTAAGCGCCGCCAGTGGCTGCCGCTCGAAGCCATCGACCGGCCGGTGCGCGAATGGCTGGCCCTGTGCAAGACCGAGGCCGAAGCGGCCCGGGCTGCCGGAGCCGATGCCGATACGAGGGAGCCGTCGATTGCCGAGTCTCACGACCAGCCCCACAACAGCATCCACCGCCAGCTCGGCACCACTTATGGTGGTGAGTTTGCCCCCTATTCACAGCCGCAACACTGGTACCCCAGCGGCCTGCAGCTCGATCTCTGGCTGGTCCATGATTCTGCACGAATCGGGGCCGGTGAAGTGGTTGAGTGCCTGCGCGACATCGGCACGACCGGCTACGGCCGCGATGCCTCCACCGGCCTGGGCAAGTTCGATGTCGAGTCCATCGGGACTGAACCCCTGCCACGTGCCGGGACGGCAAACAGTTGCTATACCCTCGCTCCTTGCGCCCCCCAGGGTCTGCGTCTGGACCCCGGACGCAGCTTCTACCATCCCTTCACCCGTTTCGGCCGCCACGGCGACCGCGCCGTGCTCGGCGGCAGACCGTTCAAGAACCCGGTGCTGCTGGCTGACACCGGCGCGCTGCTGACGCCGGCAGGACTGCCCGACTTCCCCATCATCGGCCGTGGTCTTGGCGGTAACGGCGAATTGTCGAGGGCGATCACGGGCACCGTTCAACAGGGGTACGCCCCCTGCATCTTCGTCGATCTGGAGGGCGCCGCATGAACCAGAAACACCACCGCCTCGCCATCACCCCGTTGTCACCGGTCCACATGGGCACCGATGCCGACTACGAACCGACCGGTTACGTCATCGACGGTGGCACCCTGTTCGAGTTCGACGGCCTCGCCGCGCTCCGGGCCTTGTCTGAGACCGAACGCGGAAGACTCGACCGCATCCTCTCCGGCAAACCGACCGACCGGATGCTGCGGGAGGTACAGGGTTTCTTTTATTCCAACCGGGAACGGCTCATCGCCTGTTCCCGGCGGCAGGTTCGTGTCAGTGAGACCATCGAAGCCTTTTACAAGGACCGCGTCGGCCAGGTCGTCCAACACGAACGAGGCGGCGGCAAGGTGCAAAACAGGCTGGAGATCGAACGCACCGCCTGGAACCCGGTCAGCGGCCAGCCGATCCTGCCCGGCAGTGGCCTGAAAGGGGCAATCCGCACCGCGTTGCTGGACCGGATCAATGGCGGCCGGGGTCTTCGACACAAAGAGCGCAACCGTGACCTGCAAGTCCGCCTGTTTGAGGGTGAATTTGCCACCGACCCCATGCGCCTGATCCGCGTCGGCGACGCCGCCCTCGCCGAAGAGACCGAACTGCCCACCGAGGTCCTGTTCGCCCTCAACCGCAAAAAACACCCGGTGGAGAAGGATGGCACCCTGGTCCAGTCCCAGGCGGAGCAGCGGGGGCCCGGCCAACTGCTTGAATGTCTGCCGCCCCTCCACCCGCGCGCCTTCAGCGGCAGCTTGGCGATCCAGGAACTGGGCCACCTTGGCAACGACCGCACCACGCCGAAATTGCGCTTCACCCTCGGCGACATCGCCGCCGCCTGCAACCGCTTCTACCGGCCGATCCTCGACCGCGAACTGCAACTGTTGCACCGGCGCGGTTACGTCGATACCCAGTGGGTCGGACAGATTGATACGCTGCTTCAGCAACTGCAACCCGCCTTCGAGGCCGGCCAAGCTTTCCTGCTGCGCGTTGGCCGCCACAGCGGCGCCGAGTCGGTCACCCTCAACGGGGTGCGCAGCATCAAAATCATGAAAGGGAAAGACGAACGCCCCGCCTATCTCGATTCCACCAAGACCTTCTGGCTTGCTGGCCACGAGCGCCAGACCCAGCGCGACCTGCTCCCTTTCGGCTGGTTACTGGTGGAGATCGACCCGGAGCGGGAATCCCCCTGGAAGGGGTTGGCAACCCCGGAAGAGGCGCGGGCATGGCTGGACGCAACAAGGCGGCGCATCGAGACGCTGCGCCAGGCCCATGAGCGGGAGACGCGCGAACGGCAGGAGCGACAACGCCAGCGCCAAGCCGAGGAGGCCGCGCAGCGGGAAAAAGCGGAACGGGAACAGGAGGAAAAGGAACGCCGCCTGGCCCGACTCACCCCGGAACAGCGCAAGGTGGAGGAGTTGGTGCAGGCGGGAGGGGCCTCACCGATGCCGGTGACGACCTTCCTGTTCAACCAATTGGAAGAGGGGCCGGACGGATGGAGCGACAGCGAGCGCCTGGTACTAGCAGACCGGTTGCGGGAGATGATGCGGGAAGCCGGAGAATGGCGGGAAAAGAGCGCGAAAAAAAGGCCCGAGAAAGACAAACCGTATCAGCGCACCCTCAAGGTCATGGCGATCATCGAAACGCTGTCGGGGCAGCAGGGCAACGCATGACCTCAAAGCAACGAACGCAGGCGCAAAAAGGCCTCGCGTGGATCGATGATCTCCAGCCCCTCGACGGCGGCGAGCGCCAGCAACGCCTTGTCACCGGTCACCAGCGCCGTGGCCCCGGCGGCGAGGGCTGCGCCGACGATGGGGACATCGTCCGGGTCGGGGAAACCGGCCGGAGGCGTCCAGGCGCCGTCCGGCACCCGTCCCATGCGGCCCAGGATCGTCTCCACCCGCCGCAGATCGTCCGCGGGCAGGCCGATCTTGTCCGCCAGGATGCGCAATGTCTCCCATTCCATTGCCGGGCAGACCAGCAGGGAGAGGAGCCCCTGCTCGTGCAGGGTGAAAGCGCGGGTCATCAAATCGTGACACAACCCGCGGCTGGTGATACCTGCCACCCAGACGTTGGTGTCCAACAGGACCTTCACGAGATGTCCCGGAACACATCTTCATCGGTGAGGTACCCGGCCCGTTCACCCAGCGGCAGGGCATTCTTACGGGTCTCCTCGAACAACGAGAGCGTGGTCTGCCGCTTCAGCATCCGCCGCACCAGGTCGCTCTTGCTGCGGCCCTGCTGGCGGGCCAGCTCGGTGAGGGTCCGGTCGAGTTCGTCGTCGATGCGCACGGTCAGGGTCGTCATGGGTTCGGCCTCCACGGAAAAACACGTTACTACATTGTAGTACAGATGATGAACACTTCTCCGCAAACCGTTTGCATCACCTTCCTCGGCCGCACCCCACGGGGAGAGGACGGCTACCGCACCACCCGCTACGAGTTCGGCGACGGCACCACCAGCGAGCCGCTCGCCTTCTTCGGCTGGGCGCTCCACGAGCGCCTGAAACCCGGCCGCCTGGTGGTCCTGGGCACCGCCGGCAGCATGTGGGACCACCTGTTCGAAGGCGATTTCGACCTGGGGAGCGAGGCCGAGGACGAGCGCCTGGCGTTGACCGGGGCGGTGGAGGCCGGGCGGGTCGATCAGGACCGGCTCGACCGTCTCGCCCCGTTGCTGGCGGAGCGGCTCGGCTGCGAGGTGCGGCTGCGGCTGATCCCCTACTGCCGGGACGAGGCGGAGCAGGTGGAACTGCTGCGGATCATGGCCGGGGACGTCGAGCCCGGCGACCGGGTCGATCTCGACGTCACCCACGGCTTCCGCCACCTGCCCATGCTGGCGTTGCTGGCGGCGTTGCACCTGCGGCGGGTGCGGGAGGCGGAGATCGCCCATATCTGGTACGGCGCCTACGACCCCGACACCGGCCGGGCCCCCGTGCACGACCTGGCGGGGCTGTTGAAGATCGCCGACTGGATCGAGGCCCTGGCGGTCTACGAACGGAGCGGTGACTATGGGGTCTTCGCCGGACTGATCGGTGGCGAAACCGGCGGCCTGCTGGCCAAGGCGGGTTTCCTGGAGACCGTCAACCGCATCGGCCAGGCGCGCACCCGGTTGCGCGATGCGCTCAAGCGGATCGAACAGCCCGCCGGCGACCCCGCCCTGCCGCTGTTCCGTGACGAGCTGCGGCGGCGCATCGGCTGGGCCGAGGGGGAAAACTACTACCTGCGCCAGCGGGAGCTGGCGTATGAATACCTGCGGCGCGGGCGCCACCTGAATGCCGTCCTCACCGGCTGGGAGGCCTTCACCACCCGCTTGCAGCACGAGGGCGGCCGCCGCCTCGACCCGGACAATCCCGAACACCGGGACCAGGTGCGCAGGGACTTCGACGCCAGGGAAAGGCGGCGGCATCCCCGCAGCGATCGCTACCGCGCCTACGACACCCTGCGCCGCCTGCGCAACGCCGTGGCCCATGGCAGCCAACCCAAGGGAGAAGAGGTGCAGCGTGCCCTCTCCGACCGGGAGGCGATGGAACACCTGCTGCGGGAACTGTTCGCCGTCCTGCTCCCCGAAGCGGAAGAAAACCCATGACCACCCACTTCATCACCCGCCATCCGGGCGCCCGCGACTGGGCCCGCCGCCGCAAGCTGAACGTGGACCGCTGGAGCGGCCACCTGGACCCCGACGGGATCGGGCCCGGCGACACCGTCATCGGCACCCTGCCCGTCCACCTGATCTGGGAGGTGAACCGCCGCGGCGCCCGCTACCTGCACCTCAGCCTCGACCTGCCCCCCGAACTGCGCGGGCGGGAACTGAGCGCCGACGAACTGGAACACTGCCGGGCGCGGCTGGAGGAGTACCGCGTGGACAAGGTGGAGGCGGCATGAACCCGATGAACCTGTTGGGCGACAACGGCCAGCTTTTTGGCTGGAGCGAGGCCACTTGGCGGCTGCTTGACCAAGCCGGCATCCTGATCGGATACGCCATGCTTCTCCTCCCCATCGCTGCCTGGATCGGGCGTAACCGCATCCGCGACTGGCTGCGCCGCAACCGCTTTCCCCGCGTCGGCGGCGAAAGCGGTGCGGACACCCGCTGGGACGCCCTGGTGTTCACCGTCAGCCGCTTCGAAGTGCCCGCCTGGGTGCTGGAACGCCACCCGCCCGCCGCCGTTGCCCTGCTGGCCACGGAACAATCGAAAGGGGCCGCACGCCGCCTGGCGGAACTGGCCCGCCGCCGGGGGATCGGCGTCGCCGACCCGCGCCTGCTGCAAGACCCCGACGACCCCGCCGGGGCCCGCGACGAGACCGCAGGCCTCATTCAACACCTGCGCGAACAGG
The DNA here is from genome assembly GCA_964409585.1 of uncultured Chromatiales bacterium. Lineage (GTDB taxonomy): Bacteria > Pseudomonadota > Gammaproteobacteria > JACKNK01 > CAYPEH01 > CAYPEH01. The sequence goes on along the minus strand of CAYPEH010000035.1, from coordinate 4,003 downwards.
GACACGAACGCATCGGCGTGGACGTCACCGGCGGCAAGACCCCCATGAGCCTGGGCGCCTTCATGGCCGCCGAGGAAAACGGCTGCGACAGCCTCTACGTCACCACCCGCTACGACGCCAGGCTGAAGCGCCCGGACATGTCCAGCGCCCGCATCGTGACCATCTCGCGGCGGGCGTAGTTGCGCCCTCACCCCCGGCCCCTCTCCCCTGGGTGCTGAGCTTTACCCATAGTCGGCTGACCACCGGGAGGGCCGGTATGAGGCTGGCGAGAAGTGAGAAAAGAGATCCAGGAGAGAAAGCCCCTCGCCCCCTCGGGGAGAGGGGTTTGGGGTGAGGGGGAAACAAGAAGAAAATAGAAGAAAAGACATGGAGATACCCAATGGACATCCCCCGCCGCAAGAACAGGCTCCTGAGACGCGCCCGGCAACTTCGCACCGAATCCACGGATGCCGAGCGGCGATTGTGGTATCACCTGCGTTCACGGCGGCTGTTGGGTCTCAAATTCCGCCGTCAACACCCCATGGGCCGTTACATCGCCGACTTCGTCTGCCTCGAAAAGCGTCTCGTCGTCGAAATCGACGGCGGCCAGCATGCCGACAGCAAGGCATACGACCGCCGGCGGGATGCCTGGCTGGAGGGGGCCGGTTTCCGGGTGCTGCGATTCTGGAACCACGAGGTCATGAGCCAACTGCCCGCCGTGCTGGAGCGGATACGCATGGAAATCGAAGACGGGTGAGTGGTGTTTTGTCCCCCTCACCCCAAACCCCTCTCCCCCAGGGGCGAGGGGCTTTCATTGCTTTGCCACCCTCACCCCCGACCCCTCTCCCGCCAGCGGGAGAGGGGTCGGGGGTGAGGGTGGCGGAAACCACCGCAAGCTTGCCAAACCCGACAGCGGGAAACAGGGGCGCTACCGTCTCCCTCCATGACGCAGAGAAACCTCTACCTCGCCGCCTACGACATCGCCGACCCGGCTCGGCTGCGCCGCGCCCTCTACATCCTGCGAGACTACGCCACCGGCGGACAGAAATCTGTGTTCGAATGTTTCCTCGCCCCCGCAGAGAGACGTGAACTGCTCCGGCGCATGCGCGGGCTGCCGGTGGCGGAGGACGAGGACCGCTTCTTGCTGATCCCCCTCTCCGGGCAGGCCCGGACGCGGGTGCTGGGCCTGGGTCGCATCCCCCGCAACCCCCGTTATTTCTACCTGGGGTGAACCGCATGGCCACGCTCTACATCGACCGCAAGACCGCCTCTCTCCGCCACCGGGGGCGCAGCCTGTTGCTACACGGCCAGGACGGCCGCGTCCAGCGCATCCCCCTGCTCCACCTGGAACGGGTGGTGATCCGGGGCAGCCTGGAGACCGATACCGGCACCCTCGGCCTGCTGGCCGAGGCGGGCATCCACGTCACCCTCCTCAGCGGGCGCTGGAACCGGCGGCTGGCCGGGCTGGTGGGGCCGCTGGGCAAGGACGTCACCCGCCGCCTGCGGCAATTCCGCAGCCTGAGCGATCCGGCTGCCGCCTCAGCCCTGGCACGGCGCATCTTGGCGCACAAGCTGGCCGCCCAGCAGCGCCTGCTGCAAGGGGCCATGGCCCGCCGGCCCGATCTGCGCCTCCCCCTGAGCAAGGGGCGCGACGCCCTGCGCGGGGCGCGCGGCCGCCTGGAGACGGCGGACCTGCCCGCCCTGCGGGGCATCGAGGGGGCCGCCGCGCGGGCCTATTTCGGCGCCTACCGCCACCTCTTTCCGCCCTCGCTGGGATTCGAGGCGCGCCGGCGGCGGCCGCCGCCCGACCCGGTCAACGCCGTCCTTTCCCTGGGCTACACTTTGCTGCACGCCGAGGCGGTTCAGGCCATCCACGCCGCCGGGCTCGACCCCTACCTGGGCTGCCTGCACGAACCGGCCCACGGGCGCGAGGCCTTGGCCGCCGACCTCATCGAACCCCTGCGGCCGCGCATCGACGCCCTCGCCTGGGAGCTGTTCCGCGAACGGCGGCTGGAGGCCAGCCACTTCACCCGCGCCGACGGCGGCTGCCTGCTGGGTAAGCGCGGGCGGGAGCGTTTCTACGGCGCCTACGAAGACCAAGCCCCCCGCCTCCGCCGCTGGCTGCGCCGTTACACCCACGCACTGATCCGGCGCCTGGGCGCCAGCATGGAAGAGACGGCCGCATGAATACCGCCCTGCCCCGGCCCGTCCCCCTCCACCTGGAAGCGGCTGGCGGCGCCCTGGTGGAAACCGAAGGCCCCGCCGCCCTGCGCATCGAGAATGAAGACGGGCGCATCGACCACATCCCCCTGCGGCGTGTCTCGCGGGTGATCGCCTCGCACCGGGTGCAATTCACCACCGGCGCTCTGCTGGCCTGCGCGGAACGGGGCATCGTCATCGTCCTCCACGGCCCCGACGAGCGCGTGGCCGCCCGGCTGCTGGGCAATGCCGCCCAGACCGCCGGCCTGCGCCAGCGCCTGCTGGATTTCGCCGACCGCCCCGACTGGCGGGAACGCTATGAAGACTGGCGGCTGGCCAACCGGCAGCGTATCTGCGCCACCCTGGCGCGGCGCTTGCAGGCCCCGCCCGGCGTGGCCCGCAACCCCCGCCGCCTGCAAGGCTGGCTGCTGGAACAGGGCCGCCTCCTGGCCGGCCCGGGCGCCAACAGCCTCAGCCGCCGGCTGCTGCGCCAGCAGAGCCTGGCCTGGATGCAGGAAGCCCTGCTCGAACAAGGAGTCGGGGCCGAAAACGAACTCTGGACCGCCGGCCGCCCCGACCTGGCCCTGGACCTGGGCGCCCTGCTCGCCCTGCGGCTGGAGACCGCCCGCCTCGGCTGGCTGCGTGCCCGCGCCGCCGGGGCCGCCCGGCGCGGACAGCCAGTAGCCGCGCCGACGCGGCGGCAGATCGTCGCCCGCCTGGAGAGCCAGCGCCCGCGCCTGGAACGCCTGGGGGCCGACCTCATCAACCGCCTGCACCGCTGGCTCATCGAATGCGCCTGAACCGCCATGGCCCGGAAACAGAAAATTCCCCGCCTGATCTGCTACGACATCGCCGACGAACGCCGCTTGCAGCGGGTCCACCGGATCGTCACCGGCTACGCCCTGCCACTGCAATACTCGGTCTATCTCGCTACACTGGACGCTGGCGAGGTGGAAAACCTGTGCGCCGAACTGCGGCGGCACATCGACCCCGGCGAGGATGACATCCGCATCTACCCGCTGCCAGTCGGCGCCGGCGCCGACTGGCTGGGCCAGCCTGCCTTGCCGGAGGGGCTGCTGATCCGGCCGGACGGGGGGGTTCCGCTTGTTCCCGATGGGGGAGGCAAGCCCCCACGCTTCGTGGAAAACCGCCAACCCCAGGCGCAAGGAGCTGAAACAAAAGGGGAAATGGAGGCCAGGAGTTGAAATAAGAGACCCGTAAATCAGGGGATTAAGACATTTTGACTTTCATCATTGTCTCCTTGGGGCCTCGTTGAAATAAGAGACCCGTAAATCAGGGGATTAAGACGATTAATCATACCTTTTTCTCCTCAGGGCCTCGCGTTGAAATAAGAGACCCGTAAATCAGGGGATTAAGACGGCACTCCAGACACCCAATCAGCAGACTTCATACCGTTGAAATAAGAGACCCGTAAATCAGGGGATTAAGACGGGGCCAACGTATTTGGTTTCGATGATGTAATACAGTTGAAATAAGAGACCCGTAAATCAGGGGATTAAGACGCTACGCCGTAGCTATTGATTGTTCCTTCGGAGGTTGAAATAAGAGACCCGTAAATCAGGGGATTAAGACCCTCTGAAGCGCAACATATTCAATCTCCTGTTGTTGAAATAAGAGACCCGTAAATCAGGGGATTAAGACCCGACGCGGATCTTCTTGCCATCGAAGTACTTCGCTGAAATGAGAGACCCGTAATTCAGGGGATTAAGACCAGGCAGGTTTTCCCATATGCGTTCGATCCACCGGGGCTGAAATAAGAGACCCGTGAATCAGGGGATCGGGAACCGGAATTGCCGGCCGCCTT
>CAYPEH010000034.1:0-22063 GCA_964409585.1 uncultured Chromatiales bacterium | reverse complement strand
TTTCGATGCCTTGCCTCGGGCGGGTACAGGCTGGCTGAAGGCGCAAACATTTGGTCGCCGGGTCAATAACCGGAGGATGCCCCCTTTTGCGGGGCAGTGAGACTCGAAGTGCAGGATTCCCAATCCCTTCCATCCTATGATGAACTGGCCGAGGCCTTTCGTGAAGCCGGCTCGGTGCTGGAGGTGTCCGAGGCGCATGGCCTGTTGTGCGGCATCCTCTGTGCCGGTGGCAGTACCGACCCGGCCTATTGGTATCAGCAGATATTCGATGCCCCTCCCGATGACGAAGGGCAGCGCCAGGTGGTCCTGGCCTCGCTGAAGGATGTGCACCGCGCCACCGTTGGCCAGCTCAATGATCCGGATATGGGTTTCGAATTATTGCTGCCGGATTCGGACCATGCCCTGGAAGAGCGTATTCAGGCACTGGGTGACTGGAGCCATGGCTATCTCTCCGGTCTCGGCCTGGGAGGCTACTCCGGCCGGGACGGCTTGCCGGACGAGATCGGCGAGTTCATCCAGGATCTGGGCGAGATCGGCCGTATCGATCCCCATGCCGGCGAGGGGGGGGAGGATGAGGAAGAGGCCTTCTTCGAGGTGCAGGAGTACGTGCGCATGGGTGTCCTGCTGGTCAACGAGGAACTGCAACCGCTGAAGGCGCCGCCCCAGATCCATTGACATGCCCATGAAGCCTTCTGAATTCGCACGCCGCCGGGCCCGCCTGCTGAAGAAGATGGGCCGCGATTCGGTGGCCATCCTGCCCGCCGCCCCCCAGCGTCCGCGCAACCGCGACGTGGACTACCCCTACCGGCAGGACAGTGATTTCCTCTATCTGACCGGTTTCCCCGAACCGGAGGCCGTGGCCGTGCTGGCGCCGGGGCGGGAGGATGGCGAATACATCCTCTTCAGCCGTGAACGCGATCCGGCCATGGAGACCTGGAACGGCCGCCGCGCTGGCCAGCAGGGCGCCCTGGATGAGTATGGCGCCGATCAGGCCTTCCCGATCGGCGATCTGGACAAGGTGCTGATGGAGATCCTCGAAGGGTGCGGCCGGGTCTATTACACCCTGGGGCTGAACCCCGAATTCGACCGGCGCGTCATCGGCTGGTTCAATCAGTTGCGGGGGCGTGCCAGGGGTGGTTTCCGCCCCCCCAGCGAGATCGTCGCCCTGGAGCACCTGCTGCACGAGATGCGGCTGCGCAAGAGCCGTAGCGAGCTGGCGGTGATGCGCCGTGCCGCGGAGATCTCCGCCGAGGCGCACAAGCGGGCCATGCGCCTGTGCCGGCCGGGCATGAATGAGTACGAACTGGAGGCGGTGTTCCTGGGTGAATTCCGCCGTCACGGTGCCGAACCATCCTACCCGTCCATCGTCGGTGGCGGAGAGAATGCCTGCATCCTGCATTACACCGAAAACAACGCCGAATTGCGTGATGGTGACCTGGTACTGATCGATGCTGGCGCCGAGGTGGAGGGCTATGCCGCCGATATTACCCGCACCTTCCCGGTCAACGGCCGTTTCAGCAAGGAACAGCGGGCCATCTACGACCTGGTGCTGAAGGCGCAAAAGGCCGCCATCGCCAAGGTCAGGCCGGGAAACCACTGGGACGAACCCCACCGTGCGGCGGTACGGGTCCTGACCAGGGGGCTGGTGGAACTGGGGCTGCTCAAGGGCAGCACCGCCCGTCTGATCAAGGACGGCGCCTACAAGACCTATTACATGCATCGAACCGGCCACTGGCTGGGCATGGACGTGCACGACGTGGGGGATTACAAGGTGGGTGGCCAGTGGCGCGTGTTCCAGCCGGGCATGGTGCTGACGGTCGAGCCGGGCCTGTACATCGCTCCGGGAACCAAGGGGACGCGCAAACGCTGGTGGGGCATCGGCGTGCGTATCGAGGACGATGTGGTGGTGACCCGCGACGGCTGCCGGGTGCTCACCGAAGCGGTGCCCAAGGAGGCGGAGGAGATCGAGGCCCTGATGGCCTCAAGGCAATGAATGTGAAATGTACCCGACACCGGGTTGGGCGCGCCCTGGGTGCAACATTGGGATTAAGACAATGAACGGGAGAGACCCAAGCCCATGTACGACGTAATCATCATCGGTGGCGGCATGGCCGGGGCCAGCCTGGCCTGTGCCCTGGAAGGCCATGGTCTGTCCCTGGCGCTGGTCGAGGCCCGTCCCTTCCGCGACGATGCCCAGCCCAGCTATGACGACCGCGTGCTGGCCCTGGCCCATGGCAGTGTGCGCATCTTCCGTGAACTGGGGCTGTGGCAGGGCATGCGCGGGGCAGCCGCGCCGATCCGCCGGATTCACGTCTCCGACCGCGGCCATTTCGGCGCCGCGCGCATGGATGCCGCCAGCGAGGGGGTGGATGCCCTCGGTTATGTCATCGGGGCACGTGAGATCGGTCACGTCCTCAACCAGGCCCTGGGTGAACTGAAAGACACCCAGGTGATCTGCCCGGCCAGCATGCACTCCATCGAGGTGAATACGGCGGCGGCGCGGGTCACGGTGGAAGCGGATGGCGAGACACGACAGTTGCAGGGCCGCCTGGTGGTGGCCGCGGACGGCACCCAGTCACCGGCGAGGGAGCAGATGCACATTGCCTGCAAGCGTTGGGAATACGGCCAGACCGCCATCATCGCCAACGTTACCCCGGACCTTCCCCACCACGATGTCGCCTATGAACGCTTCACCGACAGCGGTCCCCTGGCCATGTTGCCCATGACCGATGAGCGTTGCTCATTGGTATGGACCGTGCGCCATGAGCAGGTGGACGAGGTCATGGGCTGGGACGAGGCAACCTTCCTGCGCCGTCTGCAAGCACGTTTCGGCTACCGCCTGGGACGCATCCGCAAGGCCGGCGCACGCCATGCCTATCCACTGGCGCTGATCCGTGCCGAACAATATGTGGCCGAACGCATGGCCCTGATCGGCAATGCCGCCCATACCCTGCATCCGGTGGCAGGGCAGGGTTTCAACCTGGGGATTCGCGATGTGGCCGTGCTGGCCGGGGTCATCCGCCGTGCCGCCCGCGCCGGTCGTGACGTGGGCGATGTGGCGGTGCTGGACGAATACGCCCGTTGGCGCCAGGGTGATCTCAAACGCACCGTCGCCCTCACCGATACCCTGGTACGGGTGTTCTCCAATCCGCTGCCCCCCGTGGTGGCGGCCCGTAACCTGGGGTTGCTGGCCTTCGATCTCCTGCCGCCCCTCAAGCGTCTGCTGACCCGTCAGACCATGGGCATGAACGGCAGCCTGCCCCGGTTGGGAAACGACCATGCCTGAGCAATACGACATCCTGATCATCGGCGGTGGCATGGTCGGCGCCACCGTGGCCGCAGCCCTGGGGGGCAGCCCCCTGCGGGTGGCCCTGGTGGAGATGACCGAGCCGCACCCTTTTTCCCCGGACGACGAAATCGATCTGCGTGTCTCCGCCATCACCCGTGCCTCGCAGCGCATCCTCCAGGCCGTTGGCGCCTGGCCCGGCATCGAGGCGCGGCGTCTCAGCCCCTACAGCCAGATGCATGTCTGGGACGCCAGCGGTTCCGGCATGATCCACTTCGACAGCCGTGATCTGGGTGAGGAAGACCTGGGTCATATCATCGAAAACCGGGTCATCCAGCTGGCGGTGCTGGACCGGGTCCGCGAGCACGGCAACATCGAGCTGTTCTGCCCGGTCCAGCCGGGTGAGCTGCGACTGGAGGATGATGCCGTGACCCTGCCGCTCGAAGATGGCCGCATCCTGCGCGCCAGCCTGGTGGTGGGGGCCGACGGGCGCGAATCACGGGTGCGCAGGACGGCCGGTATCCACACCCAGGGTTGGGACTACGATCACCATGCGGTGGTGGGGGTGGTCTCCACCGAGCTGCATCATGACTACACCGCATGGCAGCGTTTCCTGCCCACGGGACCGCTGGCCTTCCTGCCCCTGCACGATGGCCGCTCCTCCATCGTCTGGTCTACCACCCCGAGGCAGGCCGCCGAACTGGTGGAAATGGACGAGGCGGCCTTTTGCGACCGGCTCACCGGGGCCTTCGAGGGCCGGCTGGGCCGTGTTACCGCCGCCGGGCCGCGGGCGGCCTTTCCCCTTCGCCTGATGCATGCAGAATCCTATGTGCGTCCGCGCGTGGCGCTGGTGGGCGATGCCGCCCACAACATCCACCCCCTGGCGGGGCAGGGAGTCAACCTGGGGCTGCTGGACGCCGCCACCCTCGCGGAGGTGATCCTGGACGCCCGCCGCCGCGGCCAGGATCCCGGTTCCATGAAAGTCCTGCGCCGCCATGAGCGTTGGCGCAAGGGTGACACTCTGGCGGTGATGGCCGCCATGGACGGGTTCAAGAAACTGTTCGGCAGTGAACTGGCGCCGGTCCGCTGGGCGCGCAATTTCGGCCTCAGCCTCACCAATGCGGTGGTGCCGGTGAAGCACCTGTTGATGAAGCGGGCCCTGGGTCTGGGCGGGGATCTGCCGAAACTGGCCAGGGGACAGGCGCTGACGGGTTCCGGAGAATAGAACGCCGCAGGGGGAGGGCATGGCCGTCATCTGGAAAAGGTGGGCGTTGTGGACTAGGTTGAATGTCGACGAGTAGAGCCAGGCAGAATCCATTTGTCACGATGGAAGCATGTTCTGTCAGGTTAATAAAATCACTCAATCAAGATGAATCCAGCAGGTGAGCATCAAAGCAGTATCCTTGGATATGTGATCGGGTACTTTATAGGGACAGGTGTCTTTATGATGCTTATTCCGTATGTTATTTGGCGCTTGTCATCAGTGGACAATCAGATTTTCAGGGCCAAGATAATTCCGGTTAATGACGCAAACATTATATTGTCAACTCCACTCTTCATGGTTGGAGCAATATTTGTCATCTGGTCAAATTTTTTCTTGGTATCGAAAGGAAAAGGAGGGCCTGTGGATATTGGGGGGGTCGCGATTTCGCCAAGAACCAAAAAACTGGTGACAGAAGGTCCTTACAAATACACAAGAAACCCGATGGTTCTCGGGATGAATTCAATTTACATGTCAATCGCAATCTACCTGAATTCACTAGGCTGTCTGCTGGTGGTGGCCCTTTTCTTTTTTTTGATAGTAAGGAGTGTTGTGGCGTCCGAAGAAAAGCGGCTGCTGAGTGATTTTGGTGATGAGTACATGGAGTATAAAAGGAAAACTCCCATGATTATCCCGTTGCCAATCAGGAAGACAACAAGAGACTGACAAGGCAGATGCGCAGAGACACCAAAAATCGCCGCTCCTGTGCCACTCTTTTTTTTGTTGCCGGTGGTTTGCGGCGATTTCTGGCGTCACGCATTTGCAATCATCAGGTAAAAGCGGCAACCGAACGATGCGGTAATCAGGGTAAAAGATCATGAAATTGAACCTATCAAGGAAAGTGTTTCTTCTTATAGCCGTATTGCTCAGTATTCAGACAGGTTTTCTGTATTATTTTAGTGAAAAAGTAATCGAAACGGTCTTGTTGGATGAGAGTCGAAAACAAGCGCAAGTCTTTCTTCTTGGGTTGGAAAGGGAGGTTTTGTCCTCTCCGGATTATGAAGACCGGGGGTTCTTGCAAAAGAAAATCGATAGAGCCGTTAGTGAGTTTCCCGAATTTGATTTTTCCATTTATCGGCTCTATGTCTTTAATCAGAAAGGGGAGATCCTGGCTGACTCATTAAAGAACCGGCCCAAGACAAAAGAAATAAAAGAATATATGCTGCCGGTATTTCTCGAGGGGGAGACATTTATTGGCCAGGAAATCGAATACAAGCCGGGTTTGGGCGACGGCGAAGGCCAGTCAAGAACAGTTGCCATTACTGATATCATCATCCCGATGCGCAAGGATGGCCGGGTTGTTGCTGCAATAGAGGCTGAGATCAATATTGAGAATGCCTTGAAAAACATCAGGAAAGTTGACAGCAAGTATGATAGCGCCATAACTCTATCGATTCTGGTGAGTGGCGCCCTGTTCATGCTGTTTCTTTGGTTGTTCTTGAAAAGAGATGTGTTGTCGCCCATTCAGGAGATTGACAAAACGGCCAGGGCTATTGCCAAGGGGGATCTGGAAAGCCGTATTCATTTGAAAGGTGGTGATGAGATGTCGCGCCTGGGACGATCAATCAACACCATGGCGGCCAGCCTTCAGGAATATTTGGATAAGCAGGAGCAGGCATATATCCAGGTGTTGCAATCACTGGCAAAAGCACTTGAAGCCAAGGATCCATATACCGCAGGGCATTCAAGTCGTGTGGCGAAATTCTCTGTCAAGCTGGGGCGGTATCTTGGGTTGTCAGAAGAAGAGATGGGTGTCTTGAAACAAGGCGCCCTCATGCATGATCTTGGAAAAATAGCCATACCCGACCGGATTCTGAACAAGCCGGACAAGCTCACGGATGAGGAATTTGAGATTATGCGCAGTCATCCGAAAAAGACTGCTGACATAATGAAGCCATTGCGTCATTATGCAAAGCATCGTGAAATTGCGGCCTGGCATCATGAGCGATGGGATGGAAAAGGTTATCCGGATGGCCTGAAAGGGGAACAAATTCCGTTGCTGGCAAGGATAGTTTCCATCGCTGATACCTGGGATGCCATGACAGGTGACCGGGTTTATCGTAAAGGCATCAGTGAGGAAAAGGCATTGTCAATTTTGTCTGCCGAGCGTGATTCAGGGCAATGGGATCCTGAATTGATAGACGCATTCATAAACATGATGACCAACAAGGAGCAATAAAGGATGCTCTGATCGTGCAGCGATGGTGATTGCCTGACGCCTCGTGCCACTTGGTCCTGCCCATGATCCGGAAGTGTTCATCGAGCCAGGGTGGCGCAATCGCTTGATGAATCCTGGAATTGGATAAAAGGGGGGCAGTACCGCTTCAGGCGGACGCCACCGACACCCGCCCTTGGTTTTGCCCTGCCAAGCGTCTATATTCGCCACTTCCGATTTCACGTTCCCCCGGGAGAGACCGCGGCCACCGCGGCGCCGAAGGCGCAACCACGCCCGGAAACGCTCAGGCAAAAGGACCGGGGGAGACAGTCGGCTCTGGAGAGCAGTGTGCTCAGGCTGCGTGGCCTGTATGACGCACTCACCGAAGGGGGTAAATCTCTCAGGTGAACGGACAGAGGGGCGGTGCATCCATGTGGGTGCGCCGCCCTTTTTCGTTTGTGTCACGGGAGATTCTGTATGGGCCGCAAGACGCCGCTGTACGACATTCATGTGGAAATGGGGGCCAGGATCGTCGATTTCGGCGGTTGGGACATGCCGGTCCATTACGGTTCCCAGATCGAGGAACATCATCGGGTGCGCCGTGCTGCCGGCATGTTCGACGTTTCCCACATGACCGTGGTGGACGTGACCGGTGCCGATGCCCGCGCCTATCTGCGCAGGCTGCTGGCCAATGATGTCGGGCGTCTGACCGACAGCGGCAAGGCCCTCTACAGTTGCATGCTCAACGAGCGTGGTGGGGTGGTGGACGACCTCATCGTCTATTATCTGCGCGACGACTGGTATCGTGTGGTGGTCAACGCATCCACGCGGGAAAAGGATCTGGCCTGGATGCGGGCCCGTGGTGAGGGTTTCGAGGTCAGCGTGGAGGAGCGGCCGGAACTGGCCATGATCGCCGTGCAGGGCCCCGAGGCCCGCGACCGGGCCTGTGAGGTCCTGCCGCCGCAGGCCGTGGAGCCGGCCCGTGGCCTGAAACGCTTTTTCGCCGTCGAGGCGGGGGATTGGTTCATCGCCCGTACCGGGTACACCGGCGAGGACGGTTTCGAGATCATCCTGCCAGCGGAGCAGGCAGTGGATTTCTGGCGGGCATTGTTCGGGGTCGGTGTTGCCCCCTGCGGCCTGGGGGCCCGCGATACCCTGCGCCTGGAGGCCGGCATGAACCTGTACGGTTCCGACATGGATGAAGACGTTGGGCCGCTGGAATCCGGTCTGGGCTGGACCGTTGCCTGGGAACCGGCGGACCGCGCCTTCATCGGCCGCTCCGCCATCGAGGCGCAGAAGGCCGCTGGTCCGGCACGCAGGCTGGTGGGCCTGGTGCTGGAGGGGCGCGGTGTGTTGCGCTCCCACATGAAGGTGATCTGTGATGCCGGCGAGGGCGAGACCACCAGCGGCACGTTCTCGCCGACCCTGGGGGTATCCATCGCCCTGGCCAGGGTTCCCGCCGCCAGTGGCGGCCACTGCGAGGTGGAGATACGTGGCAGGCGGGTGCCGGCGCGCGTGGTGAAGTATCCTTTTGTTCGCGACGGCAAGTCCTGCATAGACTGATTCTTTTTTACCTGAATCCGTGGGTTCAGAGGAGATGCAGAGTGCAAGATATTGATTCGAATGGCGTAATGAAAAATCGCAGCCATACCCTGCGGTCTGGTGAGATTTTTCATATGGCCAGGCGGATCAAGAGCTTGCGCTATGCGCCCCGATGAGCCCATGAATTCAGGTTTCAACCATCCATTTCGGGAACGAGAACATGAGCAATATTCCGGCCGATCTGAAATACAGTAAGTCTCACGAGTGGGTTCGTGACGAGGGCGATGGCACCGTGGTGGTGGGTATCACCGATCATGCCCAGGAGCAGTTGGGGGACCTGGTCTTCGTCGAGCCGCCCGAGGCGGGTGACACCGTCACCGCCGGCGAGGCCTGCGCGGTGGTGGAATCGGTCAAGGCGGCTTCCGATATCTATGCGCCGGTGTCCGGCGAGGTGGTGGAAGGCAACCAGGCTCTGGGTGACAGTCCCGAGGCCATCAATGAGGATCCCTACGGCGAGGGCTGGATCATGCGTATCCGCCTCAGCGACGCCTCCGAACTGGACGGCCTGCTGGACGCCGACGCCTACCGGGCTTCGCTGGACGACTGATCCGCATACCCACGAGCAAGAATCGCCTCCATGCCCTTCATACCCCACAGCCAAGAAGACGTCCGCGACATGCTGGACACCATCGGTGCCTCGTCCATAGAGGATCTGTTCGATGAGATCCCGGAGGAGCTGCGCGCCGGCGGCGTACCGGCGATCCCGGCCGGGATCACCGAGATGGAGATCGGCCGCATCATGCGTGAGCGCGCCCGCCAGGATGGGACCCCGGTGTGTTTCGCCGGTGCCGGCGCCTACGACCATCACATCCCGGCGGCGGTGTGGGAGATCGTCACCCGTGGCGAGTTCTATACCGCCTACACTCCCTACCAGGCCGAGGCCAGTCAGGGCACCTTGCAGGTGCTGTATGAATTCCAGAGCATGATGGCCGCCCTTACCGGTCTGGATGTCTCCAACGCCTCGCTTTACGAGGGTGGTTCGGCACTGGCCGAGGCCATCCTCATGGCCGTGCGGCTGAACCGCAAATCCAAGTCCCGGCGGGTGCTGGTAGCGGGCACGGTGCATCCCCTGTACCGGCGGGTGGCGGACACAGTGGTGCGCAACCAGGACATCGAACTGGTGGAGCTGCCCTACGACGAGGCGAGCGGCACCATCGACCCGCAGGTGTTGTCCACCTACGAGGGTGAGGACATCACCGCTCTGGTCATCCCCCAGCCCAACTTCTTCGGCCGCCTGGAAGAGGTGGACGGCCTCACCGACTGGGGCCACGCCAACGGCGCTCTGGTGATCGGCGTGGTCAATCCCATGGCCATGGCCCTGCTGTCGCCCCCCGGCGAATGGGGTGCCGAGGGTGCCGACATGGCCTGTGGCGAGGGGCAGCCCCTGGGTATCCCCCTGTCCTCCGGCGGGCCCTATTTCGGTTTCCTCTGCTGCAAGCAGAAATATGTCCGGCAGATGCCCGGCCGTATCGCCGGCCGCACCGTGGATGCCGAGGGGAAGGAAGGTTTCGTCCTGACCCTGCAAGCCCGCGAGCAGCACATTCGCCGTTCCAAGGCCACCTCCAATATCTGCACCAACCAGGGGCTGATGACCACCGCGGCCACCATCTACATGAGCCTGATGGGGGCCGAGGGCCTGCGGCGGGTGGCGCAGGCCTGCCATGCCAACACCCGCCGCCTGGTGGAAAAGCTCACCGCCATTCCCGGCGTGTCGCTGGCCTTCGAAGGGCCCTATTTCCACGAGGCGGTGCTGAAGTTGAAGCACCCGGTGGAGGAGATCCTGCGTGCCCTGGCGGCTCAGAACCTGGTCGGCGGCGTGGCCCTCAAGGGCTGGTACCCGGAGCTGGGCGAGACCCTGATGGTCTGTGCCACCGAGACCCGCAGCGAGGCCGATATCGATGCCTTCGAGGGGCATCTGCGGCGCATCATCGAGAAGCGTAACCCGGTCAAATGCCCCATCAGGCCGAAGATTTGACCCCGCCTTGTTCATGGGGGATCGTGGTTCCTGGCGCCGGGCTGGAACCGAATGCATGGCCGTCATCATGAAAAGGCGGGAAAATACAGAGGAGTCGGAAATATGGTGATGACGATCCAGGCGGCAAGGGCATGGGCCGGGCCGCTGAAACGGGTTCTGCAGGCCGTATCGTGGCTGTTGGCGGCTACGGCATCCGCCGCCATGGCCGGTACCAGCCTGGTCTGGGAGACGGATGGTTTTCAGGCTCCGGAATCGGTCTGCCACGATGCCGCACGCGGTGTCCTCTACGTTTCCAATGTGAATGGTTCCCCCACCGAGAAGAACGGCCAGGGGTATCTTTCCCGCCTCTCGTCCGGCGGGCAGGTGTTGCAGAAGAAATGGGTCACCGGCCTGAATGCCCCCAAGGGCATGGCCGTGGTCGGCGACAGGCTGTACGTTTCCGATATCGATGCCCTGGTGGAGATCGATATCGGCCGTGGCGAGGTGATCGCCCGGTACCGTGCGCCGGGCGCGAAATTCCTCAACGACGTGACCGCCGACGGGGCCGGCAACGTCTACGTCTCCGACATGATGGACGATGCCATCTACCGGCTTGCCTCCGGCAGATTCGCGCTCTGGATCAAGGACCCGAAGTTGAACTCGCCCAATGGCCTGTATGTGCAGGGCGATCGCCTGGTGGTAGCTTCCTGGGGCCAGCGCACCAAGGGCTTCGAAACGGACATCCCCGGTCACCTGCTGAGCGTGTCGCTGGCGGACGGCCATGTCGGAGATCTGGGTTCCGGCATGCCGGTGGGCAACCTGGACGGCATCGAGGCGGACAGCCGCGGCAGCTATCTGGTCACCGACTGGATGAACGGTGCCCTCTATCGCATCAATGCCAAGGGCGATCCCCGGCTGCTGATGGACCTGCCGCAGGGCAGTGCGGATCTGGCCTATATACGCAGCCAGGGCATTGCCGTGATACCCATGATGAACGACGGCCTGGTAAGGGCCTATCTGATCCATTGAGGAAACTCTGATCCAGTCGCTACGCCCCTGATTAGAGAGTCCCCTGCCGGGGGATTGCCTACTGGGGGAAGGATGAACATCGATGACTACGGGAATGCGGGCACACCCCTTCCCCCAACCCCCCTTCCCCCGGCATTGATTCAGAGCTTTATTGACTATGTTGATATTCGAACAATCCCACAGCGGCCGCCGTGCCTACGCCCAGGCTCCCAGGCAGGAACAGGCCAGTGACGACATCCCCAGCCGTTTCCTGCGTGAGCATGCACCGCTCCTGCCGGAAGTGTCGGAAATGCAGGCGGTGCGCCACTACACGCGGCTGTCGCAGAAGAATTTCTCCATCGACACCCATTTCTACCCGCTGGGTTCCTGCACCATGAAGTACAACCCAAGGGGTTCGAACACCCTGGCCATGTTGCCGGAGTTCCTGGCGCGCCACCCCCTGTCCCACGACAGCCTGGGGCAGGGTTTCATGGCCTGCATCCACGATTTGCAGGAGATCCTGGCCGAGGTGACCGGCATGAAGGCCATGTCCCTGGCCGCCATGGCCGGCGCCCAGGGCGAATTCGCCGGCGTGGCCATGATCCGCGCCTACCACGAGGCCAATGGCGACGATGCCCGCAGGGAAATCCTGGTGCCGGATGCGGCCCATGGCACCAACCCCGCCACCGCCGCCATGTGCGGGTACACGGTCAAGGAGATCCCCACGGACGATCAGGGCGACGTGAACATCGAAGCCCTCAAGGAAGCCATCGGCCCGCAGACCGCCGGCCTGATGCTGACCAACCCCTCCACCGTAGGGGTGTTCGAGCGCAAGATCGACGAGATCGCCCGCATCGTGCACGGGGCCGGCGGCCTGCTCTATTACGACGGCGCCAACCTCAACGCCATCCTCGGCAAGGTGAGGCCCGGCGACATGGGCTTCGATGTCATCCACCTCAACCTGCACAAGACCTTCTCCACCCCCCATGGAGGTGGCGGGCCCGGCGCCGCGGCGGTGGGTGTGAGCGAGCGCCTCGAGCCCTTCCTGCCGGTGCCCTACGTCAGGCAGGTGGCGGACGAATACCGCTGGGTGACGGAAGAGGATCAGCCGCGGAGCATGGGCCGTCTGTCCGCCTTTCAGGGCAATGCCGGCGTGCTGCTGAGGGCCTACGTCTATGCCCGCATGCTGGGCAGCGAAGGCATGCAGCGGGTCTCCGATTACGCTGTACTCAATGCCAACTACATGCTGCACCGGCTCAGGGATGAGGGCTTCACGGCGGCCTATCCGGATCGGCGGGCCACGCATGAATTCATCATCACATTGAAGAACGAGGCCAGGGAACTGGAAGTTTCCGCGCTGGATTTCGCCAAGCGCCTGCTCGACTATGGCTTCCATGCCCCGACCATGTACTTCCCCCTCATCGTGCCCGAATGCCTGCTGATCGAGCCGACCGAGACCGAGACCAAGGAAGAACTGGACGGCTTCATCCAGGCGCTGGTGGACATCCGCCGCGAAGCCAGGGAGCAAAAGGAAATGCTCAAGGCCGCACCGCATCGAATGCCGGTGAAGCGGTTGGACGAGGTCAGGGCGGCCAGGGAGCCGGATCTGGCCTGGTCGCCGTCCCGGCAGTAACGCCAGGCATGGTCGTGCCGGGCCGGTGTCGCCGCTGGCCCGGTATCGACCAAGCGCAAGCTGGCAGCCTGTCGGACTGGGGATGAAACGGCTGCAAATGCGGGAGAGCGGTCCATTTTTCCCTGATTTTTCGTTGCGTAGCCCCACTATGCGCCTCAAAATCATGAAAAACTGGCCTCGCTCTCCCACATTTTCGCTTCGCTTCCCCCCAGTCCGACAGGCTGCTGGCACTGGATTTGCTGGTGATCCAGATGTGCCTGTATTCCCGGACTGGAGTCCGACCAAAGATTCCGGGACCATTCCCCATGCCAGTGACGAAAGACAGACAATCACCCGTACATCCCCCATCGTTCCGTGACAACGAGGCGGTCGAATTCGCCGGGCTGCGCTACCGTGCCACCTGCCGCCGTCTGTTGGGCCCGAGCGGTGAAGCCGTCCGGCTGAGCAAGCCGGAACACCGGTTGCTGATGCAACTGCTCCGTGCCCGTGGGGGAGTGATCGACTTCAGAACCCTGGCGCTGATCCTGATGGTGCCCCTGGAACAGGTGGCGGACCTGGCGGCCAATTTGCGCCGCAAGCTGGTATCGGTCGGTGCACAATGGGAATTGCTGCGCACCGTCCTGGGAATCGGTTATTCACTGGAGGCCTGGCCGCGCCGCGGGTGAACGGGCATACCCAGGCAAAACGGGAACAGTGCTCCTCAAAATCATGAAATGGCGGCCGCGACACGGCGTGCACATGCCGGGTGCGGGAGCGGACGCCGCACCCCGGTCCCGGGAGGTTTTCCTTCGGCCGCCCTGCGCCCCGTCTCCGTCAAGCGATACACTCTCGCGATCCGGGGCGCACTCTCGCTGTCCCACTTTTTCGCTTCGATCCCCCCAAGTCCGACAGGCTCCTAGAAATACCAGGCCAGTTCCATTTGCAGGTAATCGTCGTTGCGCATGCCGGTGAGCGGATCGGCCGGTCCCAGGTTGGAGTAGATCCGGCCTTCCAGGCTCAGTTTCCAACTGTCTCCCAGGCGCCGGCTGGCTTCCAGGCTGAAGCTGTGGGCGCTGCTGTCGAGGTCCTGAATGATGCCGATCAGCGCTTCGCTGGATTCGGCGTCGTTCATGGTCAGGCGCAGGCCGAGCATGATGTCGTCCTCCAGGGCGTGCCCGGCCTGGCTGCCGCGGTCATCCCAGAGGTATTCGGCCAGCAGGCCCAGGTCCATGGCGGTGTCCGCCACGCCCACCAGAGTGTATTCGAATCCACCCACCGCCGCGCTGTATCCGCCGCCGGCCTGGCCGTTGCGGTAGGCCGCTTCCAGTTTCCATAGCCAGTCGCCCTTGGTGGCCTGGAGGTCCAGGGAGGTCTGGTCGATGGTGTCGTAGTGGGCGGCGTAGATGGCATCTCCGCTGGGGTTGGTGGTGGAGACCAGCAGCGGGTCGCGGCTGGTGCCGGAGAAGTGCGACAGGCCGATGTCCCAGTCGCCGAAGTAGTGGGACCAGCGCAAGGCCCAGTCCTGGTGATTCCTGCCGTGGCTGGATGCGTAGGTGGTGCGGTCCGGGTCCACCGGGGGCTGGCCACGCAGTCGGCCGTTGACTCCGGGGAAGCGGCGCTCACGGAAACGCGGCAGCCAGAACAGTTCCAGGTTGCCCCAGTCGCGCACCAGTATCAGTTGGGCCATGGGCTGGCCCAGTTTTTCCTCGCCGTCGGGGGCTTCCACCAGGTCGGTCTGGTTGATGATGTCCACCAGGTGGCGGGATTCGGTCACGCCCCAGAACACCTTGCGCACGCCCAGGTGCAGTTCCCAGGTGTCGGCCGCCTGGAACCAGGCCAGTTCGCGGATGTCGCCGTGGCTGCGTTGCGGGTCGTGCTGGTCTCCGCGCAGGAATCCGCTGAAGGCGAAGCCCTGCCTGCCGTGATCCCATTCGTGGTGGTATTCGGGCTGGAAGGCGAGGGAGAGGTTATTGCCGTGCTGGCGGCCGTCCAGCGCTTCGTGCTGGAACAGGCGGTCTTCCAGGGCGATGTAGCCCGACCACTCACCGGCGGGTGTGGTGGCCGGCAGCAGGAGCGAGGCGATCAGGGCGAGCGATGCGCCGCGCAGGCGCGGTGATGCGGTGGGGCGTTTTTTGCCCTGGCGGTGGATCATCGTCAGCGGGCCCGTTTCAGAGTGTTCTTGTCGAAGTCACGGTCCGTCAGCCCGGTGCCGAACTGGCGGTTGCTCCAGATCAGGATGGTGCTCTTGCCGGTCTGGTGATTGACCATCTCCATCCGTGTCGGCCGCCAGTACTTGCCCAGGTATTGCTTGTAGTCGAAATAGTCCAGGGTCTTGAGCCGGGCGTTCTTGCGATCGTAGTACTCCACCCGCAGCGGCTGCCAGTATTCCCGGTCGATCCAGGTGATCATGCGGGTGTAGCCGGAGTATTTGTAGGCCGGGTAGCGTTCCAGCACGTGGGTCGGGCGGCCGTTCAGGTCCTCGTCACGCAGCCATTTGTAGGTGTAGCGTTCCACTTCCTGGGAGGTCAGGTCCTCGTAGGCGAATTCGCTGCCCATGAAGGGGCCGGATTTGTTCTTGGAGGCGATGCGCTTGACTCGCTTCAGGGCCGGCAGATAGAGCCATTGTTCATCCGGACGGGTGGCATGGGTGTAGCTGAGGAAGGCGGTGCCCTTCACGTCGCGGGGCGAGTCGAACACGGTCATGCTCTTGTCGCCGTCGTTTTTCACCTCCAGGTTGCGGATGCGGATCTCGCGGCGGCTCTCGTCGCCGCGCTTGTTGCGCAGGATCATCTGCATGTTGGCGGTCATGTCGCCCCAGCCGCTGTCGCGTTCCTCCACCTGCCGGGCGATGGCCAGGCCCTTCTCCTCGGCGGTTTCGGCGTGAAGGGGAACACTCAGGCTGCCGATCAGCAGGGCGGCCAGCAGTTGTGAAGTCTTTCCGGGCATGTTTCGTATCCTTTTATCGGTTGGTGTCGATTTTCATCAGCAGGGTGGGCAGGAAGAAGAAATCCGCCAGCAGGGCCAGGGCGATGACGATGGCGGTGAGCAGCCCCATGCCCGCATTGAGGGCGAAGGCCGAGGTGGCCAGCACCAGGAAGCCGACCACCAGGACCGCCGAGGTGATCCACAGGGCGGTGCCTACGCTGGCGAAGGCATAGCGTACCGCATCGGGTGAACTCAGCCCCTGTTCGCGTCGGGCGCGCAGGTATTTGCTGAGAAAATGCACCGTATCATCGACGATGATGCCCAGGGTCATGCCGGTGACGATGGACAGGGCGAGTCCGACCTGGCCCACCAGCAGGCCCCACAGGCCAAAGCCCATGGCGGCCGGAACCAGGTTGGGAATCATGCTGATGAGGCCGATCTTGATCGAGCGCAGGGCGGCCACCAGGATCGCGGAAATGAGGATCAGGGCCACGGTGGTGCCACCGAGCATGCTGCGGATGTTCCGTTCGCCGATGTGGGCGAACATGATGGTCGGGCTGCTGCCCACGGTATGCAGTTCCGGGGCGTTGCGGCGCAGCCAGTCGCGGGCGCGCTGTTCGAAGGCCAGCACCTCCTTGGTGGACAGGATGTGGCAGGTGATGCTGACGCGGGTGGACGATTTGTCCACGTTGATCTGATTGTTCAGGTCCAGACCATAGGGCAGTGACATCTCGTACAGCAGCAGGTACTGGGCGGCCAGGTCGCGTTCCTCGGGCAGCTTGTACCAGGCCGGATCGTCACCATGCATGTTGCGGTTGAGACGCTTCATCGTGTCGGTCAGGGTCATGACGTTGACCGTCTCCGGCTGTTGCCGCAGCCACTGGGCGAACCGGTCCACCTTGCGCAGGTAATCCGGGTCGCTGATGCCCCCCGCCTCGCCGCTGTCGAGGGAGAAATCCACCCGGTAGAGGCCGCCCAGATAACTGTCCACCACGTCGGCATGGCGGCGGAATTCGATGCTTTCGTCGAAATAGTGCACGAACACGTCGTTGAGTTCGTTGCGCGGCAAGAAGCTGATGGTGAACAGGATCAATGCCAGCATGCCCCAGAACAGGCCGCGCCGGTGGTTCACCACGAATTCGCCCATGCGCGTCATGGGCCGGTCGTTGGCCGCCCCGCCCCTGGGGGCACGCACGGGCAGCAGGGTCATCAATGCCGGCAGGAAGGTCATGGAGAGGAAAAAGGACATGGCCACGCCTATGGCGACGAAGTTGCCCAGGTGACGGAACGGCGGCGCCTCGGAGAAGTTCATGCTGAGGAAGCCGATGGCGGTGGTGAGGCTGGTGAGCGTCACCGGTTGCAGATTGATGCGCAGGCTTTCCTTGAGGGCGGCCAGCTTGTCCCTTCCCTCACGCAACTCGTGCAGAAAGCTCACCAGCACATGCACGGAATTGGCGATGGCGACGGTGAGGATGACCGTGGGTGCGATGGAGGAGGGGGGCGTCAGCGGAAAGCCCAGATAACCACCCAGCCCCATGCCGGTGAGGATGGACATGAAGATTACCAGCATGGTGGCGAAAGTGCCGGAGAAGCCGCGCAGCAGCAGGCCCAGCAGGATCAGCATGAGGGCGAAACTGAGCGGTATCAACGACTTCATGTCGTTCTTCGAAGCGGTGGGGAAGGCGTTGTTCATGATCACCATGCCGCTCAGATAGATCTCTATCTGCGGATGGGCGGCCAGGATCTCCTTGCGCAGTTCATTGGCGTAATCGGCCACCTTGGGCACGGCGATATTCTTTTCCGCGTCCGGCAACTGGATGGTGACATTGACCGCCGTCACCCGACCGCTCCTGGGGATCAGGCGGTCCACCAGCAGGGGCTCGTTCAGCGCAATGGTGCGGATGCGTTGCAGATCGGCATCGCTCAGGGAGGCGGCGTCGGTGACCAGGTCCTCTACCATCAGGTCGTCGCCCTCGGACCAGGTGTGCTGGAAATTGGTGATGGAATCGACGCGGATGGAATACGGGATCTGCCAGGCCCGATCGGTGAGTTCCTCCACCACCGCCAGGGTCTCGCGGGTGAACACCTCGCCATCCTTCGGCGCCAGCAGGAACAGGACATTGTCATCCTTCGTGTAGGTGGCCTCCAGGTTCTCGAAGGCCTGTAACTGCGGGTTCTCCTCGCTGAAGAACACCCGGTAGTCGGTGCTGAACTGGAGGAGGCGTCCACCGCTGGCGGCCAGGGCCACGATCAGTGGGGCGAACAGCAGGATCCACCAGCGCCGGCGGATCACCCATTCGGCGAACCAGGATTCGAATCGGGTCATGGCCTGAGTCCTTGTGCGGGGGTGAAGGGTGAATAATGGATAAATAATTTACTGAGGTATTGCATGCCGCCCGCCTTGCCGGTACAGCGCTTCAGTGAACGGCCAGGCCGGAGATCAGCAGATCGACCACCTGTCTCGCCATGCGTTCCAGCTCCTCCAGGGGGTAGAACTGCATGAACAGGGGGGTGCTGAACAGGACCAGCGCGGCATAGAGGGTCTCGGCGGTGCGAACGATGTCCGCAACGCGGAACTCGCCACTGCGGTTACCCTCCGCCAGGATCTCCGCCAGCATGGACTGAGTGGCGCCGATCTTCTGATGCACCACATCCTGTCTGCGGCCGACGACGACATTCACCAACTCATTGATATTCGGGTTGTTGTGGGTCTCGTCGTAGGTGTATCGCAGGATCGTGAGAACAAACTCGCGCAAACGCTCCACGGCGCTGATTCCGGGGCGGTGCAACACCTCGCGCAGCAACTCGTCCCGGCGTGAGAAGCAACGCACCGCGCAGCCGGCGGCGATGTCCTCCTTGTTCTGGAAATAGCGGTAGAGATTGGCCGCCGACATATGCAGGTCGCCGGCAATCTCGGCCATGGATGTCTTGCGGTACCCGTATTGGCGGAAGCGCTCCTCGGCGGATTCGAGGATACGGTCGCGGATGGTCGTGGATTCTTCCGGGGTTTGCGGGGTCATGGGACGTAGCGTAGCCAGGGAGTGAATAAAAATCAATCTATTCACTATTCAGGCCAGTGGGGGAGGATGCCTGTCCGACCGCAACGGTACGCCAATGGCTCCGGTCAAGAGGGCACGGCCCGGGAGCAGGCAAGAAAAAGCCGTCACCGGAGTGACGGCCAAGTCTGCAAGAAGTAAAGGGCAGGGCTTTGCCCCGGATTGTCCGGGGCAGGGCATATGGATCAGGATCAGTGCTGGTGCATGCCGTGGTTGTGCATCATCATGCCGCCCATGGCCTTGCGTACTTCCGCGCTGACCGGGATCTTGCTGCCGTCGGCCATGATCAGGGTGATGTCGATCTTCTCGCCGGCCTTGTAGGCCTTGTGCGGCCGGATCAGCATGATGTGGTAGTCGCCGGGTTTGAGCACGGCCTTGCCGTTGGCCGGGATGGTGATCTTGTCCTGCTTGATCATGCGCGCCATCTTGCCGTCCATCACCGTGCGGTGGATCTCGACCCGGTCACAGACATCGCTGGAGGCGCCGACCAGGTCCATCGCCTGGTCGGAGTGGTTCATCAGCACCATGAAAGCGCCCAGGGCGGGGGCGGTGGGCGGCCCCTCGCGCACCCACGGATCCTCGACCATCAGGTGGCCAGCGGCCAGGACGGAACCTAAGGGGGCCAGCAGCAATGCCAGCAGTGCGGATCGGAATGTGTTCATATCAACCTCCGTTGGAACGAATCTGTTTGTATTTGGCGACCACGCTGGCCGGGTCGTGGGGGATCATGCTGTACCGCAGCCGACCGTCCGGCCCCACCAGGAAGGTCTGGGCGGAGTGGTCGATGACATAGTCTTCCGGGGTTTGCCCGGCCACCTTTCTGTAGGCGACCTGTAGCGGGCCGGTGAGCGCATCGATTTGTTGCCGGCTGCCGGTGGCGCCGATGAAGGAGTCGTCGAAATAACCGACGAACTGTTTCAGCCGCTCCGGCGTGTCACGTTCCGGGTCCACCGAGATGAAGATGAATTGCAGGTCTTCATCGAGGCCGGGTTCGTTCATGATCTGCTTGTGCGCCAGGCTCAGGACCCCCAGGGCCATGGGGCAGATATCCGGGCAGTAGGTGTAGCCGAAGAAGAGAAAGCTCCACTTGCCCTTCAGGTGCTCCTGGGTCAGGGGGCGGTTGTTGTGGTCCACCAGCTCGAAGGTGGGCGCCACCGGCCCCGTGGATGCCGTCTGCTGTTCCGTGGGACCCCTGCCGAACCAATAGCCGGCACCGATGGCAAGGGCAAAGGCGAGCACGGCGATCAGACTGCGGTAAAGGTTGCGCATGGAGCGGTCCAAAAATGAATTCAATCAATTGGGGCAATTCGCATGCCAAAGGGTGAATCTATGCGGAACAATGACTTGCATGTTCAGTTATTGTCGTGGCTGTGGCAAATAACACACCCGACCGGGTCAAATGACACAGTCTGCAGCGAATCTGCCCGGGTTGCTAGGATGGGAGAATGAAATCGGAAAAACTCTATTTTGCCGGGCATGACGGTCATCGCCTGGCCGGGTACCTGGATACCCCGGAATCACCCCGTGCCTATGCGCTGTTCGCCCATTGTTTTACCTGCTCCAAGAACATCAAGGCGGCGGTGCATGTCAGTCAGGCCATGGCCGGCGAGGGTGTGGCGGTGCTGCGTTTCGATTTCGCCGGTATCGGCGAGAGCGAGGGGGAGTTCGCCGCCACCAATTTCACCTCCAATGTGGCCGACCTGAAAGCGGCGGCAAGGTTCCTGGCGGAGCATTACCAGGCACCGGAAATCCTCATCGGGCATTCCCTGGGAGGCACCGCCGTGTTGCGGGCGGCGCGGGATATCCCCTCGGTGCGGGCGGTGGCGGTGATCGCCGCACCCTTTGAGCCTATCCACGTCACCCATCATTTCGGCGAACTGCGCGAGCGTATCCTCCAACAGGGGGAAGCCGAGGTGGAGATTGGTGGCCAGCGTTTCCTTATTCGACGCCAGTTCATCGAGGACCTGGAGGCCCATCCCATGCAGGATGTGATCCGTGACCTGGGGTGTGCCCTGGCGGTATTCCATTCGCCCATGGACCGTACGGTGCCGGTGGAGGATGCGGCGCGTATCTTCCAGGCCGCGCGTCACCCCAAGAGCTATATTTCGCTGGATCGGGCGGATCATCTGCTCAGCGATCCGGCCGATTCCCGTTACGTGGGCACGCTGATAGCCGCCTGGGCGCGGAAATACGTCGAATGAGACGGAGCGTCGGCGCCCCTTCCCCCCGGCCGGAGGTGGCCGCCAATCCCCCGGGAATTGACGGAAATGCTTGCGGTGGGCCCGCCGGGTTCTGCTAGACTTGCCCGCCCCGGATTCGCCGACCGGCATCCGGCTTCCGGCATCCGGATATTGTGGTATTCCCGAGGTGGCGCGTTATATGGCTGAGCCTTCCCATCGACTGGCAGACGACCAACTGGAGCAGATCCGGGAGGCCGCCGAGCGTGGTGATGCCGAGGCCCAGTTCCGCCTGGGAATGCTCCATGGCGATGGCGAGATCACCGGTAAGCCCGATTACAGCGAGGCGGCCGCCTGGCTCACCAAGGCGGCGGAACAGGGGCTGGTCTCTGCCCAGTCCGCCCTCGCCTACCTCTATTCCACCGGTTACGGGGTGGCTCAGGACGACCTGGAAGCGGCCCGCTGGCATCGGAAGGCGGCCGAAAACGGTTCGGCCCGTGACCAGTACATCATCGGCACCATGTACCGCTTTGGCACCCATGGTTACGAGAAGGACCCCGAACGCATGTGGGAATGGTACCGGCGCGCCGCCGAGCAGGGGTTCGATGCCGCGCAAATGGCGCTTGGGCGCCTGCTGGCCAAGGACAAGTCCAACCCGGACAATCTCATAGCGGCCTACCATTGGTTCTCCCTCGCCATCCTCAATGGCAATGCCCCAGCCAAGCGGGCACTGGCCGAACTGAGCAAGAGCATGAGCAAGGAGCAGATCGATCAGGCCCAGTACCTGTTGCTCAAGGGCATGCATTCGGCCGGTGAACAGACACCGGCCGATTGAGCGGGCCGGCCTGGACCCGGGTCTCTCCCCCCCTTTTTCCGGTCAGGAGCCTGTCGGACTTAGGGGGATCGAAGTGAAAAAGTGGGGCAGCGAGGGGAAAATTAGACCGCTGTCCCGCTTTTGCAGCCGATTCAGCCTAAGTCCGGCAGGCTCTCAGTTTCTCCAGCCCTTCAAGAGCGATCTCGCGCACCT
>CAYPEH010000033.1:0-22900 GCA_964409585.1 uncultured Chromatiales bacterium | reverse complement strand
GGGGGAGGGGTGTCCGCGGCCGGCTGCTGCTGGGGGGCGGCGGGCATCATGCCGGTGCGGGTGCCGTCGAAGGGCTGGCTCTTCGCCTGGGGGGCCAGCGCGCCGAGGGCGGCCGGGTCGATGATCTGGGTCTCGGAGAAGTCCTGTTGGGTGTCCATCAGGGAGGAGGCCGGGCGGTCGGCGTGATAACGCAGGTGCACCCGGCCCAGTTGCACGATGTCACCGTCGTTCAGTTGGGTCTTGGTCACCCGTTCGCCGTTGATGAAGGTGCCGTTGGTGCTGCCCAGGTCCTCGATGAAGGTTTCCCCCATGATGGTCAGCACGCGCAGGTGACGGCGGCTCACCGACTCGTCCTGCAAACGGATGGCGCAGTCCGTGCCACGCCCGATCACCGTTTCCTGTTCCTCCAGGGGGTGTTCCTCCTGTGGTTGCATGTTTTTCAACAGTACGAGCTTGGGCATGGGGCCAACCTCTGATCAATCCAAGTGTGAAGGGCGATTACGAAAAAAACCAGTCGAGAATTCTTTTCCCCCAATGCCGGGGTCCAGCCGGGAACGGGGAGTCGATACGCATCAACAAAACAGAAATATTATCCTTTCCCCCGGCCTGGTTTGCCAATTCCACCAATTGACTGGCGGCCTCGGCCGGTTCCCGGATCTTTTGCAGCAGGCGGGAGATGTCACGGTCGTCCAGCATGTCGGTCAGGCCGTCGGAACAGAGCAGGAGCAGGTCGTCCACCAGCAGGGTTTCCTCCTGGATGGACACCTGGAGCGATTCGGATACGCCCACCGCCTGCGTCAGCATGTTGCGGTTGACCGATTTCTGGGCCTCCTGCGGGCGGTAGAAACCGCGCCGCACCAGTTCCTGTATCAGGGTGTGGTCCTCCGTGACCTGCCGGAGCTGGTGTTGGCGGAACAGGTAGAGGCGGGAGTCGCCCACGTGGGCGATGGAGACGCGGTTGTCGTAACAGAGACAGGCCACCACCGTGGTGCCCATCCCCTGGTACTGGGGCTGGCTGTCGGCGACCTGGGTCACCGTCTGGTGGGCCGCGCGCAGGGCCTCCATCAGGATGTGGGAGGCGCGGGTGTATTCCTGTCCGTCCGCCGTTTCGTGCAGCCCCTCCTTGCTGGCGGCCGATTCCCGCCGCACCTGTTCCATGATGGTACGCACCGCCAATTGGCTGGCGACTTCACCGGCCTTGGCTCCGCCCATGCCATCGGCCAGCACCAGCAGGCCCAGTTTCTCGTCCCAATCGATGTAGTCTTCGTTGTTGTCACGCACCGCTCCCCGGTCCGTGAGACCGGCGATGGTCAGATGGCGGTGCAGGTCTTGTCGCATATCCACCCTCCCGGTGGTCGTCGGGGAACGGCCGGATTCACGGGGTGACGACGGTTCCGGTGGCGGTGTTCAGCCGCGCCCGGCAGTCGCGCAGGTCGGCCGCCATTTCCGCGCCCCGCTGGTAACGGCGTTCCCGGTCCTTCTCCAGGGCCTTGTGGATGATGTGGGAGACGCAGGGGGGCAGATCGGGCCGCAGTTGCTGGATGTCCGCGGGTTGTTCGTTGGCGATGCGATACATGAGGGTGGCCATGGAATCGCCCTGGAAGGGCAGGTCTCCCGTCAGCAGCTGGTAGGCCATGACACCCAGGGAGAACAGGTCGGAGCGGCCGTCCACCTTCTGCCCGGACAACTGCTCGGGGGACATGTAGGAGGGGGTGCCCAGCACCATGCCGGTCTTGGTCTTGCTCGAATCGGTGACGCGGGCGATGCCGAAGTCAGTGATCTTGATCTGTCCGGTGCCCTCGTCATACATGATGTTGGCCGGCTTGATGTCCCGATGCACCACGTGGGCGGCATGGGCGTAGTCCAGGGCATCGGCGGCCGAGGCACAGATATCCAGCACTTTGTCCACGGGGAGCAGGTGGTCCTTCTGTGTATAGAGCGACAGCTCCCGGCCATGCAGCAGTTCCATGGCGATGTAGGCCAGATCCTGTTCCTCGCCGGCATCGTAGATGGTGACGATGTTGGGATGGTTCAGCCGCCCGGCGCTCTCCGCTTCCCGGAAGAAGCGGGCGCGCGCCTCTTCCAGCTCGGGGCCTTCGAACTCGTCGGACAGGGCCATGGTCTTGATGGCCACCTCGCGGCTGATCTTGGGATCGCGGCCCAGGTACACCACGCCCATGGCGCCCTTGCCCAGTTCACGTTCCACGTCGTAGCGGCCCAGCTTGGGTTTCTCCACGCCGCCACCGCCCATGATCAGGGTGCCGGCGGCGGTCTTCTGCCCGCCGCCGCCCAGGACGACGGTCTCCTCCATGTTGCGCATGCGGCCCATGCGGTCCTTGATGTCCTTGTAGTTCTTGTCGTAGGTGGCCATGTGCTCGTAGACGGCACGGGCCTTGGCGAAGTGGCGCTTGCGCTCGTAGTCCAGGGCCAGGTTGTAGAGCACGTCCATCAGCCCGTCGTCCAGCGGACAACGGCGGAATTTCTCGAAGGCCATGTCCAGTTGTCCCTGGCCCTGGAACTGCAGCCCCAGCATGCGGTTGGTCTCCGCCGATTCGGCCTCGGTCTTGAGCTTGCCCTCCTCGGTGACCAGGAAACGCTTGGTGGTGATCAGGACGTGACCGATGAACAGCATGGCCGCCGGGGCGGCCAGTTGCAGCCAGGTGGTCTGCTCCATCATCAGGTACAGGTGCGTGCCGGCCATGCCCAACAGGAGCAGGACGGTGACCAGCGCGGCGGGACCGGCGCGCAGGCGCGGCATCAGCAGGACCAGGTAGAGGGCCACCAGGGCGAAGACGCCCAGGCGTGCGTAATCCCCCCAGGCGGGTTCGACGAAGAAATGACTGTTGAGGATACTGGAGACGGAATGGGCCAGGGTCACCACGGGGGGCATGGAGGGGGAGATCGGTGTGACCTGGGGGCTGCCCACGCCTGTGGCGCTGGAACCGACCAGAACGATCTTGCCACGGAACTTGTCCGCCGGCACCTTGCCGTTGATCACATCGAAAAAGGAATCGACGGGGAAGGCGGGTTTGCCGTCCCGGTCCGCGTAGAAAAAGGTGTGCATCTGCAACCAGGGGTCTGTGCGGATCTGCAGGCGGCCCAGGCGAACGCCGACCCCGGGTTGCAGTTGGATATCCTCCCTGCCCAGGTTCAGAAAGGAGGCTGCCGTCAGGAGAGAGAGGGAGGGGATGTAATGGTCATACAACTGAATGGCCAGGGGTTCGGAACGGACGGCGCCATCCACATCCTGGATGGTATTGACATGGCCGATGGCCAGCGCCTCCCTGCCCACCGGGGGGATGGGAACGAAGGCCTGGTAGGCCTGCGGAAGCATGAGGGTCGCGACATCTCCGGCGGTGATGAAGGGGGAGGTGTCACCGGGGCCGAGCAGAGGCAGGCTGCTTTTCACCACGTAGTCCGGCAACGGGGAGTCCGGGCGGCCCAGGGGCTCTCCAAGCAGCAGCGGTTGTCCCAGCAGCACGCGGCCCGAGGCGTGCAGGGACCGGGCCAGCTTGCTGTCCGTGTCCAGTTCCTGTTGCGCCTGCTGGAGCGTCTGGGCCAGCTCCCGCACCTCCGGGGCCCAGGACTGGCTGGCCAGGGTCAGGAGCTGATGGACCTCTTCGACCTGCCGGGCGTCCGATTGCCGTATCCCCTCGACCAGAAAGGGGACCACGTCCGGCAGACTGCCCAGGTTGCTGGCTTCCAGCCAGCTGTTCAGTCCACGGATGATGGCGAGGCCGGGATCGACCTGCTCTTCCGTGAAAAAGACCGTGTAAGCAATGGTCTTGGCGCCCGCTTCGTTGAGCAGATCGATCAGGTGGGCATGGATATCGCGCGGCCAGGGCCAACGGCCGATGTTGGCGATGCTCTCGTCATCGATGGCCACCACCGCGATATCCGGGTGAGGCGTGCGCTCGGTCAGGCGGACCCCAAGGTCATAGGCGGCCCGCTCCAGGCTCTGCATGAAAGTGGTGGGCGACAGGGCCAGCACGATGGCCACGACGACGGCGGCGAAAAAACCGTCGGTTTGCCAGAATCGCTTTTTCATCGGCGCCGCATCCTCTTGATTCGCCTCCCCGGAGCGGGGGGCGATGGTGGTTCATTGGAAGTTCCAGAACAGGTTGGCGTGTAGTTTGTTGTCGCCCTCCCGGGTGTCCTGCGCGCCTTGCAGAACACGGGCGAAGTCCAGGCTCAGGTTGAGGCGGTTGTTCCAGGTCCAGCGCAGGCCCGCCCCCAGGCTGGCGATGGTGTCGGCCGGAATTTCCCCGGTCTGCACGTTGCGCCGACTGTAACGACCGGCATCGAAGAAGGTCAACAGGCGCAGATTGGGGGTGATGTTCGGAGTCCACAGCTCCAGGCTGGTGCGCAGCCCCTGGTCGCCGGCGATTTCCCGTTCCTCGAAACCGCGTACATTGGTGGCGCCGCCCAGGCCGAACTGTTCGCCGGCGATCAGGGGCTCGGCCGTGGCCTGGCCGCTGAAACTGGCCCGTGCCAGCCAGCCACTCTGCGGCCGGTAGTCGAGGCTGCCGTCGTAGCGCCATACTTCCCAGTCGCTGGTGGCGCCGGTCCGCGAGGCGGCGTAGGCGGTATCGTCGTTCTCCTCGCCGTGGCGGAGATTACGGGCGTAGGTGACCCCCAGGGCCAGCGTGTATTCCGGGCGGTCGTAGGAAAGGGCGTATTTCAGGGAGATGGGGCGGCTGCGGATATCGACGCCGATGGGCTGGCCGAGAAAGGCCACGTCGTTGTCGAAGAACTTGTCGTCCACGCTCAGGGTCAGGTTATGGCGCAGGTTTCCCTGGCGGGGCAGGGTCCAGTCCATGGCGAGGCCGCGGAAGCGGCCCCGGCCGCTGACCTCGAAGGTTTCCGCGATGGTGCCGGAGTCGACATCGGAATAGGTGGCATAGCCGGTCAGGGTTACGTGCCGGCCGTACAGGGGAACACGGTAATAGGCACCGTATTGTTTCACCTCTGCAACGTGGTCCGGGGAGGTGGTGAAGCTGAACGAGAGGGAATGATCCCGGTCCCACAGGTTGCTGTGCTGGAGGCCGAATGAAGTGCGCCACCAGCCAGTGGATTTGGAGCCGGTGTTGCTGGCAGTCAGGTAGACCTGCAAGGGGTCCACGTCCTGGACCTCCAGGCGCGCGTCGATATCGTCCGATTCCTCGCTCTCCCGCAGGAACATCTTCACCTGCTTGGAGCCATGCGTGTTGGCGAATTCCAGATCCCGGCCCAGGGCGTAGGTGTCGGGCATTTCTCCGGGGACGAGCGAAGGCAGGCTGCGGAGAATGTTGGCCTCGGAGAAGAAACGGTTCCCTTTTACGGTCACCTTGCCCAGCCGGAAGGCGATCACCTGCAACCGGATCACGCCGCCGGCGATCTTCTGCGGGGGGAGCACCACGCGCAGGAAGTTGTGCCCCTGTTTCTGGAGGGCCGCCTCCAGGTCGTCGGCGGCGGCCTGCAGGCCCTCGATGCCCACGTGCTCGCCCAGGTAGTTGCCGAGGATGGCCTGGGTCTGTTCCTCGCTCAACGGATTGTCTCCCTCCACCTGGAAGGCCTTCACCTGGAAGCGGATTTCGGAGCCGGCGGATTGGGCCTGTACGGACGGAAACGGGGCGGTCAGCAGGACGGCTGCCAGCAGGAGGCCGATGGTCGCTCGCTTACCGGATCTCACATTCCATATCCTTCTTGCCGGACGGACCCAGGTCCTCCTTGATCTGATCGACGATTTTTCCGGTTTCAGGATCATACTGGCTGGGATGCGGTATCGGGTCCTGGGCGATAAAGGTCGGTGTGCGGCTCAGACGTATGGTTTGTTTGGTGTTCGGATCGGCGAAGCCCGATTCGCCACCACCCAGGTCAACCGAGCGCAGCCCGGTCTGCAGGGTGACGTGGCCATCGCGCACTGTAACAAAAAGCCCGGTCTTGCTTTCATTGGTCTTGACCCGGCCGAACATGGCCCGGTGGTCCACCTTGACCCCGTCCGGGCGCGGGCTGGCGTCCTGCTGGATGAAAACGGGGATCTTCGGCAGCTCCACCGGCCGCCCGCCCGGCGGCACGAACAGGGTCTTGTTTTCGCTGATCTCCAGGGTGCCCGAGGGCAACTGCATGCGTATTGTACCTTGCCAGGAATAGGCGAACAGCCCGCCGGTGGGGGCCGCCTGGGCATGGGCCGGGGGGATCATGGCGAACAGGGGGCGGAGCCACAGCGGCAGGCTGGCGCCGGCCTTGCGGCCTTCCTCGGCGCAGGCGCCCCGGCAGAGCAGATCGAAGCCGGTCCTGGCCTTGTCGATGCCGACCGTTCCCAGGGGGGTGTGGAACTTCACGGCGGCCGGATTCTGCTCGCCGATCTTCCCTGCCAGCACGCGCAGACCGCCTTCGGCAAGCAGTACTTCCATGCGGCTCTTTTCCGCCTTGCGGCTGTAGCGGTATTCGGCCAGCAGCATCCGGGTGGCCTCGCGCAGGGTGATGCGGCTGCGGTCGCGGAAGGCCAGCACGGCATAGGCGTCCCCCTTGGTCTGGATGCGGTCGCCGGCATAGATGGGGGCGCCCGGTTGCAGCTTGCGCAGCTTGCCGTCGTGTCCCTGCGCCGTCACCTCGTTGCGCAGGAAGGCCACGCGGGCCGCCACCTTGCGGGTCTTGATCTTGCGTTTCTTGAGATGCTTGGCCTCTTCGGCGCAGTCGCCGGTACAGAGGCGGGCGTCGAAATCGGTGCCGCGGATGCCGATGGTGGCCACCGGGGTCTGAATCCTGACCCCCCGCTTGGGGTTGAGTTTGCTGATGAAGCCGGTGATGGCGCGCATGCCCCCCTTGAGCAGGCGCAGGAAGGCGTTGCTCGATTCCTTCTTTTCCGGCCGGTAGTTCACCGTCTCCAGCTTGAAGACGGTTCCGGGGCGCAGGGTGATGACGCTTTCGTCGATCAGTTTGAGGATAACGAACCCCTTGGAACTGGTGGTGACGGTATCGCCCTGGTACAGCTTGGCGCCCTTGCCGAGGAAACGGGCCGGCGTGCCTTCGCGCTGGGCGGTGGCGATGCCCTTGACCAGCAGCACTTGTCCTGCCCGCGGCGCTTCGGGGGAATGAGGCTGGGCCAGGGCGCCGCGCGGCGGCAGGCCCATCACCACGGCCAGCATCAGCCAGGTCAGCAGCATCGGCAGGAGGCGTGCCGGGGCGCGGGCCGCGTTACTTGCAGACCTTGATTTCACGCTTGTCATCCTCGTTGTCCTCTTCCTGGTCGCCGCCCTCGCCGGTGTCGGCCTCTCCGCTGTCCTCTTCCTCCTCTTCATCGTCGTCGTAGGCCTCCTCCTCCTGGGAGTCGCTGCTGTCGGCCTCGTCCGTGCCCTCCGTGTCATCGCCGGAGTCTTTCCCGGCCGACTGTCCGTCGTCGCCGCTGTCGGAATCCTGGTCTGAACTCTCGCTGGCGTCGTCTCCCGTGGCTTCCTCGTCACTCGCGCTGGTGTTGTCCTCGCCGGTGTCGGTGCCGGCCTCCCCGTCACCATTGTCATCGTCCGTGGCGCCCGACCCCGTGTCTTCGCTGCCCGATTCGCCGTCTGCCGCGCTGTCATCGTCGCCGATTTCCATGCCGTTGTCCGAGTTGCCATCGTCCTGAACGGGGTCGCTACCGGATTCATCATCGGCGGTGGCGTCGGTGGACGGTTCGATGTCACCGAGAGCGGCATCGTCTCCGCCGGTGTCGGCCGCCCCGGTACCGCTGTCCTGGGTGCTGCCGGTGTCCGTCGTCGTGGTGGTGACGGTCTGTTCGGCCTGGCTGGTGATGGTCAGTACCTCGGTGGTGGCCGTGTCCTGCGCGGCTTGTGTCTCCGTGCTGCTGCTGGCGGCATTGGGATCGGAGTAGGAAATATTGGCCTTGCCACCACTGAAGCTGGTGCTATAGCCGTCGCCCAGGGAATGAGTGACCGAGGCGAAGGAACCGGAATAGCCGCCGGCGTCCACCACGGTGAAGCTGCTGCCATCGCCGGGGCTGAAGTCGTTGTAGCTGACGACCTTGAGCGTGCCTCCCAGGTTGGCCGTGCCACCCACCTTGAGGACGTCATAGTCGTTGACGCCGGTACCACCCAGCTCGGCCACCAGGGTGCCGCCGGATCCCTGGGTGAAATCGCCGTCCACGGTGAGGGTGCCGGGGGATGCGCCGGGTTCCACGCTGCCGCCGTTGTTGGTCAGATCGCCGGTGATGGTGCCGTTGCCCTTGAGGATGCCGCCATCGAGGGTGACGTTGCCCTGGACCTGGGTGCCGGAATCGATCTGGAGGGTGCCGTCGGTCTGGCTGATGCCGGCGTCCACCCGCAGGGTGCCGCTGTCGACGTGGATGGTGCCGCCCTGGTTGTCCAGCACGTGACTGAACGTGGTGGTGCCCGTGCTGTTCTGCTTGGTCAGGGTGCCTTCCACATCGACCTCGGCATCGATCTGTTCATCGGACTCGATGTCGAAGGTGGCACCGCTGGAGATGATCAAACGCCCGGCCGGGGTGCCGGAAGCGGTGTTGCTGGCGATGCGCGCGCCGCTCCAGGTGCCGGTGCCGTCCAGTTGCAGGGTCTGGTCCAGGGTCAGATCGGTGGTGCCGGCCAGGGTCAGCTTGCCCTTGACCACCACAGTGCCGCTGCCCTGCATGCTGGAGCCGCCCTGGAAGGTCAGGTCACCGTTGCCGTAGGGACCGTCGTCGTCGCTGTTGTTGTCCGGCCAGGGGTTGCTGATGGTGGCGATCTCCGTGCTGCCGTTGAAATTCACGGTGCTGCCGTTTTCGATCAGGGCGTCGCCGGCCTTGAAGGTGCTGTTCAGGTTGACCGTACCGCCGGAGGCGAAGCGGGCGCCGGCGATGTAGGTGGTGCCGCTGCCGGTATCGATGTCGTTGTTGATATCGACGTACTGCCCGCTGCCGTCCGCCTTGAAGCCGACATCGGCGTTCTGGCCGTCGCCGGCGCCGGAGAAGTCCAGCCGGCCGTTGATCTGCACGGCGTAATGGCTGCCGGTCAGGCGGCTGGCGCGCATGCTGTTGGAATCCAGCAGCGTGCCGGTTTCGCCGCTCCGTCCCACGTAAAGGGTGCCGGAGGTGGGCGGGTTGCCGTTCGCGTCCCCGGCGCCACCGACGCCCAGTTCCGTGGTGTTGGCGCCCACCCGGGCGAGTTCGGCGGCGCTCAGGATCAGGGCGTTGCTCAGGCCGGTGCTGTTGTTGGTGATATAGACATCCCGGTTCTGGGTGGTGGTGCTGAACCGGACCTCTCCGGCCGATGCCTCGATGAGCACGTTGTCGCCGGCGTTGGTCTGGATGTCGATGTCGTCGGCGGTCAGTTCCACGAAGCGGTCCACCGTGCCTGACGCGGCGTCGCAGGCGCTTCCGCCCCAGCCGGCGCAGATCGTGGTGTCACCTTGCAGGGTCAGGGTATTGCCTGCATCCGTGCGTACCTGGACCTCATCGGCGGCAAGCAGCTTGAGACCGTTGAGGGTGAGGTTGTCCGGGGATTCCAGGGTGATCGTCTTCGCCAGCAGGGTCTTGCCGCTGCCGTTCAGGGTCAGGCGGTCGGCGTTGACCCTCATCCGCAGGCTGTTGTCACCAAGATCGAAATCATTGGCGAAGGTCAGTTGATAGTGGTGCAGGCTCAGGGTGGCGAAGCTGGTTGCGCTGCTGTTCAGCATGGAGACCGTATCGCCGGCCACGCCCACATAGAGTGTTCCGGAAGAGGGGGAACCGCCGAGATACCAGCTGCCCACGAAGGTTTCCTGGGTGCTTCCGCTGACGGCGTTCAGTTCCGCCGGGCTCAGCACCAGCGCGCCGGTGATGCCGCTGTTCGCGGTGATGTAGATGTCGCGGGTGTCGGTGGTGGGACTGAAGGAGACGCGGCCGTCCGCGGCCTCCAGGGATACGCCGTTGTCGATGGTGATGTCATCGGCGGCCAGGTAGATCTCGCGCGTCGGGTCGCCGGAGGCTGCGGCGGAGGCGCATGCGGCGCCGTCCCAGCCGGCGCAGATCGTGGTGCCACCGGTCAGGGTGAGGTTCCCGCCCGCGCCGGTGACCTCGATGTCGGCGTTGTCCGAGGCCCGCACGGTGAGACTGTTCAGAGTCATGTCATTGTTCGAAATGAGGGTGACCTGCCTGCCGGAGAGAACCAGGCCGGTGGCGGCAAAGGCGAGCGAGCCGCTGTCGGCTTCCAGGAACAGGTCGGCGCTGCCGGTGTTGGCGGATACGTTGACGTTGAGATTGCCTCCCAGGGCGCGGCTGATCCGGACTTCGTTGTCCACCGCCACATTGAGCCGCTGGATGTTCAGGTTGGCGCCGCTTTCGTACTGTTGCACGCGGATGCCGTGCAGGCCGGGCCCAC
The DNA here is from genome assembly GCA_964409585.1 of uncultured Chromatiales bacterium. Classification (GTDB taxonomy): domain Bacteria; phylum Pseudomonadota; class Gammaproteobacteria; order JACKNK01; family CAYPEH01; genus CAYPEH01. Next base: position 12,569 of record CAYPEH010000033.1, on the reverse strand, counting down.
TATCCTGTCCCAGGTACAGGTTGGTGTTGTAAGCCGTGTCGTTCGCCTTGATCTGCAGGTAGGTGCTGCCGCCGCTGGCATCGAGTCCTTCCACGCCGCCGTATCCGTCCAGGGTTTGCAGATGGATCTCGTTGGCGGACAGATGGGTGGGGGTGCTGCTGCTGCCGGTGATGCCGCTGGCGCCGCCGGTATCGAGGATGATCCGGTCCTCGTAATCGCCGACGCTGATGAGATCAGCGATGGTCATGGCGCACGACAGACCGGCGCAGTAGGTGCTGTCGCCGGTGATGGCGACATCCTGGACGCCGGCGGCCGTGGTGTTGTTCTGGATGCGGTTGAGGATGATGTCGCCTTTGTACTTGAGGCGAATGTGATCACCGCTGCCGTTGCCGTTCTGGGTGGCGGTGAACTGGTCGACCTCATGGGGGCCGATGCCCAGCGCGATGTTGCCGTTGCTGGTGACCTGGAGATGTCCGGCGGTGATCTGGCCGTTGCTGCCATTGCTCGTATCGGCGACGCCGGCGCCGGAGTTGATGGTCACCGTGCCCGTGCCGGCATTGATCTGGCCGCCGAACTGGACGGTGCCCGTGCCGCTGTTGGCGGTGGTGTCCAGGGTGATGTCGGCGCCGGCCTGGCCGTTCAGGGTGGTGTCCAGGTTGCCGCGGATGTCGATGGTGCCGGCGGTGCTGGCGTAGGTTCCCTGGTTGGTTTGGAAACTGATGGCGCCGCCGGAGGTGGCGACGGTCACGCCGCTGTCCACCAGGATGTGGCGGCCGGCCTGGACGTCCAGGGTGACGCCGGTGTTGTTGATGGCCACGTCGGCGAGGAAGATCACATCCTGGTTTGCCTGGAGCAGGACATTGGAGGTGCGGTCCAGGCTGGCGGCGTTGATGGAGACATTGGTGGCCGCCCCGCCATCGCTGAAGTTGATGGAACCGTCACCGCCGTCGACATCGGTGAAATTCTGGCCACTGTCGTTGACGATGGTCAGGTCGTTGGGATCCAGCAGCAGCAGTCCGTTTTCACCCAGGGGGGCGGTGGTATCCACCCAGGCGTCGAACCCCAGGGTCTGTTTGCCGGATACCTCGACGAAACCGCCGTTGCCGCCCTGGGCGCCACCGCGGGCGCTGATGTTGCCGTAGGCCTCCGTGTGTTCGTCCGCCCACAGAATCACCTTGCCGCCGTCACCGGTCTCGCCGGCGTCGGCCCGGATCACCGCATTGCGGGTCATACGGGTCTGGCGGGCGGTTCGTACCTCACCCTTACCCTGGAAATCGCCACCCACCAGAACCTCGCCACCGCCGGTGCGGCCACTGGCGTCGATCTCCGCCTCGCCGAACAGGCCGACACGATCACCCAACACCTGTACCGAGCCGCCCCGGCCGTCGTTGCCCTTGGCCTGCACCTTGCCGAGGAGAATGGTGTCGCTCTCCTTGCTTTCGATCCTGATCCGGCCGCCGTTGCTGCCGTTGGCGCTGATCACGGCGGTGGATTCCACGCGCAGCTCGCGGCGCGCCACCAGTTCGATGGTGCCGTCGTCGCCCACCCGCACACTGTCGGCGCGGATCTCGCCGCTGTGGCGGATGGTTCCGGCGAATACGCGGGCGGCGCCGCCGCCGGCCTTGATCTGCCCCAGATTGACGACGGAGTCCTCCGGGGCCTGTATTTCGAACTGGACGGTGGGGTTTTCCCAGGAGGTGAGGGTGACCTGCTTGCCGGCTGCCAGTATCACCTGCCCACCGTCGGTGGTTTCGATGACGCCACCGTTCTCGATTTGCGGTGCAATCAGGTAGACATTCTGGCTGGCCCGTATGTAACCCTGGTTGACGATGCGGCCGGTCTCGCCGGCGAAGCTGTAATTCCCGGCGAGGAAATTCTGGTCGGTCATGTTCAGGGTGGAGGCCACCAGCCCCGCGGTATCGATGACCGCGCCGGCGCCGAAGACGATGCCGTTGGGGTTGATCAGGAACACCCGGCCGTTGGATTGCAGGGTGCCGAGGATCTGTGACGGATCCTGGCCCACCACCCGGTTGAGTACGGCGCTGGCGGCGGAGGGCTGGACGAAACGCGTGGTTTCATTGGCGCCGATGGAGAAGCTCTGCCAGTTGATGATGGCGTTTTGGGAATTGTGGATCTCCAGGGTGTTGGCATCGGGGTGCTGGATGGTGACGCTGCCATGCACCACCTGTGCGCCCTGGGGATTGGCCAGGACCGGGGTGCCCGTGGCCAGGCCGACGGCCAGGCCGATGAGGCAGGCGTAGCCGCGCAACCGATGGTGGGGAGCCATGGGTTGCAATGCGGGCACGGATTGGATCTGGCTGCCTGTCATTGGAGCGGGTGTAGTGATTCGCCGTGCCGGCTCTTGGCCGGTTGTGTCCCAGGCCGGGCCACCGATCCGTTGGCGAGTCCCAACCTTCCAAAAATACAATAAGTTACACCGGTTGTGTAGTGGCACATGTCCTTGCCGCCGGCCGTGGTCATTTTGCTTGTCAACTTCGTTTGCATTGTGTTGAGACCGGAAATCGGGGCGGTCGGATGGAAATCCCGCTGTCATGCGGTTTCCAGCCGCCTTCCGGATGGCTCCTGTGATCCCGTATGCAATGTCCGACTGGTATTTTGCAAAGTTTGGGCCAACTGGGCCCGCCTTGTTCGTGGTGGGTCGCGGATCCTGGCGTGGCCGGGCGCCGATCTGGAGGAAAACGGGCCGCTGCCGCCGCCCGTTGACGGAACCCGCGATCGGGTACCGGGCCCCCAACAGGCAATCCCCGGCAGGGAGCTCGGATCGAGATCCAAGCTCCCTCAGGCGTCCCGCGGGCGCAGGAAATTCCGCAGGGCCTCGCCGGTGCGTGACTTTTTCCACGCCCGGGCCACCTGTTCCGGCCGCCCCCTGGTGACGATGCCGCCGCCGGCATCGCCCCCTTCCGGTCCCAGGTCGATGACCCAGTCGGCTTCCGCCACCACGTCCAGGTTGTGTTCGATCACCACCACGCTGTGGCCGGCGTCCACCAGGCGGTGGAGCACATGGATGAGCTTCTCCACGTCCGCCATGTGCAGGCCGACGGTGGGTTCGTCGAGTACATAGAGGGTGGGTTTCGCACGTGACGGGCGCGCCCCCGTGCCGGCCTTGGACAGTTCGGTGACCAGTTTGATGCGCTGCGCCTCGCCACCGGACAGGGTGGGGCTCTGCTGGCCCAGGGTGAGGTAGCCCAAGCTCACGTCCTGCAACAGGGTGAGGGCGTGGTGGATGGTGGGGTGGGCGCTGAAGAAGTCCGCCGCTTCGTCCACGCTCATGGCCAGCACCTCGCCGATGTTCCTGCCGCGCCAGGTGATGGAGAGGGTTTCCGGGTTGAAACGCTGGCCGCCGCAGACATCGCAGGGCAGCTTCACGTCGGGCAGGAAGCTCATCTCCACGCGGATCACGCCCTGCCCATCGCAGGCATCGCAACGGCCGCCGCTGACGTTGAACGAGAAACGGCCCGGTCCCCAGGCGCGGATGCGAGCCTCGCCGGTGGCGGCGTACAGCCGGCGGATGTGATCCCAGAAGCCCACGTAGGTGGCGGGGCAGGAACGCGGGGTCTTGCCGATGGGGGTCTGGTCCACTTCCAGCACCCGTTCGATGGCCTGCCAGCCGGTGAGTTCCCGGCAGCCATGGAACCGCTCCGCCGCCGGCCGGCCCTTCCTTCCATTGCGTCCGAGCAGGCCCCGCAGGCTGTTTGCCAGCACTTCGCGCACCAGGGTGGACTTGCCGGAGCCGGAAACGCCGGTGACGCAGACCAGGCGGCCCAGGGGAATGTCCACGTCCAGATCGCGCAGGTTGTTGAGATGGGCGCCCCGGATATGCAGGTATTGCCCGGCCTTGACCGGCCGCCGCTTCATCAGCGGATGCTGCAGGGGGGAGGCCAGCATGCGGCCGGTGACCGAACGCGGTTCGTCCATCAGATCCTGCAGGCTGCCGGCGGCAACCACCTCGCCGCCCAGGCGGCCGGCGCCAGGCCCCAGATCCACCAGGTATTCGCCACGGCGGATGGTTTCCTCGTCGTGTTCCACCACCACCACGGTGTTGCCCTTGGCCTTGAGCCGCTCAAGGGTGTCCAGCAGCATGCGGTTGTCGCGCGGATGCAGGCCGATGGTGGGCTCGTCGAGGATGTAGCAGACCCCCTGGAGGCTGGAGCCCAACTGCGCGGCCAGGCGGATGCGTTGTGCCTCGCCGCCGGAGAGGGTGGGGGCGGCACGGTCCAGGGTCAGGTAGCCCAGGCCCACCTGGCGCAGGAAGGACAGCCGGCCGCGTATCTCGCTCAACAGGTCCCGGGCCACTTCTTCCTGGCGTGGGTCCGGTTCCAGCCGTTCGAACACATGGGCGGCCTGTTCCACGGTCTGGCGGGAATAATCGGCAATGGAAGCGTCCTGGATATAAATGGACAGGGCCTCCGGCCGCAGCCGCCTGCCCTGGCAGGTGGGACAGATGCGGTGATCGTGTGGTGCCGGTTCCAGCCAATGGTCTTCCTCGCCGGTCTGTTCTTCGTCGAACCCCTCCACCTGCAGGCCGGTGCCGTAGCAGTCCGGGCACCAGCCATGGCGGGAGTTGTAGGAGAACAGCCGGGGATCGGGTTCCTCGAATCCCCGGCCGCAGCCGGGGCAGGTGCGCTGGGTGGAGAAGCTGCGCTCGCTGCCCCAGCGTCCCCTCCGGTCCACTTCCACCACTCGCACCAGGCCCTTGCCGTGGTCCAGCGCGGTGTCCAGCAGCGCATTCAGGCCGGATTCGGCGTCGGCATGGATCTCCATCTCCCCCACCGGCAGGTCGATGTCGTGCTCACGGTAGCGGTCCAGTTGCGGCCAGTCGTCGGTAGGCACCGCCTCACCGTCCACGCGCAGCAGGTAATGGCCCTTGCGCGCAGCCCAGCGGGCCAGTTCCTTGTAGATGCCCTTGCGCGCCACCACCAACGGCGCCATCAGGCAGACGCGGCGGCCGTCGTAGTCGCGCAGGATGCGGGCGAGGATGGCATCGCGTGGCTGCGGTTCGATGGGAATCCCGCAGTCCGGGCAGTGCTGCACGCCCAGTTTGACGAACAGCAGGCGCAGGAAATGGTGGATCTCGGTGAGGGTGCCGACGGTGCTCTTGTGACCGCCGCGGCTGGTGCGCTGCTCGATGGCGACCGTGGGCGGGATACCGAAGATGGCGTCCACCTCGGGGCGGGAGGCGGGTTGCACGAACTGGCGGGCATAGGCGTTGAGGGATTCCAGGTAACGCCGCTGCCCTTCGGCAAAGAGGATGTCGAAGGCGACGGTGGATTTGCCGCTGCCGGACACGCCGGTGATGACCGTGAAACGGTTGCGCGGGATGGTGATGTCGATGCCGCGCAGGTTGTGTTCACGGGCCTGGTGGATTTCGATCTGTGGCGGGTGCGGGGTGGCAGGCTCGTTTCGCGTCCCGCCACCGCCGTGTCTTGCCGGCGGCGGCCCGAGCGGTTCCGCGCGAACCTTCGCGTATTCCCTCAGGGCCCGGCCGGTGTGGCTGCCCGGGTGCCGCGCCACCTCGTCCGGCGTGCCGGTGCAGATGATCTCCCCGCCATCGTCGCCGCCCTCCGGCCCCAGGTCGATGAGCCAGTCGGCGGCGCGGATCACGTCCAGGTTGTGTTCGATCACCAGCAGGGAATGGCCGCCCGCCAGCAGGCGGCGGAAGGCCCTCAGCAGTACGGCGATGTCGTCGAAGTGCAGGCCGGTGGTCGGTTCATCCAGGATGAAGAGGGTGGACTGACCGTTCCGTGTGCCGCCCCCCCGTTTCTTGCGGGATTTGGCCAGTTGTCCGGCCAGTTTCAGGCGCTGGGCCTCGCCGCCGGAGAGGGTGGGGACCGGTTGGCCCAGGCGCAGATAGGACAGGCCCACGGCCTGCAAGGGCTCCAGCAGCCGGTGCACGTCCTTGTTGCCGGCGAAGAAGTCCAGGGCTTCGGTGACGGTCATCTCCAACACATCGGCCACCGAACGGCCGTCGATCTTCACCGCCAGGATCTCGTTGCGGTAGCGGCGGCCGTTACAGTCCGGGCAGCGCAGATAGACATCGCTGAGGAATTGCATCTCCACGTGCTCGAAGCCCGATCCTCCACAGGTGGGGCAACGGCCGCTGCCGGAATTGAAGCTGAAGGTGCCGGCGGTATACCCCCTCTCCTTCGCCAGCGGGGTGGCGGCGAAGGCCTTGCGGATGGGGTCCCAGGCACCCACATGGCTGGCCGGGTTGGAGCGGGAGGTGCGGCCGATGGAGGACTGGTCCAGCAGCAGAACCTGATCGAAGTGTTCATGGCCACGGATGGCCCGGTGTGCGCCGGCCGGTTCCCTGGGGTGGCCCTTGAGCTTGCTCAGGGCGTTGTAGAGCACGTCCTGCACCAGGGTGGATTTGCCGGAGCCGGAGACGCCGGTGACACAGACCAGCCGGCGCAGGGGGATGCGCACGTCGATGCCCTTGAGGTTGTGTTCTTCGGCTCCCAGTATCTCCAGCCACGGGCCGTCCGGGTCGGGCCGGCGCGCGCCGGCGGGGCCGCGGCCGTCCACTTGCCTGTCGCCGCGCAGGTATTGCCCGGTGAGGGAGTCCGCCGATGCCAGCAGTTCGCCCGGAGTGCCGTTGAAGATCAGTTGGCCACCGTGTTCCCCCGGGCCTGGCCCCATGTCCAGTATGCGGTCGGCGGTCAGCATCACCTGGGGGTCGTGTTCCACCACCAGCAGGGAATTGCCGGCGTCGCGCAGGCGGTGCAGTACGCCGATCATGCGCTCCATGTCGCGCGGGTGCAGGCCGATGCTGGGTTCGTCCAGCACGAACAGGGTGTTGACCAGGGAGGTGCCGAGGGCGGTGGTGAGGTTGATGCGCTGGACCTCGCCGCCGGAGAGGGTGCGTGACTGGCGGTCCAGGGCCAGATAGCCCAGACCGACCTCGTTCAGGTACCGCAGCCGGGAGCGGATCTCGTCCAGCAGCAGTCCGGTGGCTTCGTCCAGCGGGGCGGGCAGGTGCAGATCGTCGAAGAAGCGCCGGCAATCGGCCAGCGGCAGGCGCATGACATCGTGGATGTTGAGGCCGGGCAGACGGGCCCAGCGTTCTTCCGGCATGCGCACGCGATCCGGGCGGAAACGCCGCCGGGCGTCGAGCACCGCATCGGCGTTCTCCCGGCTGCCTATGCGCCAGTCCAGGGCCTCGGCCTGCAATCTCGCGCCGTGGCAGTCGGGGCAGGGATTGTAGGCGCGGTATTTGGAGAGCAGCACGCGGATGTGCATCTTGTAGGACTTGGTTTCGAGAAAGTCGAAGAAGCCCTGAACGCCGTACCAGCGGCCGCCTTCCCAGGCGCCTTCACCCTGCAGCACCCAGTCCCTGACCGACTCGGGCAGATCCCTCCACGGTGTGCGGGTGTCCACGCCCTTGGCCGCGCAGGCCGCCATCAGGTCGTCCTGGCATTCCGCCGAGCGGCCGCTCTGGAAGGGGCGCACCGCGCCATCGGCCAGGCTGAGGGAATCGTCCGGGATGACCAGGTTCCAGTCGATGCCCATGGTGCGGCCGAAACCGCGGCAGGTGGGACAGGCGCCCAGGGCCGAGTTGAACGAGAACAGGCCCGGCTGCGGTTCGCGGTAATGGATATCGCAATCGGGGCAGTGCAGGTCGGCGGAAAAGCGCCAGGGTTCACCGGGCCGGCGGTTTTCGTCCAGGGGATAGACCAGCACCTTGCCCCGGCCGTGGTGCAGGGCGGCCTCCAGGGCCTCCACCAGGCGTTCACGGCGGGCGGCGTCCAGTCGCACGCGGTCCTGGATGACCTCGATGCACCCGGCCGTTTCCTCATGAATGCGGGTGTAGCCCTGGCCTTCCAGCAGCTTCTTCACCTCTTCGGCGGAGAAGTTGCCGGGCACATGCACGGGGAACACGACCATGACGCGGGTTCCGTCGCCGCCCCGTTCCATGAGCTGCTCGAAGATGCTGTCCGGCGTGTCCCGGTTCACCTCGCGGCCGCAACCGTGGCAATGCAGATGTCCCGCGCGCGCGAACAACAACTTCAGATGATCGTTGAGTTCGGTCATGGTGCCCACGGTGGAGCGGGAGGTGCGCACCGGGTTGGTCTGGTCGATGGCGATGGCCGGCGGAATGCCTTCGATATGGTCCACCTGCGGCCGGTCCATGCGGTCCAGGAACTGACGGGCGTAGGGGGAGAAGGTTTCCACGTAGCGCCGTTGGCCCTCGGCGTAGACGGTGTCGAAGGCCAGGGAGGACTTGCCCGAGCCGCTTACCCCGGTGACCACGGTCAACTCTCCCAGGGGCAGGTCCAGGTCGAGGTTCTTCAGGTTGTTTTGGCGGGCACCGCGGATGCGGATGCAGTCGTTGGGCATGGGGCGTGGAGAGGCGGAAATGGAGGGCGAAGTGTAACCTGAACCCACGGATTCAGGTGTATATTGCCCGGTCCCGGGGCCTTCCAGGGTCTGGTCATCCCCATCCCATCGACGGAGTTTCACTCGCCATGCCCGTCCTCCTGTTCAAACTCAACGGCGTCCCCGATCAGGAAGCGGATGAAATCCGTGCCTTGCTCGGTGAACACCGGATCGATTTCTATGAGACCTCCGCCGGACGCTGGGGTATCTCTCTGGCGGGAATCTGGCTGCGGGACGATACGCACCTGGAGCGCGCCAGGGAGCTGATCGATGCCTATCAGCGGGAGAGGACAGCCCGTGTGCGCCAGGACTATGCCCGGCGGCAAAGCGAGGGCGGGGTGGAGACCCTGCCGCAGCGGATCAGGCGCAATCCCCTGGAGTTTCTGATGGTGGTCCTGGCGGTGCTGCTGATCGTCTACCTGTCGATCCGGCCCTTCCTGTCCATCGGCGGTTGATCCGGGTCGACTGCCTTGGCCTGAAGCCGGCTCCGCCGGACGCTGGAAAGGGGAGCCCTTCAGCCAGTGGAGGCGGAGATGCGCCGGTAGGTGTCGAAGTGGTTTCTGATCCAGTCGCCGTATTTCTCTTTCTGCCCACTGCCGTTGTAGAGCGCGGCGAATCCGGTGAAATCCTGCTGCTGTAATCTCCGCACCATGGCCTCATCGAGGAAATCGAAGAGGCCCGTGATCTGCGCGCCCATACTGGTGGAGAACGCATCGAACATCGCCTGGACGGACGGGTAGCCGATGCGTTGGTAATGGAAGCCCATGATCTGTGGGGCACCCATGCTGATGGAAAGCAGTGCGGCGTCGTTGTCCAGGGAACGCGCGTGCTCCAGAACCTTCCATTCCATGCGCTGGTTGCCGTGGAATTTGCTCCACTCTCCATCGCTGTCCGCGCGCCATTTGTGGCCGGTCCAGGTCTTCCGCGCATTGTATTGGAAATGCCGCTGAAACAGGTCCGGCCGGGTCTTGCCCCAGTATTTCCAGAACTTGTGGTTCTCGAAGCGGATGATCATGCGGTTTTGGTTGTTGCGGTCGAAACCCTTGCCGGAACTCTCCACGCACAACACGGCAATGGCGCTGCCCACCTCGATGCCCTTCTTCTCGCAGAGGCGGGTCAGGAGCCCGCCGAAGCGGTTCCAGCTGGCCGCCACCTTGCGTTCCTGGTACGTGCCCGAGACCGGTAGTCGAAAACCGGGTTCCAGCCTCTCATCGGCCGGTTCCTCGCGGGCTGCCGTGGTGTCCTCCGGTTCCGTGCCGTCGTCGTCCGCGGCGGCAGACTGCGCATCGGGTGCCGGTGGAGCGGGCAGGGACACGTAGCGGGCGGAGACGTAGGCGGGCGTGCCGTCGAGGCGGATCTGCAGCCAGTTTCCCTGCCTGCGCACCACATCGATCCGGGTTCCCCTGGTGAGGGTGCCGAGGATGGATGCGTCCACCGAGGGCCGTGTCCTCACGTTCAGGCGTGATGCTGTCACGGTGCCATGCATGCCAGGGGTCCCTTTGCAGGCCGTTGGAAAACTACGGCGGTGATCCGTCTCGTCTGCCGCGTTGGGCGGTGCCCGCTCCCATGCCGGTCAGAGGGTATCGGATGCGTAATCCGCCAGCCGCGAGCGTTCGCCGCGCAGCAAGGTGATGTGCGCGCTGTGCTCCCATCCCTTGAAACGGTCGACCACGTAGGTGAGGCCGGAGGTGGTTTCCGATAGATAGGGAGTGTCGATCTGCGCCACGTTGCCCAGGCAGATCACCTTGGTGCCGGGGCCGGCGCGGGTGATCAGGGTCTTCATCTGCTTCGAGGTGAGGTTCTGCGCCTCGTCGATGATGATGTATTTGTTGAGGAAGGTCCGGCCGCGCATGAAGTTGGGTGAACGGATCTTGATGCGGTTGTGCAGCAGATCGGTGGTGGCGGCGCGGCCCCAGTCGCCGCCCATCTCCGATTGGGTGAGCACTTCCAGGTTGTCCATCAGGGCCCCCATCCAGGGGGTCATCTTTTCCTCCTCGGTGCCTGGCAGGTAGCCGATGTCCTCGCCCACCGGTACGGTCACGCGGGTCATGATGATCTCGCGATAACGCTTCTCCTCCAGAGTCTGCGCCAGGCCGGCAGCCAGGGCCAGCAGGGTCTTGCCGGTGCCGGCGACGCCCATCAGGGTGACGAAATCCACGTCGGGATTCATCAGGTGGTTGAGGGCGAAGTTCTGCTCCCGGTTGCGTGCGACGATACCCCACACCGCATGGCGTTCGGAGTAATAATCCTGCACCAGTTCGATGATGGCCTGATCGTTCTCCTTCTTGCGCACGACCGCCTCGAAGGGGCCGTTTTCCTCGTGATGGAGGCACTGGTTGGGATACCAGCCGGCGGCCAGCGGGCCGGTGACGCGGTAGAAGGTGCGGCCCTCCTCCTGCCAGGATTCCATCTCCTTGCCGTGGGTGTCCCAGAAATCGGCGGGCAGTTCCGACAGGCCGGTATAGAGCAGATCGACGTCTTCCAGTGCCTGGTCGTTGTAATAGTCCTCGGAGTGCACTCCCAGGACGGTGGCCTTGATGCGCAGGTTGATATCCTTGGACACCAGGGTGACGGTGATATCGTCGTGTTCCTCCTGCAATGCCAGGGTGGTGGCCAGGATGTCGTTGTCCGGGGTGCGGCCCGGCAGGCTGTCCGGCAGGATGTGCTCGAAGCTGCGTGTCTGGAAGAACAGCCGGCCGCCCGCGGGGGTGGCGTCCTCGGGCAGGTTGATGGGGCTGGGCAGTTGTATGCCATTGACGATGTCCTCGTGGCTCGCGCCGGACATCATGTCGTCGAGGAAGCGGGTGACCTGGCGGACGTTGTAGGCCAGCTCCGAAACGCCCTTCTTGGCCGCGTCCAGTTCCTCCAGCACCACCATGGGCAGGAAGATGTCGTGTTCCTGGAAACGGAAGATCGCGGTGGGATCGTGCATGAGCACGTTGGTGTCCAGGACGAACAGGCGCTTGCCGGTGATGTTTTTCTTGCTCATGGAGGATGTGGTGTCGTCGGTCCGTCGGCCGGATCAGGAGGGGTCGGGGGATTGGAGCGCCTTGACCGCCGCCAGGACCTCCTCGGCGTGGCCGGCCACTTTCACCTTGCGCCATTCGTTGCGGACGATGCCCTCCTTGTCGATCAGGAAGGTGGAACGCTCCACGCCCATGTATTCACGGCCGTAGTTCTTTTTCAGCTTGATCACGTCGAATGCCTTGCAGGCCAGTTCTTCCTTGTCCGAGAGCAGATCGAAGGGAAAGGACTGCTTGGCCTTGAAATTCTCGTGCGCCTTCACCCCGTCCCGGGAGACGCCGAGGATGATCGTATCCAGTGCCGTGAACTCATCGTACAGGTCGCGAAAGGCCTGCCCCTCCCTGGTGCAGCCGGGGGTGCTGTCCTTGGGGTAGAAATAGAGAACGACATTCTTGCCCCTGAAATCGGAAAGGGAGAGCGTCTGCCCGCCGGTGGCCGGCAATTTGAAATCAGGCGCGGGTTTGCCTGCTGCAAATTCGCTCATCGTCTGGTGTCTCCAACTGGTAAAGGCGGGTTCAAGCCTTGATGGGCTCCATCACCGCGTCCAGGTTCATCTCATCACAGAAATTGAGGAACTCGTCGCGCAGACTGGCGATATGGATTTCTCCGGGAACACTGATATGGATATGCACGGAGAACATGGGGGTGCCCGTATGGGTTGCCGCATAGCGGTTGGTGGTCATGTCTTCGATGTTGATTCTGCGCTTGGAGAGAAAGCTGGCGAGGTGGTTGACGATGCCGGGGTGGTCCATGGCGATGACATCCACCGCGTAGGGAAGCATGTTGGCGTTGGACTTGCGGGGTGCCGTGCGCCGGGTGGTGATGCTCAGGTCGAGGCGCTTTTCCAGGTGGGGCAGGCTGCTCTCCAGCTTGGCGATGGAATTCCATTTTCCGGACACCAGCACGATCATGGCGAATTCCTCGCCGAGCGCCGCCATGCGGCTGTCTTCGATGTTGCAGCCGCCTTCCAGGATCAGGGCGGACAGCTCATTGACGATTCCGGGCTGGTCCTTGCCGAGGGCGGATATGACCAGATAGTTGTCTTGCATCGTCGGCATCGGCTTGGCCTGTACTCATGGATACGGGGAGACAGTCTAGCCCCAATGTTGCATCCGGTCACCGGAAAAATCGTGTGATTCGAGTGAATAACC
>CAYPEH010000032.1:0-23041 GCA_964409585.1 uncultured Chromatiales bacterium | reverse complement strand
TTCGGTTTCCGCTGCGGTTTCCTCGGCATGCTGCACATGGAGATCGTGCAGGAGCGCCTGGAGCGGGAATACGATCTCGACCTGATCACCACCGCGCCCACCGTGGTCTACGAGGTGGCCACCACCGGTGGCGAGGTGATCGAGATCGACAATCCCTCCAAGCTGCCGCAGGTGAACCGGATCGAGGAGATCCGCGAGCCCATCATCCTGGCCACCATCCTGACGCCACAGGATTACGTGGGTGACATCATCAGCCTGTGCATCCAGAAGCGTGGTGTGCAGAAGCACCTGCAATACATGGGCTCGCAGGTACAGATCCAGTTCGAGCTGCCCCTGTCCGAGGTGGTGCTGGATTTCTTCGACCGGCTCAAGTCGGTCAGCCGCGGCTATGCCTCCTTCGATTACGATTTCCTGCGTTTCCAGGCCGCCGATCTGGTCAAGCTGGACATTCTCATCAACGGCGAGCGCCTGGACGCCCTGTCGCTGATCGTTCACCGTGACCATGTGGAGAGCAAGGGGCGCGACCTGGCGGTGAAGATGAAGGAACTGATCCCCCGGCAGATGTTCGAAGTGGCCATTCAGGCGGCCGTGGGCGGCAAGGTGGTGGCCCGCACCAACGTCAAGGCCCTGCGCAAGAACGTGACCGCCAAGTGTTACGGTGGTGACATCACCCGCAAGCGCAAGCTGCTGGAGAAGCAGAAGGCGGGCAAGAAACGCATGAAGCAGGTGGGCAAGGTGGAGATTCCGCAGGATGCCTTCCTGGCCGTGCTGCAAGTGGACAAGAAATGAGCGGGCGGCCACGGTTCGCGTGGCCACCCGGCGAACCCCGACGGTAGACGACCATGAATCTCGATTTCCCCACCATCCTGGTGATCCTCACTTTCGCCACCGGCCTGATCTGGGGCATTGGTGTGCTGATCGGCCGGCGCGACAATGTGCTGGTCGAGTATTCACGCTCGTTCTTTCCCGTCATCCTCATCGTGCTGGTGCTGCGCTCGTTCATCGCCGAGCCGTTTCGCATCCCTTCCGGTTCCATGATGCCGACCCTGTTGGTGGGCGACTTCATCCTGGTGAACAAGTTCGCCTATGGCATCCGTCTGCCGGTGATCAACAAGAAGATCATCGATCTGGGCAGCCCCAGGCGGGGCGATGTGGTGGTGTTCCGCTATCCGGAGGACCCCAGCACCGACTACATCAAGCGCGTGGTCGGTCTGCCCGGCGATGTGATCGCCTACCGCAACAAGACCCTCTACGTGAATGGCAAGCCCATGCCGCAGGAGCCGGTCGGCGTGTATGAAGGGGTGGGTTCCGGCGTCGTCATGTCCGGCGCCGCGGAACGTATCGAGGACCTCGACGGGGTCAGGCACCGCATCCTGGTGCGGCAGGTGCCGGATTTCAATCCGGGCTGCGTGGTCCTGGCCGGGCGCAGTTTCCGTGTGCCCGAGGGTCACTACTTCGCCATGGGCGACAACCGTGACAACAGCAACGACAGCCGCTGCTGGGGCACGGTGCCCGATGAAAACCTGGTTGGCAGGGCATTCCTGGTCTGGATGAACTGGGACCCCAGTTCCGGCCCCGCCTGGTCGCGGATCGGCAACCGTGTGGAGTGACCGCGCCATGTTCCGTGCAGCAGCCGTTCCCCGGCTGGCGGGGTGGTGGTGTCCCATGATCCGCAGGGTGTGGTGATGCCTGTCCGGCCCGACCCATTGCAGCGTCTCGGCAAGGATCTGGGATACCGCTTCCGCAACCCGGATCTGCTGCGTGAGGCGCTGACCCACCGCAGCGCGGGCAGCCACAACAACGAGCGCCTGGAGTTCCTTGGCGACGGCGTACTCAATTTCGTCATCGCCGCCGCCCTGTATGAACGGCGGCCCCGTGACCCGGAGGGTGACCTCAGCCGCCTGCGCGCCACCCTGGTGCGTGGCGAGACCCTGGCGGTGGTCGCGCGCCGTCTGCAACTGGGGGAATATCTGACCCTGGGCCCCGGCGAACTGAAGAGCGGCGGCCAGCGGCGCGATTCCATTCTGGCCGACGCCCTGGAGGCCATACTCGGCGCCATCTACCTGGACGGTGGTTTCGACCTCTGCCGGGACTGCATTCTGGCGCTGTGGGACGACATGTTGAAGAATCTGCCCGATCCGCAGCAGCTCAAGGATCCCAAGACCCGCTTGCAGGAATTCCTGCAATCCCGCGGCCGGCCCCTGCCCGGTTATGAGGTGGTGGAGGTGACCGGCGAGGCCCACGCCCAGACCTTCATCGTGCATTGCCGCCTGGAGGGTGTCGAACGCCCCGTGGAGGGGGTCGGCGGCAGCCGGCGCAAGGCCGAGCAGGCGGCGGCCGAGGCGGCGTTGAAGATCATCGAACAAAAGTAAGTGGCCGAACGAATATCCGGGATATGACCGATCAAGCCTCCGCCCCCCCCTTCCGCTGCGGCTACGTCGCCATCGTCGGCCGCCCCAACGTGGGCAAGTCGACCCTGCTGAACCGCCTGCTCGGCCAGAAGATCGCCATCACCAGCCCCAAGCCCCAGACCACGCGGCACAACATCCTCGGCATCAAGACCGGCGACGGTTACCAGACCATCTATGTGGATACGCCGGGCATGCACGTGGGTGGCAAGCGGGCGCTCAACCGCTATCTCAACCGCGCCGCCGCCGGTGTGGTCAGCGACGTGGACGTGGTGGTCTTCATGGTGGACAACCGCCGCTGGGGCGAGGAGGACGAATTCGTCCTCAGTCGCCTGAAGGGCCTCGATGTGCCGGTGATCCTGGCCGTGAACAAGGTGGATCAGGTCAAGGAAAAGGACTGGCTGCTGCCGCGTTTGCAGTACCTGACAAAGAAGCACGAATTCGACGAAGTGGTCCCGCTGTCCGCCATCAAGGGCGACAACGTGGACGTCCTGGAAAGGCTCATCAACGAACGCCTGCCCGAATCGGCCCCGTTCTTCCCCGAGGATCAGGTCACCGACCGCAGCGAACGTTTCCTCGCCGCCGAGCTGATCCGTGAAAAACTCATGCACAAACTGGGCGAGGAATTGCCCTACCGGCTCACCGTGGAAGTGGAGGAGTTCAGCGAGGACGAAGGCGTGCTGCGCATCGGCGCCGTCATCCTGGTGGAACGGGACAGCCAGAAGGCCATCGTCATCGGCAAGAAGGGTGCGATGCTCAAGACCGTGGGCAAGATGGCGCGCATCGAGATGCAGAAGGTGTTCGATGCCAAGGTCTACCTGCGCCTGTGGGTGAAGGTGAAAGAGGGTTGGTCCGACGACGAGCGTGCCCTGCGCAGCCTGGGGTACGAGTGAGGGAAACATGACCCGGATCACCGCCTTCACCACCGCCGCCCGGGAGCTGATCCAGGTCGGCCGGTTCTTCTATCAGCGCGGCTGGGTGCCTGCCACCAGCGGCAACTTCTCCGTGCGCCTGCCCGACGGCGACATCGCCATGACCGTTTCCGGCCGCCACAAAGGCGAGCTGGACGAGCGGGACATCATGCGGGTGGATGCTTCGGGCAACTCCCTGGAGCCCGGCCGCCGGCCATCGGCGGAAACCCTTTTGCACACGGCCCTGTATGCCCGCGATGCCGGCATCGGTTCGGTGCTGCATACCCATTCCGTCCAGGCCACCGTTCTGTCCCAACGGGCGGCCGGTCCGCTGGTGCTGACCGACTACGAAGTGCTCAAGGCATTTCCCGAAGTGGACAGCCACGAAGCCACGGTGACCGTGCCCGTGTTCGCCAACGACCAGGACATCCGGCGCCTGTCCGCCAGGGTGGATGCCTGGATGGACGAGCACCCCGCCACCGTGGGCTATCTCATCTCCGGGCACGGTTTCTACACCTGGGGCGCCAGCGTCGAGGACGCCCGCCGCCACGTGGAAGCCTTCGAGTTCCTGTTCGAATGCGAAATCACCAAACGAATGATGAGGTAAAGAGCATGAGTGAACTGACGGTCTACGACGCCGCTGGCGCGACCGTGCTGGAACGCAGCACGGACCAGGCCCGCATCCGGGACGTACTGGCCGGGCTGGGTGCCCGCTTCGAGCGCTGGCAGGCCAGCGAACCGCTGACCGCCGACGCCGCCGCGGACGAGGTCATCGAGGCCTACCGTGAATCCATCGACCGGCTCATGCAGGAATACGGTTTCCAGTCCGTGGACGTCATCAGCCTGACGCCGGATCACCCCGACAAAGAGGCGCTGCGGAAAAAATTCCTCTCCGAGCACACCCACTCGGATTTCGAGGTGCGCTTCTTCGTCCACGGCCGGGGCCTGTTCTACATCCACGGCGGCGACAAGGTCTACGCCGTGCTTTGCGAACAGGGCGACCTCATCAGCGTGCCGGCCGGCACACCCCATTGGTTCGACATGGGCCCCCGCCCGGACTTCAAGTGCATCCGCCTGTTCACCACCCCCGACGGCTGGGCGGCCGACTACACCGGCGACGCCATCGCCGACCGCTTCCCCCGTTTCGGCGAATGATCCCACGATGAACGATCCGGTACGGGCCATCCTCACCGACATCGAGGGCACCACCACCTCCATCTCCTTCGTCCACGACGTGCTGTTCCCCTACGCGCGGGAACGCATGGCGGAATTCGTCGCCGCGCACCGCGACGAACCCAGGGTGCGCGAATTGCTGGACGCGGCCAATGCCGAGGCCGGTGGCGGCCTGAGCGACGAACAGATCGCCCGGGTACTCATCTCCTGGATCGACCAGGACCGCAAGGTCACGCCGCTCAAGGCCCTGCAGGGCCTGATCTGGGAGGACGGCTACCGCAACGGCGACTACCAGGGGCACATGTACGAAGACGCCGTGAACAACCTGCGCGCCTGGAAGGAGCGGGGCATCGCCCTCTACGTATTCTCGTCCGGCTCCGTGCATGCGCAGAGACTGCTGTTCGGCCACACCGCCTGGGGCGACCTCACGCCGCTGTTCAGCGGCTGGTTCGACACCACCACCGGCAACAAGCGCGAGGCGGAAGCCTATCGCCGGATCGCCGGGGCCATCGGCCTGCCGGCGGGGAACATCCTGTTCCTCTCCGACGTCGCCGGGGAACTGGACGCCGCCCGCGAGGCGGGCATGCAGACCACCTGGCTGGTGCGGGACGGCGAGCCGGACCCCGGGGCGCGTCACCGGCAGGTCGGCAGTTTCGATCAGATCCGGCTCTAGCAGGCCATGATTTCCCGCATCGGTTCCCGCTTCGCCCTCCTGCTGCTGGTGCTGTGGTCGGCGGCCGTCGCGGCGGGACCGACCGCCGCCTGCCGCCAGTGGATCGCCGCCGCGCACCGGCCGCCGCCCGCCTCGCACGGCTGCGGGGAACTCTCGCCGGTCCTGGAGGAACTGATGGAGGCGGGCGGGGCCGCGATCCCGGTGGGACGGGGGCGGTTTTTCCTGGCCTGGTTCCCGGAGGGCTGGGAGGCGCGGCCCGGGCGACGGCTGGTGATCAGCCTGCATGGCAACGGTGGTTGCGCCGAGCGCATGTTCCATTTCTGGCACCGCAACCGGCGGGACCACGACTACGCCATCGTCGCCCTGCAATACGCGGAACAGGATGCCGGGGGAGAGCTTCGCTTCGACGACGACGCGGCGATCTACGACCACCTGCGCCTCGCCCTCGACGATCTGGGCGGACACTGCCCCCTGGCCGGGGTGCCGGTCGTCCTCCATGGATTCTCCAGAGGGTCGGCCCGGGTGTTCGAAATCGCCGCCCTGGACCGGGCCGGCGACCGCCTGTTCGCGGCCTTCATCGCCGATTCGGGCACCGTGTTTCCGGAATACCGGGGCCGGCTCTCGCCCCGTCTGGCCCGGCTGGATGCCGATGGATACGAGGGCGCGCGGTTCTGGCTCTACTGCGGCGGCCGGGACCACCAGGGAAGGACGTGCCGGGGGCTTGGCAGAATGGCCCGTTTCGTCGAGGACCACGGTGGTGTCGTGGATGCCCTGTACCGTTATCCGCCGGGCGGCCACGGCATCTTCATCACCGGCGGGCCCCGCCGGTACAGCCCGGCCCTGGGGGCCCTGTTCCGTTATATCGACGGCATCGGCGGCTGACGCAGCCGGTCCCGCGCCCGGTACAGCGCCAGCAGGGTCTTGGCGTCGCGGATAGTGCCGTCCCCCGCCCAGGTCATGGCCTCGTCCCAGTCCACCCAGTGCACCTCCAGGCATTCGTGTTCACCGACCTCCTGGCCCACATGGGTCAGTCCCCGCGCCAGATAGAGGTGGATGACCTCGTCGCAGAATCCGGGCGTGGTCAGGAACTCGCCGAGCGCATCCCACTGCCGGGCCTCCAGCCCAGCCTCCTCCCGCAGTTCGCGCATGGCGGTGGACAGGCCCGTCTCTCCGGGATCGATCTTGCCCGCCGGGGCCTCCCAGATCCAGCCGCCGGCGGCATGGCGCCACTGGCGGATCAGGCACACACGCCGTTTCTCGTCCAGCGCCAGGGCCACGGCGCCACCGGGATGGCGGACCACTTCCAGCTCCAGGCGGCGGCCATCGGGCAGTTGCACCGTCTCCACGCCCAGGTCCACCACGCGGCCGCGGTGGATGGTTTTTCTTCCGGGATCATCTTTCTTCATGAATCGAGCGTTGCATGTTATTAACCCGGCGACATAATAGGTTATGTTCAGCCGTGCTGTGCGCGTTCACGGCAAGGCGTCGAAACGCCGCTGTAGCACTCCTACAGCCAGTTTCGACAACGCAGTCCGTGGGCGCGCACAGCACGGCCTGTCATTTATAATCAATTAGTTAGGAGCCTCAGGCATCTCCCCTCTCGGCGTTGCGCGCCTTGCCAAGGGAATGACCATTGCCTGCGGCGCGCGCCTTGATAGGGAAGATGCCTGAGGCTCTGAACACAACCTATTATGTCGCCGGGTTAATAGTAGGGCATGCAATATGGTCCGGAATCTGAAACGGAGTCCTTGTGCATGCAACGCCTGATCGAAATCATGGAGCGCCTGCGCGACCCCGAGGGCGGTTGTCCCTGGGACATCGAACAGACCTTCGAGACCATCGTCCCCCATACCCTGGAGGAGGCCTACGAGGTGGCCGACGCCATCGAACGGGGACACCTGGAGGACCTGAGGAGCGAGCTGGGCGATCTGCTCTTCCAAGTCGTATTCCATGCGCAGATGGCGCGCGAACAGGGCCTGTTCGACTTCCACGACGTGGTGGAGGGCATCGCCGACAAGCTGGTGCGGCGTCATCCCCACGTGTTCGGGGACGCCGAGGTGGCCGACGCGGAGGAGCAGACCCGGGAATGGGAAAAACTCAAGCATGCCGAGCGCCGGCAGCGGGCCGACCAGGAAGGACGCGCGCACAGCATCCTCGACGATGTCGGTCTGGCCATGCCGGCCACCCTGCGGGCCTGCAAGCTACAGAAACGGGCGGCCCGCGTGGGCTTCGACTGGCCGGAGATCGACGGCATCCACGACAAGATCGCCGAGGAACTGGAAGAGGTGAAGGTCGAGCTGGAACAGGGCGGGGACGAGCGGCGGATCGAGGCCGAGATCGGTGATCTGCTGTTCGCCTGCGTGAATCTCGCCCGCCGCGCCGGCGTCAACCCCGAAACCGCCCTGAGACGCGCCAACGACAAATTCACCACCCGCTTCCAGCGCGTGGAAGAACTCCTGCGGGAACGGGGACTGCCGGTGGAGGAGGCCGGCCTGGAAGTGCTGGACTCGCTCTGGGAACAGGCCAAGGCGGAGGAGGCGGGAGGCGGCTGAGCGGCCGGCGAGGCCGGACTGGACAGCGGCCGGTCTGGAAACCGGCGGACGGTCCCCCACGGGGGGAGCTGACCGGTTCCTGCCAGTACGGCTACCAGGGGATCTCCTCCCGGTCGCGGAAGAATTTTCCGCTGGGGCCGTCGTCCGGCAGGGTGGCTGCCCAGACGATGGTGTCCGCGCCTTCCTCCACCGACCGTTCCGCGTTGGGACCGCCCATGTCGGTCCGCACCCAGCCGGGGCAGACGGAGTTGACTTTCACGTTGGTGTCGGACAATTCGTCGGCCAGTATCCGCGTCAGGGCGTTGAGCGCGGTCTTGGAGATCCGGTAGGCCGGCCAATGCCCCTCCATGGTGTCCAGTTGCCCCATGCAGGAGGAGACATTGACCACCCGGCCGTTGCCATGCATCAGCGGGATCAGGCATTGGGCGACCGTCATGGCCCCCAGGGTGTTGGTTTCCAGTGTGGTGCGCATGACCTTCAGGCTGGCATCCATGATGCTGGCAAGGGTGGAATCGAGGAATACGCCCGCGTTGTTCACCAGTACGTCCAGGCGGTCATAAGTGGCGCGGATGTGGTTGCGAAGTTTGTGGACCGTGTCCAGGTCGGTGACATCGAGGTGATGGTAGACGACATTCAGGCCATCGGCGCTCAGTGCATTGGCGGCCTGCTCGCCCGCCGAAGGGTTGCGTGCCGCCAGGATGACGGTGTACCCCAGTTGCGCCAGCCGGCGGCAGGTTTCCAGGCCAAGGCCACGGTTTCCGCCGGTCACCACGGCCAGTTTTTCTGCGTCTGCCATCGGTATTTCCTCCTCAATCCCTGTAACGTTTAGTCAAATCCGCGTATTCGTCAATGCGGCGGTCCCGTAAATAGGGCCAGATCCGGCGGATTTCCTCGCAACGGTTCAGGTCCAGATCGGCGGTGAGGACCTGGGGTTCATCCACCGATGCCTCGGCCAGGATCTCGCCCTGGGGGCCGGCGATGAAACTGGAGCCCCAGAAGAGGATGCCGGCGCTGCACGCGGAAGGATCGGATTCCAGCCCGATGCGGTTGCATGACAAGACGGGGATGCCATTGGCCACCGCATGGGCGCGCTGCACCGTGATCCAGGCATCCCGCTGGCGATCCTGTTCGGCCTTGTCGTCGCGTGGGTCCCAGCCGATGGCGGTGGGATAGAGCAGGATCTGCGCGCCGGCCAGGGCCATCAGGCGCGCGGCCTCCGGATACCACTGATCCCAGCACACCAGGACGCCGAGTCTTCCCACCGAGGTCTCGATGGGGGCAAAGCCCAGATCACCGGGTGTGAAATAGAATTTTTCGTAGAAACCCGGATCGTCCGGGATGTGCATCTTGCGGTAGCGGCCGGCGATGGAACCGTCCGCGTCCAGGACCACGGCGGTGTTGTGGTAGAGGCCGGCGGCGCGTTTCTCGAACAGGGAAGCGACGATGACGATGCCCAGTTCGGCCGCCAGCTTCCCCAGCTCGTTGCTGGTGGGGCCGGGAATGGGCTCGGCCAGGTCGAAATGGGCCGTGTCCTCGGTCTGGCAGAAGTAGAGGCCGGTGTGCAGCTCCTGCAACAGGATCAGGCGGGCGCCCGCGGCGGCCGCCTGGCGGATGCCGGCGATGCTGGCGTCGAGGTTTTCGCGGTAGTCACCGGTGCAGGCGTGTTGCACCACGGCGGCTTTCAGGAGGTTCTTGTCCATTGATCAATAATAGCAGGCCGGGACGACAGGGCGGTCAGGCCGCCCCCTGTCCGCCCGCGAACTCGACCACCTGGCCGTAACTGATTCCGGCATCGTTGACCGGGACCGCCTCGGGCAGCACGGCATCGAAGCCCGCCTTGCGCAGCCGTCTGAGCGCATCGGCCGCCAGCAGCCGGTTCTGGAATACGCCGCCGGCCAGCCCGACCCGTGCAAAGCGGTGCTGCCGCGCCAGTTCTCCGGCCATGTCTGCGATCAGTCCCGCCAGGCTGGCATGGAACACCCCGGAACGTCTGGCCACCGGCACCGATTCATCCATCAGCAGGGGCAACAGCGGCGCCCAGTCGGCGATCAGCAGGCCGCTGCCTTCCCGCCGCAGCGGCAGTTCCATGGGGGGGCAACCGGCTTCCGCCAGGGCCTCCAGGTACATGGGGCCCTGCCCCTCGAAACTGCCCGATTGCAGCACCCCGGTGAGGGCTGCGGCGGCATCGAACAGGCGCCCGGCGGCGGTGGTCTGCGGGCTGTTGATGCGCCGCTGCCAGGCGTTGTGCAGCAGGGCGGTGTCGCCGGGGGCCGAGGGCCATTCCCGTCCGCTCTCCCAACAGACACCCAGGGCGCAGCGCCAGGCCTCGCGCGCCGCCCGTTCGCCGCCGGGCAGGCGGAACGGGCGCAGGCTGGCCAGCCGCCGCCATCGGCCGGGCCGGCCCAGCAGGGCCTCGCCACCCCACAGGGTTCCGTCCCCGCCGAATCCGGTCCCGTCCCAGGTGAATACCAGCCAGGGTTCCGCGCCCGGAAACTCGCCCGCCACGGCCGAGGCATGGGCGTGGTGATGGAGGACCCGGTGTACCGGCAGGCCGGTGCCCTCGGCCCATCGGGTGCCGGTGAAACCGGGATGGGCATCGCAGACGATGGACCGGGCCCGCACGCCGTACAGGGCCTGCAGATCGGTGATGACCTGTTCGAACACCTCCAGGCCACGCGGGGTGTCCATGTCACCGATGTGTGGCGACACCACCACCCGGTCTTCCCAGGCCAGGGCGACGGTGTTCTTCATGTGCGAGCCGGTGGCCAGCACCGGCCGGGGCAGGTGGAACGGCAGTTCCCGTTCCAGTGGCGCGCAGCCACGGCCGAGACGGATGGGCCGTGGCCGGCCGGCGATGACACGGAACACCGGGTCGTCCGCCGGCCGCTGGATGGGGCGGTTGTGATGCAGGAATGCCTCGGCCACGTGGGGCAGGCGCCTTTCCACCTCCTCCGCGCCGGTGAGCACCGGCTCGCCGCCGGGATTGGCGGAAGTGGCCACCAGCGGCCGTTTCAGTTCCTTCAGCAACAGGTGATGCAGGGGGCTGTAGGGCAGCATGACGCCGACCTCGTCCAGCCCCGGTGCGATGGCGTCGGACAGGCCATGGGGACGGTCGACGGAGGTGAGCACGATGGGGCGCATGGGATCGGTGAGCAGTCGCGCCTGTTCCTCCGTGGGTGCCAGGTGGCGGCGCACCATGTCCAGGCCGTCCTCGCCCAGCAGGGGAAACATCAAGGCCAGCGGTTTGTGCGGCCGGGGTTTGTTGGCGCGAAGCCGCCTTACCGCCTGATCATTGGCGGCATCGCACAGGAGATGGTATCCGCCGATACCCTTGACCGCCACGATCCGGCCCTGGTCCAGCGCATGGATGCAGGCCGCCAATGCCGGCTCGTTGCCATCGATGGGTGCCTGGCCGGGGACGTGGAAGCGCAGGCGGGGCCCACAATCGGCGCAGGCCACCGGTTCGGCATGAAAACGGCGGTCCAGTGGGTTCAGGTATTCTGAATGACAGTCGGGGCAGAGGGGAAAGCCGGCCATGGTGGTATTGGGCCGGTCGTAGGGCAGGGCGCGGATCAGAGTGTAACGCGGCCCGCACTGGGTGCAGTTGATGAAGGGGTAGCGGTGGCGCCGGTCGGCGGGGTCTTCCAGTTCCCGCAGACAGTCGTCGCAGCAGAAAAAGTCCGGCGGCACGTGGATGCGTGGGGAGCCTTCCGACCGGCTGGCGAGGATGCGGAAATCCTCCAGGTCTTCGGTCTCGGCGGGCCGGGAGGAGAGCAGGCGGGCCTGCGCCAGTGGCGGTGCGCGATCCACCGCATCCCGCTCGAAGCGTTGCATGGCCGGGGCCGGGCCCTGGATGTGGACCTCCACCTGCCCACCGCGGTTCAGTACCCAGCCGTTCAGCCCCAGTTCGTGGGCGAGACGATAGATGAAGGGGCGGAAGCCGACGCCCTGCACGCGGCCCGCGAGGATGAGACGGCTGGCGCGCATCGCCCGCGGCGGTGTTCAGACCCAGACCATGCAACCCAGTTCGAAACGGTGACTGAGCAACGGGTGGTAGGGGTAGATGCGGATCCGGTAGTGCAGCAGCCCCGACTGGGCCGTGCACAGATCCAGGTGGAACAGGGTCTCCCCGTTCTTGTTCCGGCCGGCCGGTTTGAGGGGGAAGGTTTCCCTCACCTGCAAGCTGTTGTTCTCGTCGAGGGTGCCCACCAGGCATTCCACCACCACGTCGCTGGCCTCCAGGCCATCCAGGTGGGCGGCTACGGTGATGGGCATGGTCTCACCCGCCTGCATGGCGTTGGGGGCCTCCTCCTCGCGGTAGATGCGGACCTGCGGCCAGGCATTGCGCACCTTGTTTTTCCAGGTGGCCAGTTCGGCCGCCGCGGCGGCACCGCGCTCGGCCAGCCGGCGGGCCTGATGGGCGGCCGGGCCGTAGTAGCTGCGCACGTAATCGGTGACCATGCGCTGGGCATTGAAGCGGGGGATCAGCGAGCGCATGGAGGCCTTGGACAGTTGCACCCATTTTTCCGGATAACCCTGGCTGGAGCGCTCGTAATAGGTGGGAATGACCTGGTATTCCAGCAGATCGAGCAATTCCTGGGCCTCTTCCCGGTCGCGGTATTCGGCCGGGAAATCCGGGCCGTGGGGGGTGATGGCCCAGCCGTTGCCGCCGTTGTGGCCCTCGCCCCACCAGCCGTCCAGCACGCTCAGGTTGAGCACGCCGTTGATCCCGGCCTTCTGCCCCGAGGTGCCGCTGGCCTCCAGGGGGTACTCGGGGGTGTTCAGCCACACATCCACGCCAGTGACCAGTTTGCGCGCCAGGGCGAGATTGAAATCCTCCAGCAGGAATACCTTGCCCTCGAATTCCGGCCGCAGGGTCATGTTGTGCACGGCGCGGATCAGGTCCTGGCCCGGTTGGTCCAGGGGATGGGCCTTGCCACCGAAGAACAGCAGCACCGGACGCTCGGGATCGTTGAGCAGGCGGGCCAGACGTTTGGGGTCGTTGAACAGCAGCATGGCCCGTTTGTAGGTGGCGAAACGGCGCGCGAAACCGAGGATCAGCACATCGGTGTTGTCCGGGCTGAGGGCGCGCACCAGGCGCTCGATGTGGGCCTCGCTGCTGCCGTTGCGGCGGTTGCGGTGGGAGACGTTCTTGCGCACCTCCTCCAGCAGCAGTGATTTGAGCGACTGACGCTGGCTCCAGAAATTGTGATCGGGGATGCTGTCGATGCGGCGCCAGTACTCCTCGTTGAGCAGTTCCTCGCGCCAGTCGCCACCGAAATGCATATCGAACACATTGGCCCATTCGCGGGCCAGGAAGGTGGGCACATGCACGCCGTTGGTGACGCAGCCCATGGGATTTTCCGCTGCCGGGATCTGCGGCCAGGCATAGCCTTCCATGCGTGAGGCGACGCCGCCGTGGATCCGGCTGACGCCGTTGTGGAAGCGCGAACCGCGCAGGGCCAGGGCGGTCATGTTGAAGTTCCCGTCGTAACCATTGGCGTTGCCCAGGTCCAGGAATTGGTCCATGGAGATGCCCAGGGGTTGCACGTAGGCCTCCATGTAGGGCCTGAGCAGATCATGGGAGAAGTAATCGTGGCCCGCCGGGACCGGCGTGTGGGTGGTGAACACGGTGCCGCCGGCCACCAGTTCCAGGGCGGTATCGAAATCCATGCCGGCCTCCGTCAGTTCACGGCAGCGTTCCAGGACCTGGAAGGCGGAGTGTCCCTCGTTGATGTGCCAGACCGTGGGTGTCAGGCCCAGGGCGCGCAGGGCGCGTACCCCGCCGATGCCGAGCACGATTTCCTGCTGCACGCGGGTATGGCGGTCGCCGCCGTAGAGCTGGTGGGTGATGGTGCGGTCGGCCGGAGTGTTTTCCTCCAGGTCACTGTCCAGCAGATACAGGCGGATGTGGCCGGCATGGGCCTGCCAGACCTTGAGCGAGAGACGGCGGCCGGGCAGTTCCACCTGTACGTGCACCTCGCGGTTGCTGGCGTCGGTGGCCGGCACCACCGGCAGGTCATCGAAATGGCTGGGGGTGTAATGGGCCACCTGGCGGCCGCTGCCGTCGATGATCTGGGTGAAATAGCCCTGGCGGTAGAGCATGCCGACGCCGACGAAGGGAATGGCCAGGTCCGAGGCCGCCTTGCAATGGTCGCCGGCCAGGATGCCGAGGCCACCGGAATAGAGCGGAATGGATTCGTGGAAACCGAACTCGGCGCAGAAATAGGCGACCAGGTCGGTCTTGGGGTTCAGGTATTCCTCCAGGTCCGGGTTCATGCGCGCGCGCTGATAGGCGTCGTAGACCGACAGGGCGCGGGTGTAGCTCTCCATGAAGAAGCGGTCCTCGGCCGCTTCCTCCAGGCGCTTTTGCGAGACCCGGCGCAGGAACACCTTGGGATTGTGGCCGCACTCCTCCCACAGGTTGCGGTCCAGCCAGAAGAACAGCCCGCGAACCTGCCGGTCCCAGGTGTAGAGCAGATCGTTGGCCAGGTCCTGCAAGCGGGCCAGGCGCACCGGGATGTTGGGCTGTATTTCCAGGGTGTAGAGGGTTCCGCTCATGTCGGGGTCGCCGCGCAGGTTTGTGGGTCCAGGGACAGGACTGTATGGTACGCCCGGCCCGTTGTGGAACGAAACCTCGAGGTGTGTAATGAAAGTCGTCGTTTTGGTGTCAGCCTTCCTGTTCTCCTCCATCGCCCTGGCCGCCGATGGCACGGACGGGGTGCCCAGGCTGGTCAAGGAGAAATGTGCCCTGTGTCACGGCGAGGATGGCGAGGCCTCCAGCGCCATCTATCCCCGCCTGGCCGCCCAGAACCGCACCTACCTGGTGAAGCAGTTGCGGAATTTCCGCGACGGGGTCCGCAAGAGCGACACCATGAACGAAATGGCGCGCGATCTGAGCGACGGGCAGATCGAGACCCTGGCGGACTATTTCAGCGCCAAGCCGGCCCGTTCCCATCGCGTGCGGGACAAGCTGTTCGCCGCCGTGGGGGAGTACCTGTTCAAGAAGGGCAACCGCTATTCCGGCATTCCCGCCTGCCGTTCCTGCCATGGCGAGCATGGGGAGGGCAATGAGCGGCTGCCGCGCCTGGCCGGCCAGCACAAGCGCTACGTGGAGGAGCAGTTGCATGCCTTCGACCAGCGCGTCCGTACCAACGACAACGCCATCATGCACACCATCGCCTCGAAGCTGACCGAGATGGAGATCGCGGCGGTGGCGCTCTATGTGAGCGGCCTCGGGGAAGGGGGGGAATGACGGGGCGTCGGCCCCTTCACCCCGACCCTTCTCCCCGTGCGCTGACCACGTAGCGCAGCGGCCCGCCGGGAACGATGGCGTCGAAGGGCCAGCAGGTCACCAGCACCAGGCGGTCCACATCACCGTCGTCGGCGATGCGTTGCCTGCGCGCATCCAGCACCCCGGTCCATTCCACCCGGTAGCGGATTTCTGCCGAGGGGGTCTGCATGCGCAGCGTGTCACCCGGTCGCACATGCCGGAGAAAGCGGAAGTGAGTGTCGCGGTGACCGCTGATCAGCACCAGCCCCGGCTGCCCCGGCAGGGCGCTGCCGCTGGCGTGTCCCGGCCCGAAGGCGAGGGTGCGGCCGCTGTCACCGGCCAGGACGATCAGGTCCACGCCTTGTTCCGGGGCGCTCAGGCGGGCCACCGGCCAGGTGTCCGCCCAGGGCCAGGGGCGCGCCTGGGCGGCGCCGTCGAGGGTTTGCCGCCAGGCCCGTTCCAACAGGTGTTGGGCCAGCGCCGCCTTGGCGTGGATCCACAGGCCCTGGCCGGCCAGCCACAGGCCGGCCAGGGCGGCGAGGGCGGCCAGGATGGCGGACAGGCGCCTGGCGTTCATGCCGGCCGCCCTCTGCCGCGCAGGCGCCATGCGGCCAGTGAGGCGATCAGCAGCAGGGACAATCCCAGCGCCAGTTGCAGGCCCGCCGGGGTGGCGGTGCGGGCCATGCCGAACACCTTCCCGTAATCCCAGCCATGGGGGAGGTTGGTTTGCAGCCGCTGGCGCCGCAACAGTTCCTCTTTCAGGCGTGCCGGGGTCTTGTCCACTGCCACCAGGCTGGTGAAACGGCTCACCAGATGATGACGCAGGGCGGTGTCGGTCACCGCCTGCCGGAGGCGGGCGCGTTCCCCGTCCTCATGGCTGAGGATGTAGTGTTCCATCAGGTTTGCGATCCGGCGCCGCGCCCACAGGGTTGCGACGCCGTTGCCTTCCCGGGCGCCGTCCAGGCGTATCTCCGATTGCCAGGGCCGTGCACCGAAGCGGCCCTTCAATACCAGCACCGGTGGTAGTGCCGGCATACGCAGGGTCACGGTGACGGGCTCGCCCAGATAGAGATCGGGAATGGGATCGGGATAGGCCAGGATGGAAGGCTGGTCTCCGCTGTCCGGCAGTTCCAGCCGGATATCCGTCAATGCCGGGTGTTCGAGGCGTTGCAGCAACCGGTTCATGCCTTCCAGTACCTCTCCGGTGTCGCCGATGTGGATGAAACCGCCCCGGCCGATGCGGGCCGCGCGGCGCATGAAATGGCTGTTGGGCGCGGAGCCGATGCCGATGATGAACAGGCGGCTGTCACCGAGCCGGTGCCGGATCAGGCGAAACAGATCGTCTTCGTTGCCCACCGCGCCGTCGGTGAGAAACACCACCTGATGCAGACGCCCGGTGTGGTCGCCGCGCAGGGCCAGCCGCAGCGCCGGCGCCATCTCGGTGCCGCCATCGGCCTCCAGGGAGGCCACCCAGCGGCTGGCATGGCGGCGGTTTTTCATGTCGGCCGGCCGCGGGTGTTCGTACAGGGGGCGGGTCTGGTGGTTGAACTGGATGATGTTGAAGCGGTCGCGGTCGTTCAGCCGCTGGAGGGCGAGGATCAGTGCCTGCCTGGCCTGTTGCATGGATTCGCCATGCATGGAGCCGGAGGTGTCGATGATGAAGGTGACGTCGCGGGGCTGGTGTGGCTCTTGCAGGTACCCGTCGGCGGGCGGCATCAGCATCAGCAGGGCATGGGTCTGGCCTCCATGCCGTTCGGTGAACAGGGCCGCCCTGGGGGCCGAGCCGGGGGTGGGGGTCCATACCAGTTCGAGGTCACGGTCCGCCGGGATCTCACCCTCCGCCAGGCTCAGAAGATAGCGGGCTCCATCCCGTTCCACCCGCATGGGATGGTAGCGGCTGGTGACCGATTCCAGGGGGATGCCGGGGGTCAGGCGGACGAGGATGCTGAGCCGGTTGGTGGGCCTCTGTCCGGGTTTGCGCACCGGCGGCGTGATGCGGGAGGCGTCCGTTACCCCGCCGCCGTTGCCGCTCCAGCCGTCGCTGATGGAGATCCGTTCGTGAATGGCCGGGCCGGGGATGTAACGCGGCGCCACCACCAGGGGAAAACGCAGGCTGAAACGGCCGTCCCGGTAGGCGACATCCTGCTGGTATTCGAGCTCCACCACGATCTCGCCGCCGGGGGCGATGTTGGCCACCGAGGCGGTGAAGACATTGGGCCGTTCCTGTTCCACCAGGCTGGCTCTCAGACCCTGTTCCTTTGCCTGCCGGTACTCCTTGCGCGCCTGTTTCTTTTCGCGGATCTCCCCCTCGATGATGCGTTCGCCCACCCGCATTCGCAGGTGGTCCACCGCCGCCGTTTCCGGCAGGGGGAAGAGGTACACGCCCTCGGCCCAGTCCTGGCCGGGATTGCGAAAGTGTTGCCGCACCTTGACCCGCGCCAGCATGGCGGTGATGTCCATTTCCACCTCGGTGTGCAGGGTAATGGCCGCCAGGCCGGGCTTGCCGTCGCCGCTTCCGAGCAGCAGGGTGCCGCGGGTCACCCCGGCGGCGGATGCGGTATGGGTGACTGCATCCACCGCCAGTATCAGCAGCAGAAGGATGGCCAGGATGGCGGCGGCGTCAGGCAGGCTGTGTCGTTGCGGCTGGCTTGGGTTCTTCATGCTCGTTCTCCTGGGGGATGGGGCGGGCCAGTTCCCGGTGGCATGGCAGGTCCAGGTGGAATGGCACTGGCCCCAATGTTGTGCCCGGTCGCCGGACCTGGTTGATAACACACTGATTCTGTTGATGTTTCGTTGCGTGTAAGCCGGTAGCGAAAGGTGGCCGGGCTCTGGCTGGGCGCGCCCTCGCACCGTTCTGGCCGCCCTCAGCCGGTATTTCCTTCCTCGCCAATGGCCTGGGCCATTGACTCGGTCGGAAATCCGCCTGAGAACGCCCAGCCCGGCACGATCATCGCGCCCCCGGGCGCAACATTGGGGCCGGTTCCACCAGTAGTTCCGGGTGTTCGTAGAGCAGGTCGTCGGTGATGGGGATGAACTGGCGCATTACCGCACCCGGAAGCGGACCTCGACCCGGCGGTCGAAGGCATAGGCGCCGCTGTCTCCGGTGGCGGAGAGGGGGCGGGCCTCACCGAAGGCGTTGCCGCTCAGGTGCTCCCTGGGAACACCGGCCTCCAGCAGGAAATCCTGTACGGCCTTGAGCCGGTCCTGGGACAACAGCAGGTTGCTGCGGTTGTCGCCACGGGGGTCGGCGTGGCCGGTCAGTTGCAGGCCGATACCGGGCAGGGCGTGGCAGAGTCGGGCGAGACGCTGGAGCCGTTCGCGCTCATGGGGTTCCAGAACGGAGCTGGCGCTGCGGAAGTGGATCACCAGAGCAGGGCCCTGGGCGATGGCCTGGAGGAACGGGGCCGGGTCGGGTTTCCGTTCCAGTTCACCGATGCGCCGGTTGGCGGTGTCCAGCGCGGCACGCAGTTCATCCCGTTGCCGCTCCAGCCGTTTCCGTTCGTCCCGGCTCTGCCGCAGATCGGATTGCAGGTCGTCGCTCCAGCCGATCAGGTTGCCGATGACGCCACCCAGGACCAGGCCCAGGGGCCCGCCGGCGATGCCGCCGGCGATGCTGCCGATGCCCAGGCCCCTGACCTGGGAGCCGGACAGGGAGGGGGCGGTTTCGGCGGCCGGTGCATTGGGGGCCGCCAGTACGCCGATCAGGGTGCAGGCGATGAAGATACGAGTAGGTTTCATGGGCGGGTCTCCTTCCTGTTGCTCGATTGATCCAGCGCCGCCGGTCCCTGGCGGGATGCGCGTCCGTTCCGCGCCGGGTTGGGTGCATTGAAAACCCGCGGGCCGTGGCAATCTTTGCCCGCCGCTGGAAAGAATCTGGAGAAAGAATGGAGGAACCGCCCGCCCTGCCGTGAACGGGGTAGAATGCGGCGGAGGCGGATACGCAGGCGGAGCGGATGCACCGGACCATTGCCATCGTCGAAGACGACCCGGACCAGCGGCAGAACTATGCCGACGCGCTCGGCCGCCGTGGCTACGAGGTGTGGACCTTCGCCTCCCGCGCCGAGGCGCTGCGGGGGTTCGAGGATGCCCTGCCGGATCTGGCCATCCTCGACATCATGCTCGGCGAGGAGATGGACGGCGGTTTCGACCTCTGCCGGGAACTGCTGCTGCGGGACCCGGAACTGCCGGTGATCTTCCTCACCAGCCGCGCCGACGACATCGACCGCATCTCCGGCCTGCGCCTGGGCGCCTGGGACTACCAGGCCAAGCCGGTCTCGCTGGCCTTTCTCGCCGAACGGGTCGGTTCCCTGTTCCGGATCCTGGACATGAAACGCGGCGGTGCCACCACGGCCCCGGCCACCCGCATCGGTGATCTGGTGCTGGACGAGGACCGTCTGGAGGCGTCCTGGAAAGGCACGGCACTGCCCCTGACCTATACGGAATTCCGCCTGCTGGCGGAGATCGTCGCCCGGCGCGGCCAACGCGGCGCCAGTTATGACCAGCTGGCCCGGGCCACCCGCCAGGGCATCGTCGAGAACAACACCATCAACACCCACGTGCTCCACCTGCGCAACAAGTTCCGTTCCATCGATGCGGACTTCGACTGCATCCGCAGCGTCTACGGTTTTGGTTACCGCTGGGGCTGTGGATGATCCCGCCTCGTCCCGCATGAAGCTCGGAACCAAACTGGTCCTGTTCAGCCTGGTGCTGTTGGCCCTGCCCTGGCTGGGATACCGTTATGTGGGCGAGATCCAGTCCTTTCTGCTCCAGGGCCAGGAGAAGACACAGCAACTGGCGGTGCAGGCCCTGGCGACGGTGTTGCAGGGCCGCGATGACCTGCTGGGCTATCCGCGGGGACTGGACAAGGAGATTCTCGAACGGGGTGTGCTCTACGCCCATCGGTTGCGCGGGCCTTTGCAACTGGACGGCTACGATCCGGACTGGGGACCGCTGGCGGAACACATGGCCCGGGGCCAGGGTGTGCGCTGGCAACTGGGAGTGCATGGACGGACCCTCTACGTGCTGCTGCAAGTGACCGATGACCGGCTGGTCTATCGCCATCCCGGTTTCTACCGTCTCGACACCTGTGACCACCTGCGCCTGAGCCTGCCGGACGGGGAGGGCGGTGTGATGCACCTGTTGCTGGCCACCGAGGGGCCGGGTTCCATGCGGGTCTTCCACGTCGGCCGGCGCTGGCGCTATCCCGATGAGGACCGTCGTATCCATTCCCTGGAGGCCCAGTGGCAGGAGACGGCGGACGGCTACCGGGTGGAGATCCGCATGCCGCTGGAACTGCTTGGCCCGGATCGGCGTCTGCGGCTGGAAGTGGCCGACGTGGATGATGCGGACCGGCGCCGGTTGGTATCGGTACGGCCCCTGCTGCCTACCGGAAGGTTGGATCACCTGGTGGTCCGTTCCGCCGAATTGCAGGAGATGCTGGCCGGGGCGGTGGCGGAGGATGCGCGGGTCTGGGTGGTGGACCGGTATGGGCGGGTTCGGGGTGGCTACGGCGGCAGCGAAATCATCACTGAACTGAGTGCCGACCGCCTGGGCCCGGTGTTGCAGGGAAAGGCCGGGGCCTGGCGCCGGGGGGCGGAATACAGCGAGGAGATCATCGCCGCCCATCCGGTCCGGGCGGATGGCCGGGTGATCGGCGCGGTGGTGCTGGAACAGGGCGTGGGCGAGATCCTGAGCCTGCAGCGCATCACCCTGTTGCGCATCACCGCCGAGACCCTGGCGGTACTGCTGCTGCTCGTCATCGGCCTGCTCCTGTTCGCTACCCGCCTGGCCTGGCGTATCCGCCGCCTGGGCAATGAAACGGCCGCCGCCATCGACGCGGAGGGCCGGATCCGGGCCAGCCTGATTCAGGCGGAACGCAAGGCGGGGGACGAACTGGGCGGCCTGTCGCGGCGGATCTCCGAACTGCTGGGCCGTTTGCGCCGTTACACCGGCTTCCTGGAAAGTGTGCCGCGCACCCTGCGTCACGAGATCAACAACCCCCTCAACGTGATCAGCACCTCGTTGCAGAATCTGGCCGATGCCCATCCCGAAATGGCCGGCGACCGTTACCTGCAAAGCGCCGGACGGGGCGTTGCCCGCCTGGAAGGGATCGTCCACAGCCTGACGGAGGCAGCCGGTCTGGAGCAGTCGCTGCAACAGGACGAACGCGTCGAACTGGATCTGGCGGCTCTGGTGTCCGCCTATGTGGATGGTTGCTCCCAGGCCCATCCCGGCCGGCGTCTGGTCCATGCGGGACCGGAGGCGGGCGTCATCGTGCGGGCCACGGATTTCCGCATCGAGCAGCTGTTGGACAAGCTGGTGGACAATGCCCTGGACTTCACGCCGGAGGACGGGGAAATCCGCGTGGAACTGGAGGCCGTTCCGGGGCGCGCGCGCCTGAGCGTGAGCAACGACGGCCCGCCTCTGCCCGAGGCCATCCGGGGATGCTCCTTCGATTCCATGGTATCCGTGCGCGAGGCCCGCGCCGGTGACCGGGCCCATCTGGGCATGGGACTGTATGTGGCCGCCCTGATCGCCGAGAGCCACGGTGGTAGCCTGTGTGCCGGCAACCGGCCCGGTGGCGGGGGTGCCGTGTTCCGGCTGGAACTGCCGCGGCTGCGGGGCGGCACCTGAAATCAGGGAAAATCAGACCGCTGTCCCGCTTTTGCAGCCGATCCAGCCTGAGTCCGACAGGCTCTTAACCCAACCGCATGAGGAGTGTATTCACCATGTCCGGAAGCATCAAAGGCACACGAACGGAAAAGAACCTGCTGGCGGCGTTTGCCGGCGAATCGCAGGCGAGGAACCGGTATACCTATTTCGCCGGTGTCGCCAGGAAGGAGGGGCTGGTCCAGATAGCGGACATATTCGAAGAGACCGCAAACCAGGAAAAAGAACACGCCAAAAGGTTCTTCAAGTTTCTCGAGGGCGGCGAGGTATGCATAACGGAGGTGTTTCCCGCCGGCAGGATCGGAACGACACTCGAGAATTTGCGGGCGGCCGCCGCCGGTGAGGAACACGAATGGAGGGAGATGTATCCAGCCTTCGCGCAGGTGGCCAGGGAGGAGGGGTTTGAGCAGGTGGCCGCCACCTTCGATGCCATATCGGTCGCCGAGAGACAGCACGGAAAACGCTACCGGCAACTTGCGGACAACCTGGAGGCGGGGAGAGTCTTCAGGAGGAACGGGCGGGTCGTCTGGCGCTGCCGGAACTGCGGTTATCTGCACGAGGCCGAGGAGGCCCCGCAGGTGTGTCCGGCCTGCCTCCATCCCCAGGCGTATTTCGAGTTGCTGGCCGAGAACTGGTAGGCGCCGGGTGTCCGTCGCAGGGGGGCGGCCGCCTGGTGGATGGGGCTAGTGTTCGATCCGCCGCAGCAGTTCCTCCACGGTGTCGAACATCCGCTTCCTGAAGAACAGCATCTTCAACCGGCTGCCTCCCGATTGCCGCCATAGCACGGCGGAGCGGATGCCCGCCATCAGCAGGGCACGGATGCGGTTGGTGTTGGCGGGGTTGCTGAGATAGGTCTGTTCCCCGCTGACCATGATGCGTGGTTTCAATGTGCTGATGGTCTGCACGTACAGATCGGCCAGGCGGGCGATGACATTGTCATGGGTGCTGGAAAAGTATTCCGCCTGTTGCGCGGCCTGGCGGATGCCTTCCCCCAGGGTGGCCACCATGGCCTTGTTCTTCGCCAGTTTGCGCTCCAGGTGCAGCAGGGAGACGGTGTAGCGCAGTTGCTCCACGTCCTGATTGCCGGACATCTGGTCGCGCAGGATCATCAGCCCGGTGCGGACGCCGTCGATACCGCCGTAGATTTCCTCGCTGCTGGCGGTATCCAGCCGCAGGATGCTGGTGATGCTGGTCTGGAAGGGGATTTCATCCACCCGGCCCTCGCGGGCGATCTGTTGCACCAAGGCGGCGGCCTGGTAGATGCCGGCCAGGGCCAGGCTGCGGTCGATGTCTTTCTGCCTCATACGGTAGTTCTGAATCTGCGGGTTTAGCAGCCTGTCGGACTCGGGGGGATCGTAGCGAAAAAGTGGGACAGTGAGGAT
>CAYPEH010000031.1:18184-23135 GCA_964409585.1 uncultured Chromatiales bacterium | reverse complement strand
GGCTGGCGCCACCAGCAGCAGATCGGCCCAGCGCGCCAGTTCGATATGGCCCATGCCCGCCTCGGCCTCCTCATCCAGCAGCCGGGTATGAACCCGCCGGCCGGACAGGGCCTGAAAGGTCAGCGGCGTCACGAACCGCGTCGCCGCGGGGGTCATGACCACGCGGACCTCCGCCCCCGCCTCTTGCAGGCGGCGAACCAGATCGGCGGATTTGTAGGCGGCGATGCCGCCTGTCACGCCGAGCAGGATGTTTTTTCCATACAATGGGCTCATGGGATTCCATCACGCAACCAAGGGGCCGATTCTCGCAGAAACGGAGGCTTTTTTCGCCTGCAAGCGGTTCCCCGCCGCCGTGCGCAAGGGTATATTTTCCGGCACACCAGGAGCCTGTCGGACGTAGGCTGGATCGGCTGCAAAATCAGGCCGTTGTCTCACTTTTTCGCCACGATCCCCCTGAATCCGACAGGCTCCCAGCGCACGGACAAGGAGGCCGCATGCCCATCACCGACTGGCCGGAAGGCGAACGCCCGAGGGAGAAACTGCTGCAACGGGGCCCCGCCGCGCTGTCCGATGCGGAGCTGCTGGCCATCTTCCTGCGTACCGGCGTGGCCGGCAAGACCGCCGTCGATCTGGCCCGCGAACTGATCAATCAGTTCGGCGGGTTGCGCCCGCTGCTGGAGGCGGACCGCAAGACCTTCTGTGCCGGCCACGGCCTCGGTGATGCCAAGTACACACTATTGCAGGCCGTGCTCGAAATGAGCCGCCGCCATCTGCTGGAAACCCTGCGCCGGGGTGACGCCCTGGAGAGCCCCGAGGCCACGCGCCGTTTTCTCGCCGCGCGCCTGCGCGACCGGCCCCACGAGGTCTTCGCCTGCCTTTTCCTGGACAACCGTCACCGGGTGATCGCCTTCGAGGAATTGTTCCACGGCACCATCGACGGCGCCTCGGTACATCCCCGCGAAGTGGTCAAACGCACCCTGGCCCACAATGCTGCCGCCTTGATTCTGGCGCACAACCACCCCTCGGGGGTCGCCGAACCCAGCCACGCCGACCAGGCGATCACCCGGCGTCTGTGCGATGCCCTGGCGCTGGTGGATGTGCGCGTGCTCGACCATTTCATCATCGGCGACGGCCAGGCGGTCTCGTTTGCGGAAAGGGGGCTCATCTGACTCCGCCTCGTTCCCATCGGCCCGGCGCGCCAAGAAGGAGGGAGGAGGAAGCAAAAAAGTTGAAACAGGGGCGCGATTCCAGTATAAAGCCCGGCTCTTCCGTCCCGCATGGGGCCGATACAGAATTTGTGATTGGAGTAGAACCAATGTCCAGAGTTTGTCAGGTGACGGGCAAGCGCCCGGTGAGCGGGAACAACGTCTCCCACTCGCACATCAAGACCAAGCGCCGCTTCCTGCCCAACCTGCACACCCGTCGCTTCTGGGTCGAGAGCGAAAACCGTTGGGTGCGCCTGCGCGTTTCCAGCAAGGGCCTGCGCATCATCGACAAGAAGGGCATCGACAACGTGCTGGCCGACATGCGCGCCCGCGGTGAGAAGATCTAAGGGGAGATCAAACCATGCGTGAAAAGATCCGTCTCGTATCCAGCGCCAAGACCGGCCACTTCTACACCACCGTGAAGAACAAGCGGAACACCCCCGAGAAGATGAAAATCATGAAATACGACCCGGTGGTGCGCAAGCACGTCGAGTACAAGGAAGCCAAGATCAAATAGGATCTTCCCGCTCCGAAAAAACCCGCCCCATGGCGGGTTTTTTATTGCCTGGAGGAAACAGGCCTGTTCCAGGGATTGGCAGGCGGTTGAAAAACGACTGCGGCGATTCATCTGCTGCGTTGGGCGGCGCCCGGGACAGGACACAATTTCAATCAACAGCGATTTAACATATTCTTTATGAGTCTGTCTTGCTGCCTGTTCTACGACGAAACTCCAAGCTGAAATGCCCATCCTGACAACCCTTCTGGTCCTGCCCGTGCTGGGCGCCGCGCTGATCGCGTTTCTGCCGGCAGGACGAGAAAGGTTGGCACGCCCCCTGGCCATCACCGTCTCGCTGCTCACGCTATTCTTCAGTTGGGGCCTGCTCGGCCAGTTCGACCCGTCGATCCAAGGACTGCAATTCGCTGAAAACACACCCTGGAATCTTCGTCTCGGCACCGCCTACGCTCTTGGCATCGACGGTTTCTCCTTTCCCATGGTGCTGCTGGCCACGCTGTTGAGCCTGGCCGCCATCCTCGCCTCCGCCAGCATCCGCGAACGGGTCAAGGGGTATTACTTCGCCATGCTGGTACTGGAGGCGGCCATACTGGGTGTGTTCCTGTCCCAGGACTGGACCCTGTTCTATGTCTTCTGGGAATCCACCCTGATCCCGCTGTTCTTCCTCATCGACCGCTGGGGCGGCCGAAACCGTCACGGGGCGGCATTGAACTTCGTCCTCTATACCATGGGCGGTTCCGTGTTCATGCTCATCTCCCTGCTGGTGCTGTTCGACAGCACCACCGGGCAATCCTTTGGCATGGCCGACTTCGCGGCCGGAGGCAGGCAACTGGACGAAAACACCCAGATTCTCATCTTCCTGGGTTTCCTCATCGGTTTCGGCGTAAAGATGCCCATCTTCCCCATCCACGGCTGGCTGCCACTGGCGCACGTGGAGGCCCCCAGCCCGGTATCCATCCTGCTCTCGGGCATCCTGCTGAAAATGGGCGCCTACGGCCTGATTCGCGCCGCCGGCATGCTGCCTGCCGCCCTGCTCCACCTGCAACCGCTGCTGGCCACGCTGGCCCTCGTCAGCCTGGTCTACGGTGGCCTGCTGGCCTGGCGCCAGACCGATCTCAAGGCCATGATCGCCTACTCATCGGTGAGCCACATGGGCGTGGTGCTGCTGGGTATCGCCGCCATCAACGTCGCCGGGCTCACCGGGGCGGTCATGCAGATGGTGGCCCATGGCCTGGTGGCCGGTGCCCTGTTCCTGCTCATCGGCCTGCTGTATGAACGCACCCATACCCGTGACATCAATCACTACAGCTCACTGGTACGCAGCACGCCGCGCTTCGCTTTCTTCACCGTGCTGGCCTTCATCGCCGCGGTGGGCTTCCCCGGCACCGCCGGCTTCATTGCCGAACTGCACACCATCATCGGCGGCTTCGAGCGCTGGGGCTGGGTCGTGGTGCTGCTCAGCGTGGGTGTGCTCATCAGCGCCGCCTATGCCATCCGCACCGTGGGCCGGTTGTTCACCGGACCCGTGCGCGCCGGAATGGGCGAGGTGGAGGACCTGCGCCCCACCGAGATGCTGACCGCCGCCGTGCTGACCGCCGGCCTGGTCGCGCTCGGCGTCTTTCCGGCACCGGTATTGCAGTTGATGTCCGCCTCTATCGACGGGCTGAGTTCCGCGTTCGCCGTGCACTGAGACCATCAGCGGCGATGACCCACTCCACCCTCCATTCAGGCGACATCCGGACGGAGATCCGCCAGGCCATCGAACACCTGGAGCACGTCCTGCCGGGTCAGGCACCGATCCGGGATTTCGTCCACCACAACACCCTGCACGGCTACCAGCATCTGAAATTCCCCGATGCCCTGGCCATGGCCAGGGAACTCACCGGCGCCCACGGCTATCTGCCGGAGGAAAGATACCGCGAGTTCTTCCGCCAGGGCCGCATCACCATCGACGACCTGTTGCCCATCATCGCAGCGGAAAAGGGGCTGAACGCGGGCGAGCGGCTGTTCGAGTCCGCCAGCGCCCCCATCCATCGCCGTGATGTCTACCTGGCCGCACTGGTCCATCCCCTGCCGTCGCTCAGCCCTTGTGAACTCAACTGGCAGATAGAGGAATTGGACGCCCTTTCCTGCTTCCAGCGGGATGTGGCACCCGGCAACCGCAAACGCATCCTCGCCGCGGCCGCCGCCCACGGTATCGAGGGCGAGGCCGCGGCCGTGGCCGATTTGTGGAACGCCTGCCTGGAGGTACTCGGACTGCGGCATTTCATCCTCCACCCGGAAGAGATGCTCGATCCAGCCCCGCAGGCCGGAGACATACCCGACGGTCTGGACGCGGACAGCGGAACGAACGGGGACACGTCCGGCTCCACCGGGCCGATGCGCCGGCAGTCCGTGGAACAGTTGTATGCCCTGCTCGACCGGATCGGAACGGACATCACCCTGCGGGGGATGCTGCTCCGGCTCACCGGAGAGGATCTGCTCGACGACATCCGTCCATACATGGCCCGCCACCTGGGCTCCTGGCTGGACCTGGGGCTCGCCGCCTGGCATCACAAGGACCGTGACGGCTCTTTCTACACGGCCTGGCGCAACAGCGCCTCGCGCAACGTGGCCTGGGTGTTCGATGATCTGGAGTCATGGCGCCACCACCTGGATTCCCTGCCCGACGATCCGCTCGAAACCGTGATCGAGGAACTCAAGCGCATGGGCCTGCCCCGCGACCGCTGGACCCGCTACCTGGAACACTTGGCCCTGGAGCTCCCCGGATGGTCCGGCATGTTCCTCTGGCGGCACAGGCACCCTGGGTACGAAGGCTTCGGGCACCGGGTGGACATGACCGATTACCTGGCGGTGCGCCTGGTGATCGAGCGCATCTTCGCCCTGCATCTGTGTGCCACGCACTGGAGCATCGAGCCCAGCATCGACATGCTGCGCTGGTATTTCCGCCGACACCCGGCCGAATTCCTGGTGCGCCATGCCCTCCATGGCGGGCATCTGCCGGAATACCTTGCCAGCCGCGCCCAACGGCTCACGCAACGGGCGGCGGATCATGCGGGTGAGCAGGATGACGGCCAATGGGTACATCTGGCGCAGCTGATCCAGGCATGGCGGCAAAGCCCCCTGGCCGCCCGGCCGGAAGGCTACAGCGTGCACCGCAGCGCCTGGCCGCTGTTCCGCCTGAGCCAGCACCTGGGACTGGCCGGCAACGATGTCCGCGGGCTGGATGCGG
>CAYPEH010000031.1:0-18084 GCA_964409585.1 uncultured Chromatiales bacterium | reverse complement strand
CGCCTGAGCCAGCACCTGGGACTGGCCGGCAACGATGTCCGCGGGCTGGATGCGGGCTGGATGCGGACACACTGACCAAGGTGTTCGACTGCCTGCGGCGGCTGGACGAGGGGACGCGCGGTTTCCTCTGGCTGCGTGCCTACGAAAACCACTACCGCGACGAGATCTTCACCGCCCTGGTTCACAACCACGGCCGTTGGGCCGGCCGCGGCGGCCGGCCGCAGGCGCAACTGGTGTTCTGCATGGACGACCGCGAAGAGGGCATCCGCCGCCACCTGGAGGAAATCAATCCCGGTGTGGAGACCTTCGGCGCCGCCGCCCACTTCAACGTACCCCACTGGTGGACCGGCCTGGACGACGACAGGCCCAGCGGCCTGTGCCCGGTGGTCCTGGTGCCATCCAACCAGGTCCGCGAGATCCCCGCGCACGGTCAGGAAAGGATCCACCGCAGCCACGCCCGGCGCCGCCGCCTGCGTATACGCCTGGGTGATTTTCTGCACCAGGAGATCCGCCGCAACCCGGCCGGCTCCGCGGCCATCCTGGCCTGCGCCCCGCTGGCACTGGCCTCGCTGGCGGGCAAGACTTTCGCACCGCGCCGCTTCGGCCAATGGGTCGAACGCCTGCGCCGCGCCTATGAGAAGCCGGTGGTCACGGACATCGCCTTCACCACCGGGCGCTATGACGGCGAGCCCGCCCCGGACAATGTCCAGCCGGGCTTCACCACCGAAGAGCAGGTCGCGCGTGTGGGCGATTTCCTGAGCACCATCGGCCTGCAAGCGGATTTCGCGCCGCTGGTGGTCATCATGGGCCACGGCTCGGACAGCCAGAACAATCCGCATATCGCCGCCTATCAGTGCGGCGCGTGCAGCGGCCGGCACAGCGGACCCAACGCACGCCTGCTCGCCGCCATGGCCAATCGTCCCGAGGTGCGCACCCGGCTGCGCGAGCGTGGCATCCATATCCCGGACGACTGCTGGTTCCTCGGCGCCGAACGCAACA
Organism: uncultured Chromatiales bacterium; assembly: GCA_964409585.1. Classification (GTDB taxonomy): domain Bacteria; phylum Pseudomonadota; class Gammaproteobacteria; order JACKNK01; family CAYPEH01; genus CAYPEH01. The sequence continues at coordinate 17,085 of CAYPEH010000031.1, read as the reverse complement.
CCTGCGACGAGACCATCACCTGGTACGACCTGGACAAGATCCCGGCACCCTTGCGCGGCGCCCACGCCCGCCTGGTGGATGACCTGCGCCAGGCCAGCCTCAACCATGCCCATGAACGTTGCCGCAAGTTCTTCTCCGCGCCGAACAATCCCAGCCCGCCACAGGCCCTGGACCACGTACTCGGGCGTGGACTGGATTTCAGCCAGGCACGCCCGGAGCTGGGCCATGCCACCAACGCCTGCGCCTTCATCGGCCGCCGCATCATCAGCCGGGGCGTGTTCTGGGACCGGCGCGCCTTCCTCATCTCCTACGATCCCACCCAGGACCCGGACGGTTCGTTGCTGGAACCGCTGCTGCTGGCCAACGCCCCGGTGGGTGCCGGCATCAACCTGGAGTACTACTTCTCCACGGTGGACAACGAGCGCTACGGCTGCGGCTCGAAGATCACCCACAATGTCACCGGCTTCTTCGGTGTCATGGACGGCGCCTCCTCCGACCTGCGCACCGGATTGCCACGACAGATGATCGAGATCCACGAGGCCATGCGCCTGCAAGTCGTCGTCGAGGCGAAAACCGGGGTACTGACGGAAATCTATCTGCGCCAGCCGCCCCTGCGGGAACTGATCGGCAACGGCTGGCTGCTGCTCTCGGCCATCGATCCCGACAGCGGAGAAATCACCCTCTTCGATCCGGAGCAGGGCTGGTTGCCCTGGACGCCCGGCGGCAGAACCACCGCCACGGTGGCACGTTCCAGGGACTGGTATGCGGGCAGCGCCGAACCGCTGGCGCCGGCATTGATCGCGCAGGGGGAACCGGCATGATGGAGAACGGCCATGCCTGATTCCGTGGTCTGGGCCATCCCTCTGTTGCCGATGCTGGCTGCTGCCTGGATCGCCATCGGTTACCTCACCGGCCGGAACCGCGGCGAAGCCGGTGAAAGGCATACCGCCCGGGTGGCCCTGGCCGCCACCGGTGCCTCCTTCCTGTTGAGCGCCGCCCTGGGCGCGCAGGCTCTCCTGCGCGGTGCGCCCGGCACCATCCCGGTCGCCCCCTGGCTGCGCAGCGGCGATATCCAGGTGAACCTGGTATTCACCCTGGACCCCCTCGGCCTGACCATGACCACCCTGGTGGCCTTCATTGCCCTGTTGACGGTGCGCTTTTCGGTCAACTACATGCACCGCGAGGCCGGCTTCCAGCGTTTCTTCCTGGTGATGTGCCTGTTCAGCGGTGCCATGCTGCTGATCGTTTCCGCCGGCAGCGCCGCACTGATGTTCGCCGGCTGGGAACTGGCCGGCGTCAGTTCCTACCTGCTGATCGCCTATGCCATGGACCGGCCGGTGGCCACCGGCAACGCCAACCGCGCTTTCGTCACCAACCGCATCGGCGACGCCGGCTTCATCCTCGGCCTGTACCTGGCCTATCTCTGGCTTGGCGGGGTGGAATGGAGCCAGTTGCACGCCGGCGCCGGCGGCCTCGGCCAGTTCAAGGCCGGCCTCATGGCCAGCGGCTTCATCATCGCCGCCCTGGCCAAGTCCGCCCAGGTGCCCTTCTCCCCCTGGATCGGCCGCGCCCTGGAGGGGCCGACCCCGTCCAGCGCCATCTTCTACGGTTCCCTGATGGTGCATGCCGGCGTCTACCTGCTGATCCGCCTGGAACCGTTGCTGCTGGCCAGCCCCGCCAGCCTGTTCCTGATCGCAGTGCTGGGGCTGCTGACCGTGTTCTATGGCTGGCTGTCCGGCCTGGCGCAGACCGACGTCAAGAGTTCGCTGATGTTCTCCACCACCTCCCAGGTGGGGCTGATGTTCTTCTGGTGCGGCATGGGCTGGTTCGGCCTGGCGGCCTGGCATCTGGCCCTGCACGCCGCCTGGCGCGCCTGGCAATTCTTGCACGCACCGGCCCTGATGCACATGGTCAGCCGCGCCGCCCGGCCGGCACCCGCCTGGCTGACCCGCTCCCGCAGTCTTTATGTGGCCGCCCTGCACCGCCTGTGGCTCGAACCCCTGGCCGATTGGCTGTTGACCCGGCCCACCCGGTCCCTGGCCCGCGACATCGACTATTTCGACGAGCAGGTGGTGAACCGCCTGGTGGGCATGCCGGCCCAGGCCCGCGCCGTATCCTCCCTCGACGCCGGCGTCGGCCGGGGACAGGGCATGCTCGGCCACATCCTGGAATGGGTCGCCAATCTGCTGCACTGGTTCGAGGAACGCCTGGTGCTGCGTGGAGGCGGCGAAGGTCTGACCTCGGCCATCCAACGCATCGGCGGGCACCTGAACAAGGTGGAACACCTGCTCAGCCAGCCGCGTTACCTGCTGCTGCTGATCATGGCCACCCTGGTGGTAATTCTTTAGACATCAATGAACTTCAGCGAAATACCCTGGGTCCAGCAATCGGGCTACCCCATCCTGACCCTCCTCCAGCTCCTGCCCCTGCTGGCGGCGGGCCTGATGATGGCCCTGCGCCGGTCATCCCGCGTGGCGGCGGCAGGCATCATCGCCGCCATGCTGGAACTGGCGCTGATGGGGGATCTGCTGGCCCGCTATGACCGCCACGAAGCGGCCATGCAGTTCGCAGAGCATCTGGACCTGTTCGGCCTCTCCTACCATGCCGCGGTGGATGGCATCGGCATTGTCTTCATGCTGCTCACCGCGTTGATCACACTGCTGGTGAGCATCTACGGCCCGGTATGCGGGCTGGGCCCCGCCTGGCGCTTCCTCGCCGTGCTGTTCGCCATCGAATCGACCCTGATGGCCCTGTTTTCCACCGTCAACCTGCTCTGGTTTGCCCTGCTGTCCATCGTCCAGTTGGGCCTGGTGGGCTACATTCTCTGGCGCTGGACCACCTCGCCGGACAAGGACATGGCCCTGACCCGCTTCTACCAATTCATGGGCGTGGGCATCCTCCTGCTGGTGATCGGCACCCTGATGCTCTCCTGGAATCACGCCCACGTCACCGGCGGCCGCTGGACTTTCGACCTGTTCGAGTTGTCCACCGCACCGGTCTCCGGCCCGTTCCAGTCGGTGGTGTTCTTCCTGCTGTTCTACGGCATGGCGGTGCGCACGCCGCTGTTTCCCTTCCACGGCTGGCTGCCGCTGATCGCCGAGCATGGCGACATCGCCGTGGCCCCGACCCTGCTGCTGGGAGTGAAGATCGGCATCTACGGCATGCTGCGCTTCGTCTTTCCACTGCTGCCGGAGGCGGTACAACAATGGCACTACCATGCTGCCGCCTTTGCCGTGGTGGGTGTGTTCTACGCCGCCCTGCTGGCGATGATGCAGGACAATCTGCGCCGCCTGCTGGCTTTCGCCGTAGTCTCCCACACCAGCCTGATCGTCATCGGCCTGTTCAGCCTGGACCACCTCGCCTTCCAGGGCAGCGTGATCCTGTCGGTGACCTTCGGCCTGGCCGCCGCCACCCTGATGTTCATGACCGGCCTGATCTACCGCCGCACCAGAACCACCCGGCTGCCCAGGCTCGGCGGCCTGTTCGACCGCATCCCCTTCCTCGGCATCACCTTCCTGATCGCGGGCCTGTCCATCATCGGCATGCCCGGCACCCCCGGATTCGATGCCGCTCATCTGGTGATGGAGGCATCCATCCACCAGTACGGCGCCCTGCCGACCATCGCCGCCGCCCTGGGCAACGTGGTCACCGCCGGCTTCCTGCTGTGGGCCTTTCAGCGCGCCTTTCTGGCCCCCTGCCCGGCCGGCGAGCCCTACCGGGAGGTCGAACCCGCCAGCCGTTCGGAGGTACTGGTGGCCGGACTGATCGTGGTGGTGCTGCTGGGTGCCGGTTTCTATTCCGAGCCCTGGCTGGAACTGATCGACAAACCGCTGGAAGGGCTCAGCGCCCTGTATGCCACCCATTGAACCTCCCATGCCGGAATCCCTCTCCCATCCGCCCCTGCTGTCCCTGCTGATCCTCACCCTGCCGGTGGGTGCCGCCCTCGTCTGGCTCAACGATGGGCGCAAGGCGCGCTGGATCACCCTGGCCACCGCCCTGGCGGACCTGGTGTTGGCCCTGCTCGTCCTGTTCCACTTCGATACGGGTGACGGCGGTTTCCAGATGGTGGAGCGCCATGCATGGATTCCCGGCCTCAATATCCACTACCTGCTCGGTGTGGACGGCATCTCCGTGCTGTTCCTGCCCCTGACGGCACTCCTGTTCCTGGGCGTGACCATCTCCTCATGGAACCGCGTGCATACCATGCCGAGGCTGTATTTCAGTCTGTTGCTGCTGCTGGAAGGCACCACCCTGGGTATCTTCTCCGCCCTCGATACGATCCTGTTCTTCCTCTTCTGGGAACTGAGCCTGGTGCCCCTGTATTTCCTCATCAGCCTCTGGGGCGTGGGCCCGAACCGCCGCTATGCCGCGGTCAAGTACACCCTGTTCATGCTGGTGGGCGGGGTGCCGCTGCTGTTCGGTTTCCTGCTGCTGGCCTTCAACCACGCCGAGGTGAGCGGCGCCACCCTGCCCACCGGACTGATGTTCGACTACACCGGACTGCTGACCACCCCACTGCCCCCCGCCACCGGAGCGGTGGTGTTCTTCCTGCTGCTGCTGGGCTTCCTGGTCAAGACTCCGGTGGTGCCCCTGCACACCTGGCTGCCGGTGGTGGCCATGGAGGGCCCGGTCTCGGTGGCGGCGCTGATGACCGGCCTCAAGCTCGGTGCCTATGGCCTGATCCGTTTCGCCATCCCCCTGGCCCCGGATGCGGCCCGTGAATACCACTGGCTGCTGGCCGGACTGGGTGTGACCGGCATCCTGTACGGCGCCCTGGCCGCCATGGCACAGACCAACCTGCGGCGCATGCTGGCCTTTTCCTCCATCAGCCACGTGGGCCTGGTGGTGCTGGGTATCGCCTCGTTCAACGCGCAGGGCATCCAGGGGGCGGTGTTCCAGTTGCTCAACTTCACCCTCATTGCCGGCGGCCTTTTCCTGCTGACCGGTTTCCTCCACCATCGCACCGGCTCCACCGACATCATCAGCCTTGGCGGTGGCGCCCAGTCCATGCCCCTGCTGGCCGCCTTCTTCTTCCTCTTCGGCCTGGCGGCCATGGGAGTGCCTGGCACCAACGGCTTCCCGGCCGAATTCCTGATCCTGATGAGCGCCCTCAAGACCCATACCGGAGCCGGCCTGGCGGCCCTGTTCGGCGTGGTGTTGGGAGCAGCCTATTTCCTCGACCTCTACCGCAAGAGTTTCTACGGCCCGGTTACCAGCCGCGTGGTGGAGGCGGCCTCCGACCTGCGCCGGCGCGAACTGGTGGTGGTGCTGGTGCTGGCCATACTGATCCTGGCCGCCGGACTCCAGCCACAGATGGTGCTGGACGTCATCCAGCAGGCCGGTGGGAACTGGGTGGCGCGGGTGGCCGCCGCGCCATAGCACCCTGTTGCACCCGAGGTGCGACGGCACACAAAAAAGCCGCCGGGGCGGAATACCCCGGCGGCCTGTCCTGACGAGGATCGGATCGCGGTTACATGTTGTAACCGGTCTCCTCGTGCAACACGTGGTCGAGACCCTCGGTCTCCTCCTCTTCGTCCACGCGCAGCCCCACCATGGCACCGACGACCTTGAGGATCACCCAGGTCACCACGGCGGTGAAGACGATGCCGGCCAGCACACCGACGAACTGGATCCAGATCTGGCCGCCCATGGACTCGACGCCCTCGGCGAAGCCGAAGCCGCTGAATACACCCAGGGAGGTGGCGGAGAACACGCCGGCCATCAGTGTGCCGAGAATGCCGCCGACACCATGCACGGGGAACACGTCCAGGGAATCGTCGATCTTCAGCACACGCTTGATGTACTGGGTAGCCTGGAAGCAGACGCCACCGGCGAGGATACCGATGATCAGCGCGCCACCGGGGCCGACGAAGCCGGAGGCCGGGGTGATGGTGCCGAGACCGGCGACCATGCCGGTGACGGCACCCAGGACGGAAGGCTTGCCGAACTTGAGCCATTCGATACCGGACCAGACCAGCACCGCGGCGGCGGCGGAGATGTGCGTGACCAGCATGGCCATGGCCGCGTCACCGTTGGCCGCCAGGGCGGAACCGCCATTGAAGCCATACCAGCCTACCCACAGCATGCCGGCGCCGGTGACTGTCATGGTCATGTTGTGCGGCGGCATGGCGGTGGCGGGAAATCCACGGCGGGGGCCCATGACGATGGCGGCCACCAGGGCGGCGACACCGGCGGTGATGTGCACCACCACACCACCGGCGAAGTCGAACAGGCCCATCTCGCCAAGCCAGCCGCCACCCCACACCCAGTGGGTGACGGGCACGTAGACCAGCAGCAGCCAGAGCGCGCTGAACAGGAGCATGGCGGAGAATTTCATGCGCTCGGCGAAACCACCGACGACCAGCGCCGGGGTGATGATGGCGAAGGTCATCTGGAACAGCATGAAGAGGGATTCCGGAATGTCCCCGGAAAGGGTTTCACGGCCGATGCCGGCCATCATCACCTTGCTGAAATCGCCGATCCAGGCGTTCCCCTCGCCGAAGGCCAGGCTGTAGCCCAGGATCAACCAGAGGATGGAAGAGACGCCGGCGATGCTGAAGCACTGCATCATCACCGACAACACGTTCTTGCTGCGAACCAGGCCGCCATAGAACAGGGCCAGGCCCGGCAGGGTCATGAACAGCACCAGTGCCGTCGAGGTCAGGATCCAGGCGGTGTTGGCGCCGTTGAGGGTGGCCTCTTCGGCCATGGCGGTGGCCGGCAGTGCGGCCGCCGCCAGCAGGGACAAAATGCGGGTAATGGACTTCATGATGCTCACTCTGCGATTACAGGGCTTCCCGGCCGGTTTCGCCGGTACGGATACGGATGGTCTGTTCGATCTCGGAGACGAAGATCTTGCCGTCACCGATCTTGCCGGTACGGGCGGCCTGGGTGATGGCCTCGATGGCCTGTTCCACCAGCTCGCTGGACAAGGCGACTTCCACCTTCACCTTGGGCAGAAAATCCACCACGTACTCGGCGCCACGGTAGAGTTCGGTGTGCCCCTTCTGCCGGCCGAAACCCTTGACCTCGGTGACAGTGACACCCTGTACACCGATCTCGGACAATGCTTCGCGGACGTCGTCCAGCTTGAATGGCTTGATGATGGCGGTGATCAGTTTCACGGGTTTCCTCCGGTGGTTCTGGCGCACACAATTGGGCCGTTTACATCCAACTCTTGTGCCAACATTACCGACCTGAAAAAACAATCAGTTACAGATGCGTTGCACGATGATGGCGCGCTCATCGCACCAATACGGTGCCCACAGGAAATGCCATTGCACCAGATTGGTGCAATGGCACCGACATAGCCCTTGGCACCGGAATCACGCGGGATCGAGGCGAAAAAGCGGGGGCAGCAAGGATGCGCCCTGGATCTCGAGAGTGTAATGCGGGACGGAGACGGGGCGCATGGCGGCCGAAGGAAGAGCTTCTGGAACCAAGGCGCGGCGTCCACTCCCGGCCCACGCACACCGTGTCGCGGCCGCCATTTCATGATTTCGAGGCGCATAGTGGGAACCATGTAACGAGAAATCAGGGAAAATCAGACCGCCGTCCCGCTTTTGCAACCGATTCAGCCTGAATCCGGCAGGCTGCTACAATGGCTGCAACGTGTAGGCATTCCTGGAGCCCGTCCCCATGGACCCGAAGATTCTCGATGACCTGGCGCGCCGCGTGAGTTCGGCGCTGCCGCCCGGCCTTTCCGAATTGCAACACGACGTGGAAAAGAATATCCGCGCCGCCATCCAATCCGCCTTCGCCCGCCTGGACCTGGTCACACGCGAGGAATTCGACGTACAAACCGGCGTGCTGGCGCGCACCCGCAGCAAACTGGAGGACCTGGAGCGCCAGGTGGCCCTATTGGAAAAGCTGGTCCTGACCCAGAGCGGGACAGAAGACAAGACCGAATCCGATTCCGATCAGGACGGCTACTGACCCAACGAACGGACAGCAGGACAAGGATGTCACTCGCCACGGTATTCAGCCGCGCCCAGTCCGGCATCCAGGCGCCGCAGGTCACGGTGGAGGTGCATCTGTCCGGCGGTCTGCCCTCGCTATCCATGGTCGGCCTCCCCGAGGCGGCGGTAAAGGAGAGCAAGGACCGGGTCCGCGCCGCCCTGCTCAATGCCCGCTTCGAATTTCCCGCCCGCCGCATCACCATCAATCTGGCCCCTGCCGATCTGCCCAAGGAAGGGGGCCGCTTCGACCTGGGGGTGGCCCTGGGCATACTCGCCGCCTCCGGACAACTGCCCGCCGGGCGGCTGGAGCGCTATGAGTTCTTCGGTGAACTGGGACTGGGCGGCGAGCTGCGTCCGGTATCCGGTCTGCTGCCGGCGGCGCTGGCGGCACGCGATGCCGGCCGCACCCTGGTGGTGCCGAGGGACAATGCGCAGGAGGCATCCCTGGTCAGTGGCGCCAGGGTACTGCCCGCCGAACACCTGTTGCAGGTCTGCGCCCACCTGAGCGGTACGAACGAACTGCCGCAACAGGCCCCGCCGGAATGGGTGCAGGGCGGCGGATACGACGAGGATCTGGCGGACGTGCGCGGCCAGCACCACGCCAAGCGCGCCCTGGAGATCGCCGCCGCCGGCGCCCATTCCCTGCTGATGATCGGGCCGCCCGGCACCGGCAAGAGCATGCTGGCGCGTCGTCTGCCGGGCATCCTCCCGCCCATGACCGAGGAGGAGGCCCTGGAGAGCGCCGCCGTGACCTCGGTGGGCGGCCTGCCCGCCGATGCCTCGAACTGGAGACGCCGGGTCGTCCGGGCGCCACACCACACGGCCTCCGGGGTGGCGCTGGTGGGCGGCGGCCCGAACCCGAAACCCGGAGAAATCAGCCTGGCCCACGAAGGCGTCCTGTTCCTGGACGAATTGCCGGAATTCGACCGCCGCGTGCTGGAAGTGCTGCGCGAACCCATGGAAACCGGCAGGATCACCATCTCCCGTGCCGCCCGGCAGGCCGAATATCCGGCCCGTTTCCAGCTCATCGCGGCCATGAATCCCTGCCCCTGCGGTTACCTGGGCGACCCCGGCCGCCATTGCCGCTGCACACCCGCCCAGATCGACCGTTACCGCGCCCGCCTGTCCGGACCGCTGCTGGACCGCATCGACATGCACATCGAAGTCCCGCGCGTTCCCAGGGAACAGCTGCTGGACGTCGATGCCCCCACGGGGGAGTCCAGCACCGTGGTACGCCGGCGGGTCATCGCCGCGCGCGAGATCCAGCTCCAACGCAGCGGCCGCGTCAATTCCCGCCTCGGCAGCCGCGAAGTGGAGCGCCATTGCCGCCCGGATGCCGAGGGGAGCCGGTTACTGGAAACCGCCATGGAACGCCTCGGCCTGTCGGCCCGCGCCTATCACCGCATCCTGCGGGTGGCGCGTACCATCGCCGATCTGGCCGGCACGAAGCAGGTGGGGGCCGCACAGATCAGCGAAGCCCTGGGATACCGGCGCCTGGACCGGGCCCGGCCGGCGGGCGGCCGATCCCCCTGACCGCCTGTCAAATCGGCAGGAACACGGCGGATGCCAGGGTCTGCACGACATTCTTGATGGCCCGGCGGGTCTTGTCGGAAATCACCAGCGCCATGCTGTCCTGGAGGGCGATGAGCTTGCCGAACAGGCGCTCGAAGCTGAGATTGGCCGGCTCCCCCGGCCGCGAGTTGCTCAGCAGGTACAGGCGGCCGTCGCTGGTACGGTCATTGGACAGCTTCCAGACCGCGATCTCCACGTTGCGCGCGGCGTTGTAGAGCTTCTGCGGGTCCAGATCGTCGAGGACGAAAAACTCGGTCTTGTAGTCATAGGCCGCCATGAGCATGCTGGTGAGACCGGCGATCAGGGCCAGCACGCGATCCCCCTGGTACTCCTCGTGAAAGGCCAGACGCAGGGCGTCCACGCCGCGCCTCCCCTCCAGCTCCGGCAACTGCCATTGCTCCAGGGGCGTGTAGAACACCCGCGCCACGGCCTCCTCGATATCCGTCAGCCCGGATTTCCTCAGCTCGGCGGGATTGCGCCGGTACAGCTTGCGCATGAGGGTGCGCAGGTGTTCCAGGGAGCGTCTCTGATGGACCTCGACGACCATGTCGATATCGCTCTTGACGAAGTCGCTCAGTTTCATCTCCTCCGGGTTCCCGGCGAGCCGGTTCAGCTTGTCCGCAGTCGCACAGGCACCCAGGGTCAGTGTCAGCAACAGCGGAAGGAGTCTGTGAACAATCATAGGCGATCCCGCCAATCACCATCGAGAAAGCCGGGCAGCGGGGTCTCCAGACCGCGGCTGAGGGCCATGACCTGGAAACGTTCCCCCATCTCACCGGGCATGGTCAGGATACGCGCCTGCCGGACCGTTTCCACATGGGCGGCCAGGTCACTGGGATCGGAAGCGGCCAGCAACCGGTCCAGGCCACTGGCGAGCAGAAAGTTCGCCTGACTGACATAGCCGCCCACATCCAGGCCGGCGGCCAGGGCCGCCTCGGCCACGGCGGTGAAATCGACGCTGGCCGTGATGTCCTGCAAACCCGGCAGCACGAAGGGGTCATCGTGGACACGGTGGCGGTAGTGGCACAGCAGCGTGCCCTCGCTCCGTTGCGGATGGTAGAACTCACGCCGGGGATAGCCATAGTCGGCGAACCAGATCTCGCCCCGCTCCAGACTGTCCGCCAGGGCGCCCACCCAGGCGGACAGGCCGGTATTGATCTCGGAACGGTAGCCGGGGGGCAGGGGCTGGGGCAGATCCCGCTGCACGGCATCCACGGCGCGGCACAGGCTCTCATCGGCGGGCACCTCGCGCCATCGGGGGCCGTCGTCGCCCCAGGCCACCGCCTGTTCCGCCAGGCCATCGCCGGTGACCACGAAACGCCGCACCGGCAGGGCATCCAGCACCTCGTTGGCCAGGATCATTCCGCGCAGGGGCGTCCGTGGCAGCCGATCCAGCCATTGCACCCGCCCGGCCAGCTCCGGCAATTGCCGGTCGAGGCGCCGGCGCTGCCGCGCACGCAGGTCCGCGCTGGGCTCCAGGATCAGATAACGCTCCGGCAGGGCATCCAGCGCCCGCAATTCGGCCAGCAGATCGGCCGCCAGCGCACCGCTGCCCGCCCCCAGTTCCAGCAGGGTATCGCCCCGGCAGGAGGCCAGCACCTGGGCGCAATGCCGCGCCAGGCAGCGGGCGAACAGGGGCCCCAGTTCCGGCGCGGTGACGAAATCCCCCTCCGCACCCAGCTTGCGGCTGCCCGCGCTGTAATAGCCCAGGCCGGGGGCATACAGGGCCAGGCGCATGTACCGGTCGAAACCGATGCAGCCCCCCGCCCGCTGAATCTCCATGCGGATATGCTCGCGCAGGCGCTCGCTGTGGGCGGCCGCGGCCGCATCCGGCGCGGGCAGTGCCGCCGATGAGCCGGCCAATCCACGGTGGCTGTGGGAAGATACGTTTTCCATTCCGGTTGAATCGGTTAACCCGGAAATTTCATGGATTCGCGTGATGATCGCGCAGTATATTGGTTTCACAAGGGATTTTCTGAAGGCGTCCCGTATCCACGATTACGGGCAACTGAAGAAAATTCCTTGTGGAACCAAGAGACAAGCGAGGGCGCGTGTAATTCATGAAATTTCCGGGTTAAATTGCGGCCATGGAGGATAGTACACGGCCCCTCGGCGGCAAAACCGCCCTCATCACCGGCGCCGCCCACCGCATCGGCGCCACCGTCGCACGCATCCTGCACGCGGCCGGCTGCAACGTGGTACTGCATTATCGCAATTCCAGCGCGGCCGCCCGCGCCGTCGCCGACGAACTCAACGGCCGGCGTGCCGGTTCGGTGATCCTGCTGTCCGCCGACCTGCTCGACAGCACCGCCCTGCCGGCGCTGGCGGAACAGGCGGCCGCGGCCTGGGATGGTCTCGACATCCTGATCAACAACGCCTCCACTTTCTATCCCACCGAGATCGGAACGGTGACCGAGGAGCAGTGGGACGACCTCATGGGCACCAACCTGAAAGCGCCCTTCTTCCTCGCCCAGGCGGCCGCGCCCCATCTGCGCGAGCGTGGCGGGAACATCGTCAACATCGTCGACGTCCACGCCGACCGGCCACTCAAGGCGCACCCGGTCTATTCCATCTCCAAGGCCGGACTGGTCATGCTGACCAAGTCCCTGGCGCGGGAACTGGGGCCGGAGGTGCGTGTCAACGCCGTCGCCCCCGGCGCCATCCTGTGGCCGGAACAGGGGCTGACCGGAACGGTGAAGGATGAAATCATCTCCGCCACCGCACTGAAACGCCAGGGCAACCCGGAAGACATCGCCAAGGCGGTGCGCTTCCTGGTCAGCGAGGCCGGATACATGACCGGACAGGTGCTGACCGTCGATGGCGGCCGTTCCCTGCAGCAATAGAGGAACCCTTCCCCCCATACTTGTTCAGAGGTTCCACAGGATTCCCAACCATGACGACGACACGCTTCGAAACCGCCCAGGACGCGGAAGACCGCTTCTACGACGCCCTGGAGGAAAACGACCTGGAAGGCATGATGGCGGTATGGGCGACGGGCGACGTCGCCTGCGTGCTGCCCATGAGCGTGGAACTGACCGATTACGCCTCCATCCGCGCGGGCTGGGAACGCATTTTCCAGGCCGGGACGGAGGTGGAAGTGCGGGTGCACCACCGGCAGTGGATCGAACAGGGCGACAGCGCCATCCACCTGGTCCACGAGGAATTGATCATCGGCGGCAACCCCCAGCAGTCGCCGCCCCCCCTGGTGGCGACCAATGTCTACCGCCGCGGGGCCGACGGCTGGCGCATGGTCCTGCATCACGTCTCACCACTGCCGCCAAAGCAGCAACCCGGACTGCAGCCCGGCGGTGGCATTCAGCCCCCTCCCGGCATGGTGATGCCCTGATCCGGGGCCGCAGCTGAGGCTATTCCGCCCGCTTCCACTCCAGGCCGAGCGAGTCCAGTTGCCCGGTGAGCCAGGCCATGGCCTCGGCCACCTGCTCGTGATCCCCCCGCACCCCCAGTTCCACCTGGGGTTCGTCGCCGGTCAGATGGGGCAGGCTGGACAACTGCAGGTCCGGATAACGCTCGACGAAGCTCTCCATCAGCACCATCAGCCGGCTCTCGCTGGCACCGAAGGCGGTCACCAGCCTTTCCTCCGGCGGGCGCTCGATGAACAGGTGGCGGTAACGGTGCTCCAGCACCCATTCCATCATCGGCCAGGCCATGTGTGGAAAACCGGGCAGGAAATGATGCCCTTCCACGCTGAAACCGGGCACCCGGTTGTAGGGATTGGGGATCAGGTCGCAGCCGCGTGGCAGCTCCGCCATCTTCACCCGGTGTGGCCGGGCTTCGTCGCCGAACTGCGCCTCGATCTCCCGCAATGCCTCCGGGTGGACCACCAGGGACGTGCCCAGGGCCTCGGCCACGCAACGCCGGGTGTGATCGTCCGGGGTCGCCCCGATGCCGCCGAAGCAGAAAACGATATCCCCCTGCACCAGGGTATGCCGCAGGGTGGCGACGATCCGCTCGGGCTCATCGCCGACGTAGTGCGCCCAGGCCAGCTCCAGGCCGCGCTCCCCCAAGGTCTGGATGGCGTGATCCAGGTGCCGGTCGCGGCGTTTGCCGGTCATCAGTTCCGTGCCGATGATGATCAGTCCAAAGGCCATGGCGTGGGTCTCTGTCAGTCCGGGAGACCGGCAATCCTACTAAGACAACCATGAGTAAAGCCACACTCAGGGTGGCCCGGATGTTCCGGATCGGGACGCACGGCGCGCCGGACCGTTCAGCCCATCAGATACGTGTGCCGCCACGGCCCGGCCGTGGTCCGGGCCAGTGCATCCATCAGGCCCTGTGCCGGAACCGCTTCGGATGGGTAGATGCCCCAGATCTCGACCACGGTGCGGGCGAACACGGCCCGTTTGCGCCAATGCAATTCATGGGGGTGTTGCGGGATGCCGCAGCCTGGGCAGGCGCCGGGCCGCGGGTCCTTCAGCCAGGATTCCACCCAGCGGCGCCAGTCGCCGCACCGGTGTTTGCAGTGGCGGCAGATGGGTTCGGCAACGTCGCTGCCGGCCAGAAAGCGTGGTCCGGCGCTGATGGGGGGCAGGCGCACATGGCAGAAATCCCCACCCTCGGCCAGCACACCGGTCAGTTCCACCATGGGTGAACAACCGAGAAAGGTGATCCATTCGAGGAACCGTTCCCCCGCCTCATAGGCGGGATCCGGGGCCCCTGTCAGGGGGCTGCCGATCAACTCCAACCGCGACAGAAGCGCTGGCAGCTCCCCCGCCCCCTCCGGCGCCGCCAGCGGATCACGGGGGGTGAGAATCATTCGATGTACAGCCATGGGGGCGGGATTAGAGGAGATGCACCCCCTGCTGTCAAGGAACCTCCGAATAAGTACCGGGGGAAGGGGGTTTGGGGGAAGGGAGGCATCCGCTCCTACCGTAAGCCATTGATTTGTATCCTTCCCCCATTAGACAACCCCCCTGTAAGGGAACTCTGATCAAGGCGCGTGGCGACTTGATCAGAGCTTCCTCAACGGAAAATCCAGGCTTGAATAGGCAGAGGTTTCGTTACATTGTCTGATTGTGTTCGACGAGGATCCGACCATGTGGGACGAGATCGCCCACCACATCCGGCAGGTCACCGGCCAGCCTTTCCACATCGGCCACCCCCAATCCGTCGGCGGCGGGTGCATCAACAGCACCTGGCGGGTACAGGACGGGAAGCGGGGGTATTTCATCAAGACCAACCGTTCCGACTGCCTGGACATGTTCGAGGCGGAGGCGGAGGGGCTGCGTGAGTTGCATGCCGCCGCTGCCGTGCGTGTGCCGGAACCGGTCTGCTGCGGCCTGGCCGGCAGCCAGGCCTACATCGTCATGGAACTGATCCCCACGGGCCCCGCCGGGGCGGACAGCCTGGAGCGGTTTGGCCGGGAACTGGCGGCCATGCACCGGGTAAGCCGGGGGCGCTACGGCTGGCACCGGGACAACACCATCGGTTCCACCCACCAACCCAACGGTGAACATCACGACTGGATCGGTTTCTGGCGCGACCGGCGCCTGGGTTATCAGCTGGAACTGGCGGCGGGCAATGGCGCCAGCACTGGCTTCCTGCGCAAGGGTGAACGCCTGATGGCGGATTTTCCGGCGCTGATGGACGGCCATGAC
This sequence comes from uncultured Chromatiales bacterium, assembly GCA_964409585.1. Classification (GTDB taxonomy): domain Bacteria; phylum Pseudomonadota; class Gammaproteobacteria; order JACKNK01; family CAYPEH01; genus CAYPEH01. The sequence goes on along the minus strand of CAYPEH010000031.1, from coordinate 1,940 downwards.
CCGCAGCCTTCCCTGCTGCACGGCGATCTGTGGGGCGGCAATTTCGCCACCACCCGGGACGGGGAGCCGGTCATCTTCGATCCCGCCGTGTATTTCGGCGACCGCGAGGCGGACCTGGCCATGACCGAACTGTTCGGTGGTTTCGGTTCCCGTTTCTACGCCGCCTATGACGAGGCCTGGCCGCGCGATCCGGGCTACGAGGTGCGCTGCACCCTCTACAACCTCTATCACATCATCAATCACTTCAACATGTTCGGCGGAGGCTACGGCGGACAGGCCGAGCGCATGATGGACCGGCTGCTGGCCGAACTAGCCTGATTTGCCCCGTCCATGAGCCATTGTTAGATTACGGGGTCAGACAACAGGCAATAATCATCCACAGGGGTTTTCATGAACAATTCCATTCGCGCATTCGCCGTTGCCGCCATGCTGCTGGGCGCCGCCACCCAGGCCCAGGCACTGGACGGTATGTCGCTGGAGGTGGGAAACGGTGACGATACCGATGTGGTGCGTGTCGCCGGCCAGTGGGACTGGGGGAGCAAATGGTTCGAGGAAGGCGACTGGTACCTGACCGGTTACTGGGATCTGAGCCTGGCCTACTGGGATGGCGAAAAGAGCAAGTCCATCACCGAGGTGGGAATCACCCCGGTGTTCCGGCTCACCACGCACGATTCCAGCGGCGCACAGCCCTACGCCGAGTTCGCCATCGGTGCCCACCTGATGTCGCAGACGCGCATCAACGACCGGCAGATGTCCACCATGTTCCAGTTCGGTGACCACGTGGGCTTCGGCGCCCGCTTTGGAGACAAGGGCGAGTTCGACCTGGGCTACCGCTTCCAGCACCTGTCCAACGCCAGCATCAAGAAACCCAATCCCGGCATCAACTTCCACCTGCTGCGGCTGGGCTATCACTTCAACTGATTGGCGACAGACATAAAAAACCCCGTCCGGATCGTGTCCGGGCGGGGTTGTTTCATCGAGGGTCGCGGGCCTCAGGCCTCCAGCACGGCGCCCTTCATCTTCTTGATGGCGTTCTTTTCCAGTTGGCGGATGCGCTCCGCCGACACCTGGTAACGGTCCGCCAGTTCCTGAAGGGTGGCCTTCTCCTCGCCCAGCCAGCGACTGGAGACGATGTCGCGGCTGCGCTCGTCGAGTTCTTCCAGGGCGCTCATCAGCCGGCGGCTGGTGTATTCCTCCCAATCGCCCTGCTCCTGTGTGAGTGCCGGGTCCATGCTCTGGTCCTGCAGATAGGCGGCCGGGGCCGGAGGGATGTGATCGTCATCGCCTTCCGGACCATCGAAACCGATGTCCTGGCCGGCCAGGCGCGATTCCATTTCCATCACCTGCTCAGGGCTGACGCCCAGATCATCGGCAACCTGTTCCACTTCCTGGCGGCTGAACCAGCCAAGGCGTTTTTTCGAACCGCGCAGGTTGAAGAACAGCTTGCGCTGGGCCTTGGTGGTGGCCACCTTGACGATACGCCAGTTGCGCAGGATGAACTCATGGATCTCCGCGCGGATCCAATGCACGGCAAAGGATACCAGGCGCACCTTCAGCTCCGGGTCGAAACGCTTGACCGCCTTCATCAGGCCGATGTTGCCTTCCTGGATCAGGTCTCCCAGGCTGAGTCCATAGCCGCTGTAACCGCGCGCCACGTGCACGACGAAACGCAGATGTGGAAGGATCAGGGCACGGGCAGCGTCGAGATCGCCATCGCGGCGCAGGCGCGTGGCGAGTTCATATTCCTCTTCCGCGGTCAGCATAGGCACCTCACGCACGGCGGTGATATATGCCTCCAGGCTGCCCAGCGGAGAGGGCAGGGCCAGTTCGGCGCCTGGACTGCGAACTAATGCGGTGGACATAGACATGGTAAGGAGTACCCTCCCTAAAGACTCAATTATTTTGATGTTAGCACTCTGCCTGTTCGAGTGCCAAAAAGA
>CAYPEH010000030.1:0-23349 GCA_964409585.1 uncultured Chromatiales bacterium | reverse complement strand
CCCAAACCCCCATCCCCCGGAACGAGTTCGGCGCTTCCCTGGATCACACCCAATCATCCTTGCCTTCCGGCAGATCGGCATTGCGGGCCCTGGAGAAATCGGCGCCGGTGACCCGCACACTGGTCATCTCCACACCGGCGAAATCGGCATCCCGGACCTCGGCCCGCTCCAGGTTGGAACCGCACAAAAATGCACGTTTCAGATTGGCACCACTCAAATCGGCGCCGCGGAGATTGGCATGGCAGATGGCAACACCCTCCATGCACGCATTCCTGAGGCAGGCCCCACGCAAATCCGCCAGATTGAAATTGGCCGCAGTGGAACGGCTCCCTTCACTGAGGATGGCCTCACTCAAATCCGCATCGTGCAACAGGGCCGCATTGAAATGACTGTTGATCAGGGTGGCCCGGTGGAGCCTGGCCCGGCTCAGATTGGCATGCTGGGCGAGGCACCGGGTCGCCGAACAGCCCGTCAAGTCCGCCCCTTCGAGATCGGCATGGGAAAAATCGGCATGGTCGAGGCATGCATCCCGCAGATTGGCACCACGCATCCGGACGTGGCCCAGTTGCGCACCGGTGACGTTCGCCTGGCACAGGTCCGCACCGCGCAGACTGGCAGCCGACCGCACCCCCCCCAGGCCAAACCTCGCCAGGTGCAGGTCCGCACCGCGCAGGCTGGAGCCGTCCAGACGTGCACCGGCAAGATAGGCACGTTCCATTCGTGCCTGGCTCAGATTGGCATCCTCCAGACTGGCCTCGGCCAAGTGGGCGTCCGTCAGATACGCCCTCTCCAGATTCGCCTTGCGCAGATTCGCCTCGGTCAGCCGCGCACCGCTCAGGTCCGCGCCCGTGAGGTCACAACCATGCAGGTCGCTGAATCGCAGGTCCCGCCCCGCCAGATCAGCTCCGGCCAGGTCCAGGCCACTCAGATCCGCATCGACCAGGCTGACGCCATCGATGCCGTGCAGTACCTCGCCACTGATTCTATGGCGGATCTCTATCATCCTCAGCCCCTTGCGCCGGATACCCACTCAAATTCCTGTGGCCGGAGACTATGCCAGCAATCCCAAAAAATTGGTACTAAGACCCAATCCAACCGCAGCGGTCTTTCTGGTACTGTTTCCGTGGACACAACGGCTGCCGCAAGCACGACGAGGATACCCATCGGTGGAAGAAACCAGGCAATCCCTCCCCGACCTGAACGGCCTGGAGCTGCTGGTGGTAGACGGCGACGCCACCCTCCTGCACACCCTGCAACGGGAATTCAGCAGGCTGGGTGCCACGGCGAATGGTGCAGGCAGCGTGCGCGAGGCACGCGCCGCCATGGCCGCCCATCCCCCCGACGCCATGCTGGTCGATCTCCAACTGAAGGACGGCAACGGCCTCGAGCTGCTGCCGGACTACCTGGCCGCCGCCCCGGATGGAGCCTTCTATGTCACCACCGGACACGGCAGCGTCAGCACTGCGGTGGAGGCCCTGCGCCTGGGCGCCCGCCATTACTTCGAAAAACCGGTCGAGCCCCTGGAACTGGCGCGAGTCCTGGCCGCCGACCTGGTAGGCAACCGGCCCTCTCAGGGCCTGGCCGGCCAACTCGCCCCCTACCTGCTATTCCGCGATCCAGCCATGCACAAGGCCCTCGCCGACCTGCCGCGATTCGCCGCCAGCAGCGAGCCGGTACTGATCCAGGGCGAGACCGGAACCGGCAAGGAACTGGTAGCCCGCGCGCTGCATGGCCTGGGTCCCCGCGCCCAGGGTCCATTCGTGGCGGTCAATTGCGGGGCCATCCCCGAAAGCATGCTGGAGGCGGAACTGTTCGGCTTCGAGAAAGGCGCCTTTACCGGTGCCACACGCAGGCATCGGGGGCGCTTCGAACAGGCCGACGGCGGCACCCTGTTCCTGGACGAGATCGGCGAAATGCCGCCGGCGGCCCAGGTCAGCCTGCTGCGGGTGCTGGAGGAGCACGGCGTGCAGCGCATCGGCGGCGAGGGCATCACACCGGTGAACGTACGCGTGGTCACCGCCAGCCACCGTCCACTGGAAGAGCGCATAGAAAGCGGCATGTTCCGTCAGGATCTGCTGTACCGGCTCAACGTACTGCTGATCCGGCTGCCGCCCCTGCGCGAACGGCCCCAGGACATCGCCCTGCTGGCCGGACATTTCCTGACCAACAGTCTGCGCGACATGGGTTGGCAAGGCTCCCCGCCCAGCCTGTCCGACGGCGCGCTGGCACGCCTCGCGGGCCATGCCTGGAGCGGCAACGTGCGGGAATTGCGCAACCTCATGGCCCGCCTGGCTCTGCGCCTGCCGCTGGGCGTGCGCGAAATCGGCGCCAACCTGCTCGATCCCCTGCTGCCAACGGCGACGGCCAGACCCGCCTCCACCGCTGACGGCGTCTTCATCCCCACCGGCACCACCCTCGCCGAGGCCGAACGGCTGCTCATCGATGCCGCCCTGAAGAAGACCGGTAACAACCGCAGTCAGGCCGCGCGGCTGCTGGGCATTGGCGAGCGTACCCTGCGGCGCAGATTGAACCGCCCCTCCTGAGCTTCCCGCCCCCGGCCGGGCCTACGACACCCCCCGCCCCCGAGAGGCGGCCAGAATGGCCGATAGCATCACATTAGACCGGTCATTTTGGCCGCATTATCACCACAACATACATGATTTTTTTAATAAACAGGCACTTGGAACTTGGCATGACAGATGCAATATCAGGGGCAGACAGGCAATCAACCAAGTAAAAGGAGGTGTGCCATGCTGCGTTATTTCAACGGTTTCGACGAAGACTTCTTTACTCAGTTCGACCGTCTGCGCCGGCAGATGGACGAGGTGTTCGGCAATTGGCCCAGCACCAACGGCATCCGTTCGGTCGCTTCCGGCAGTTTTCCGGCGGTCAATATCGGCACCTCGCCCGAGCAGGTCGATGTCTACCTGTTCGCCGCCGGTCTGGACCCGTCCAGCCTGGACATCCAGCTTCAACAGAACCTGCTGACCATCGCCGGGGAGCGCAAGACCGAACTGCCCGAGGGTGCGGACTATTACCGCCGCGAACGCTTCAACGGCAGCTTCCGCCGCGCCATCACCCTGCCCGATGACGTCGATCAGGACCGCGTGGAGGCCAAATACCGCGACGGCGTGCTGCATATCACGGTGCAGCGCCGCGAATCGGCCCGTCCGCGCCAGATCGAGGTCAAGTAATCGGCACGATGATCGAAATAAATCTTGAGGAGAAAAGACCATGACACAGACCCAAGACATGAAGACCCGCGAAACTCGTGAAGTGCAACCCCAGACCGAGCCCGAGACCTACCTGCGGCCAACAGTGGACATCTTCGAGGACAGCCAGGGCATCACCCTCATGGCTGACCTGCCGGGCGTCTCCCGCGAACGCCTGGAGGTGCGCGTCGATGGCGACAACCTGACCATCGAGGGTCGCGCCAAGATCGACATGCCCGAGGGCATGGAGGCGCTGCACGCCGACATCGACACCACCCGCTTCCGTCGCAGCTTCAGCCTCAGCAGCGAGCTGGATACGGAAGCGATCAGCGCCACCATGAAGGACGGCGTACTGACCCTGACCCTGCCCAGGCGTGCCGAATTGCAGCCGCGCAAGGTGGAGGTCAGCGTGGGATGAACCGGTCCCGTGGGCGCCACGGCGCACCGCGCCGTGGCGCTGTCTGATTCACCCCTCGGCCGGTGTACGGGAACCCTGCAACCACCCCGTGGTCAACAGCAGACGCTGCTCTTCCGCCGTATCCGGGCCGGTTTGCAGTGGTTTAACCCCGCCTTATTCATGGTGGATCGCGGTTCCTGGCGCCGGGCCAGTGCGGCTGGGCGCCGGGCTGGAACCGGATGCATAGCCACCGCTGTGGATTCGGTGAAGCCCAAGCCCAGGCGTGCCGGGACCAACCAGGGCCGCCACCATGAATGAGGCGGGTTTACAGGTTCCCGGCCAGATCTCCAAGGAGAAACCAATGATGAATCGATCCATTCCACGAGTTTTTCTGTTTCTGTTGCTGCTCATGGCCATACCCGTCCAGGCCATGGACGGCGCCATCGAGAACCTGCGCCAGACCGGTAAGGCCTTCGCCAGCGTGGCCCGTGCGGTGTCACCCTCGGTGGTATTCATCCAGGTGGAAGGCAAGGTAGCGGACGCCGACATGGCGGGGATGGGGACACCCTTTGGCGACCAATGGCCGTTCGGTGACGATTTCTTCCGGCGCTTCTTTGGCGGCCAGCTGCCGGGCATCCCGCGTGCGCCCCACCCCGGCAAGCCAGGCGGGGAACGCCGCAGCATCTCCCAGGGCTCCGGTTTCGTATTCGCCGTCAAGGACGGCATGCTGTCGGACAAGACCTACATCCTCACCAACAACCACGTGGTGGAGAACGCCGACAAGATCAGCGTCAAGTTCCAGGACGGGCGGGAGTTCGAGGCCAGCATCACTGGTCGTGACCCGCAATCCGACATCGCCGTCATCGAGGTCGGCACCAGCGACTACAAGGCCGTTCCCCTCGCCGATTCCTCCAAACTGGAGGTGGGTGAATGGGTGGTGGCCATCGGCAACCCCTTCGGCCTCAGCCACACTCTCACCGTCGGCGTGGTCAGCGCCACCGGCCGCACCAGCGTCGGTATCAATGACTACGAAGACTTCATCCAGACCGATGCGGCCATCAACCCCGGTAATTCCGGTGGCCCGCTGGTCAACCTGGACGGCGAGGTGGTAGGCATCAACACGGCCATCTTCAGCCGCAGCGGTGGCTACATGGGTGTCGGTTTCGCCATCCCCAGCAACCTGGCCAAGTCCATCGCCGAGCAGTTGATCGAAAACGGCGAGGTCAGCCGCGGTTACCTGGGTGTCGTCATCCAGCAGCTCACCCCCGATCTGGCCGACTCCTTCGGCCTGAAACCGGGCCAGGGCATCCTGGTGGCCCAGGTCGGCGAGGACTCGCCGGCGGAGAAGGCGGGACTGCGCCAGGGAGATGTGATCGTGTCCTACCGTGGCGCACCGGTGTCTGACGTGGGTGACTTCCGCAACCGTGTGGCACTGACCAAACCAGGCAGCCGTGAATCCCTGACCGTGCTGCGCGACGGCCACCGCAAGACCCTGAGCGTCACCATCGGCAAGCTCACCGACGAGCAGCGCATCGCCCAGACGGGACCGGCGGCCAGCAGTGACGAGATCGGCATCACCGTGCAGACCCTGACGCCACAACTGGCCGAACAGTTCGGCGCCAAACCCGGCGAGGGTGTGGTGGTCACCGAAGTGCGGCGCGGCTCCATCGCCGCCATGGCCGGAATCGGCGTGGGCACGGTGATCCTGCAGGTGAACCGCGAAAAGATCACCAACGCTGCCGATTTCCAGCGGGCACTCAAGGCCAGTGGAAACAAACGGCGCGTGCTGCTGCTGATCCGCAGGGGCGACACGCAGCAATTCGTCTCTCTGGGCTGGTAGACGGCCGGCGGCCGCCTCCGGGGCGGCCGCCGCAAACGAGGGCCGGACAAACATGAAATACAAAGACTATTACGAAATCATGGGCGTCAAGCGCGACGCCACCCAGGATGAAATCAAGCGCGCCTACCGCAAGCTGGCGCGCAAATACCATCCCGACGTCAGCAAGGAACCGGACGCTGAGGTCCGTTTCAAGGAGGTGGGCGAGGCCTACGAGGTACTCAAGGACCCGGAAAAGCGCGCCGCCTACGATCAGCTCGGCGCCAACTGGAAAGCCGGACAGGACTTCCGTCCGCCACCGGACTGGAACCAGGGTTTCGAATTCCACGGCGGTGGTTTCACCGACGCCGACGCGGCCGGGTTCAGCGATTTCTTCGAGAGCCTGTTCGGCCAGGCCGGTTTCGGTGGCGGATTCGCCCGCCAGGGGCGTGGCGGCTTCCATGCCCGTGGCGAGGACACCCACGCCAAGGTACTCATCGACCTGGAGGACGCCTACCGGGGGGCCACCCGCACCCTGACCCTGAAACACACCGAACTGGGTCCGGACGGCCGGCCCTATGTGCGCGAGCGCACCCTCAATGTGCGTATCCCCAAGGGTGTGCGCCAGGGCCAGCATATCCGCCTGGCGGGACAGGGTGGCCCCGGCCTGGGTGGCGGCGAGCGCGGAGACCTCTACCTGGAGGTTGAATTCCGCCCCCATCCCTACTACCACGTGGAAGGCAAGGACGTGTACCTGGAGCTCCCGGTGACACCTTGGGAGGCGGCCCTCGGGGCCAGCGTCAAGGCACCCACGCCGGACGGCCCGGTGGACCTGCGCATTCCACCCAACTCCTCCGGAGGACGCAAACTGCGGCTCAAGGGCCGTGGCATACCGGCCAGGGAGCCGGGGGATCTCTATATCGAACTGAAGATTGCCCTGCCCCCTGCCGACACCGAGTCTGCAAGGGCAGCCTACCGCGAATTCGAGAAAGCGCTGCGGTTCAACCCGCGCGTGCGGCTGGGAGTGTGATTCGTCATGAGCAAAGAACTGCTGAACCTACTGTCTGGTGAACTGCTGGACGAAGACAGGGAACTGACCCTGGCCCAGTTGAGCCGTGCCTGCAGGGTACCGGCGGACCGGCTACTGGGCCTGGTAGAGGAAGGCGTGATCGAACCGCGCGGGCGTAACCCCATCCACTGGCGGTTTTCCGGCGTGAGCGTGAAACGGGCGCGTTGCGCCCTGCGCCTGGAGCACGATCTCGGACTCAATCTGGCCGGCGCCGCCCTGGCACTGGACCTGCTGGAGGAGATCGAAAACCTGCGCGCCAGGCTGCGCCGCTGCGGGGCGGGCGGATGACCCGTATCGACAGCGAGGTCTGGCTGCAGCACGCCTGGCTCAACCGGCTGCAATCCCTGCTCCTGCTGGCAGTGATGGCCGGCCTGCTCGCCCTCATCGGCTGGCTGCTGTGGGGAGGATTCGGCATCCTGCTTCTGCTGGCCATGGGTGCGGTGGGCGTGCTGTTCCACCCCAGCATTTCGCCGCGCCTGATCATGCGCCTGTATGGCGCCACACCGGTGCATCCATCCCAGGCCCCCGCCCTGTGGTCCCTGCTCACCCAGTTGACGGAACGGGCTAGCCTGCCCGCCAGACCCACGTTGTACTACCTGCCCAGCAGCACACTCAACGCCTTTGCCGTGGGCAGCCGTGGCCACTCCGCCATCGCCCTCAGCGATGGATTGCTGCGCCAGCTGAACATGCGCGAACTGGCCGGGGTGTTGGCCCACGAGATCAGCCATATCCGCAACGACGACCTGTGGGTGATGGGCCTGGCGGATATGCTCAGCCATGCCACCCGCCTGCTCTCCCTGCTGGGCCAGTTCCTGCTGCTGCTCAACCTGCCCTTGCTACTCCTTTCCCAGGTCAGCATCAGTTGGTTCGCCATCCTTCTGCTGGTGTTCGCCCCCAGCCTGACCGCCCTGGCACAACTGGCCCTGTCTCGCACCCGCGAATACGATGCCGATCTCAACGCCGCCCGCCTGACCGGTGATCCCGACGGCCTGGCCAGCGCCCTGGCACGCATCGAGCGTGCCCAGGGGGGCTGGCTGGAACGCATCTTCCTGCCGGGACGCCGGGTGCCGGAACCCTCCCTGCTACGCACCCATCCAGACACCCGTGAGCGCATCGCCCGGCTGATGGAACTGAAACCCCGCCTGCCACCGGTCCCGGCCCTGCCCGACGACTGGTTCGATCCCGATGCCGTGTTCGGACAACCGGTGGTGCGTGTGCCGCGCTGGCACATCAGCGGTCTCTGGCACTGAGCCGCCATGCAGCCGCCTCCGTTTCATGACCCTGGCCCTGAAGCCAGCCATCCCCCACACCTTCACCCCGTGCATGTACCTGATCGCCCGGACATCCACTAAAACTCACTTTTCAGGTAAAGAACCCCTCCGCTTTGCCGAAAAACAGCCAACAACCCCAGTAAAAGCGCTGAAAAGGAGGCACCGCTACCACAAACCATGCATGGCAACGATCATTTCATAATGACCACTGAACGGCTGGAGCCAGCCCGCGAGGTGTTGCGGCACAGTAACCGGGAGCATTCAGAAAAACGCCTGCTGCAACATCTCTGCGCGGCGCTCTGCAACCATGGCGTGTGCAAGGCCGCCTGGGTAGTGGTCAAACGGAACGACGGCCCGGCCCTGGAAGGTGCGACGGGACTGGACACCGCCGCGCTGTCCCGGCTGCGGGAAACCCTGGCCGACGGTTCCCCCTGGGATTATTCGCAAGCCGGTTTCTTTCCGGCCGGCGAAGATCCACTCGGCCCATTGCATACTTTCCCTCTCGCCCTGGAACCCAGGAAAGACTCGCCACACGGGCTGCTGGCCCTGCATACCCTGACCGATGGCATATCCCTGGCGGACTTGCAGGACCTGGCCCTGTGGCTGGGCCTTGCCCTGGATTGCTCCCGCCTGCGCCGCGACCGCCATTGGCTGAAACAGCGGCTGCGCGCCTCGGGACACGTGAGCCAGATCGTCGATCATGCCGCCGACGGCCTGCTCGCACTGGACGGCAAGGGACGGGTTCGTTTTGCCAACCATAGCGCCCAGCGGCTGCTGCATCGCTCCAACACCGACCTGATCGGCCACGAACTGGGGCTGCCGGTCAAGTCGGAACAACCCACCGAGGTGGAACTTCCCACCGAGGATGGCGGCAGCGTGCCGGTGGAAGTGTCGGTAACCCCCTTCGGGCCCGGCACCTCCCGTGGTTACGCGGTGGTGTTGCGCGATATCAGCGACCGCCGCAAACTGGAACAGACGCGCCAGGACTTCACCCGCCGCCTGCACGGGGCATTGCTGCAGGCCATCGAGGCTATCGCGCGCACGGTGGAAACCCGCGACCCCTACACTGCCGGACACCAACGCCGGGTGGCGCGGCTGGCGCACGCCATCGCCCAGCGCCTGGGCCTGCCGCCGGACCGGGCCTTCGGCGTGCTGGTGGGCGGGCTGATCCACGACCTGGGCAAGATCCACATCCCCGCGGAGATCCTGACCCGCCCCGGGCGGCTGACACCCAATGAGTTTGCCCTGGTGCGCGAACACTGCCGGGCGGGCGAGGAAATCATCCATGATGTGGAATTCCCCTGGCCGCTGGGGCAGATGATCCTGCAACACCACGAACGCATGGACGGCAGCGGCTATCCCCAGGGCCTTCGGGGTGACGACATTCTCCTGGAAGCGCGCATCCTCGCCGTGGCGGATGTGGTGGAGTCCATCGCCAGCCACCGCCCCTACCGGCCGGCCCTGGGCGTGGATCGCGCCCTGGAGGAAATCCAGGCCGGCCGCGGCACACTCCTGGATGCCGACGCCGTGGATGCCTGCCTGGCCCTGTTCCGGGAAGGCTACGATCTGAACGAACAGACCACCGACGCCGAGTGGTGGAAAAATGTGCGAGAGCAGATCACCCTGAGCGAGGCTCCCCTATGAGCAGCGCTCCCCGAACACGCCCCGTTCCCATTACCAAGTGCGCCACCGGCATCGCCGGCTTCGACGCCATCACCGGTGGCGGCCTGCCCTGTGGGCGCATCAGCGTGGTCATCGGCGGCCCCGGTACCGGCAAGACCGTGTTCGCCATGCAGACCCTGGCACACGCCGTGGCCGAGGCCGGCGAGACGGCGGTGTTCGTCGCCTTCGAGGAAAGCGCCGCGGACATCCGGGCCAACATGGCCGGTTTCGACTGGGACTGGGCCGCCCTGGACGAGGAACGCCTGTACCTGCTGGACGCCCGCCTGGAGGATGCCCTGGAGACCAGCGGCCAGTTCGACCTGGGCGGTACCCTGCGCATCCTGGACGATCTCATCGAACGCATGGATGCCCGCTGGCTGGTGCTGGACGGCATCGACATGCTGCTCACCCGCCTGGGAGATCCGGCCACCGAACGCCGGGAACTGCTGCGCCTGCATGCCTGGCTCAAGCGGCGTGGTGTGACCACCCTCATCACCGCCAAGAGCGACCCACAATCCCCACAGACACCCACGCCCTATGGCTTCCTGGCCTATCTGGCCGACTGCGTGGTGGCCCTGCACCACCGCCTGCAAGACCTGTATTCGGTGCGTGGCCTGCGGGTGGTCAAATACCGGGGTTCCGGTTTCGCCGGCAACGAGTTTCCCATGGTCATGTCCGCCCACGGTCTGGAAGTGGCCTACCAGGACCGGCGCCAGCTGACGGTGAAACTCTCCGGTGAGCGCATCGGCACTGGCATCCACCGTCTGGACTACATGCTGGGCGGTGGCTATTTCCGCGGCTCCAGCATCATCGTCTCCGGCAAACCCGGCACCGCCAAGACCACCCTGGCCGGGGCCTTCGCCGCCTGCGCCTGCGAGCATGGCGAACGGGTGCTGTTCATCAGCTTCGACGAGAGCGCCGAGCAGATCGAACGCAACCTGCGCTCGGTGAACATCGACCTGGCCTCCTGCCGCGAACGCGGCCTGTTGCATGCCGTGGGCCTGCGCAGCAAGGCCTTCAGCGTGGAGGAACACTTCCTCCATCTGCGCGCCCTGATCGACCGCCATACCCCCGACCACATGGTGGTGGACCCGGTCTCCGCCCTGTCCAACGCCGGCGCACCGCTGCAGGCGGTGGATGTGGCCCAGCGCCTGCTGGACCATGCCAAGCAGCGCGGCATCACCCTGCTGTGTACAGCCATCAGCGCGTCCGGCGAGCCCCTGGACGTGGAGGCCGCCAGCGGCGTCTCCACCCTGGCCGACACCTGGCTGCACCTGAGCTTCAACCGTGAGAGCGGCGAGCGAGGACGCGGCCTGACCATCATCAAGTCTCGCGGCACCAAGCATTCCCACGAGATCCGCGAACTGCTGCTCAGTGACGCGGGAGTGGAACTGGCCGACGTCTTCGTGGCCGGCGATGAACTGCTCATGGGTTCGGCCCGCTGGCGGCGCGAACGCGAGGTACAGGCCGAGGCCAGCCGCCTGCGCACCGAGCTGGAACAGCGTCTCCGTCAGGCCAGGGGCGAAGAAGCGCAGCTGCGGGCCCGAATCGACATGTTGCGAGCGGAGTTGGACAGCCAACGTGCCCAGCACGCCCTGGAACATGACGCCCTGCGCCAGCGCCTGCGCCGCCTGGACGAGGATAAGATGAGCCTGCTGGCCCTGCGCGGGGCGGACGACGAGATGCTGGCCCTGCTGGGGCAATTACAGGAACCGGCCTTCGCCCATGATGCCGAACAACGCCTGGTCCGGGTCAACGATGCCTACCTGGAGGCGGCCGGGGAACAGGAGGCAACCGCCGTACTGGGCCGCCCCTACCACCAGGTCTATCCACGCACCGATGAACCGGCCTGCCGGCTGGAACACGGTCTGGACACCACCGCGGTCCATGAGCACGAGCTGACCACCCTGGACGGACAACGACTGCGCGTGCGCCATTACGTGATCAGTGATACCCATGGCGGATTGCGTTACGGCATACTCGTAATCCATCCCATGGTGGAGGAAATGCCCTGATGCCCCCACCCCGCTATCGTTTCCGCTTGTATATCAACGGCGACTCGGAGCTGTCGCTGCGTGCCCGCGCCAGACTGGAGCAGATCTGCCGCGAACAACTGGGTGGACAATGCCGGCTGGAGATCATCGACCTGGCCCGGGAACCGGCCCGCGCCCTGGAAGACGGCGTGCTGGTCACCCCCACCCTGGTGAGCCTGGAGCCACCCGGCAAGCGCCTGATCGGCGATCTGACACGGGTGGATGCCCTGGCTGCCGCCCTGGAAATCCCAATGAATGGCAAATGCAATGGACAGTCTGGCTGATACCGTCAAGGGGACCATCCTCGACCGTCTCACCCCGGTGCTGCTGGTGGGTGTGATGGCCATCACCGTGGCGACGGTGACGGGGCTGTCCCTCTGGCTGCTGTACCAGGAGGCCTTCACCCAGCAAAAGGCACGCCTGCTGGAGACGGTACGCGGCGAGGCGCGTCTGATCGAGGCCATGGTGAACTTCGATCACACGCATCACGAGGACCGGAAGCAGCATGGCCTGGACGACACCCTGACCCAACTGATCGAGGCCCACCGCGCCTTCCGCGGCTTCGACAAGACCGGCGAATTCACCCTGGCCCGCCGCGATGGCGACGACATCGTGTTCCTGCTGCGCCACCGCCACCATGGCACGGACGCCCCGGCTTCCGTGCCATGGGACTCGGACCTGGCCGAACCCATGCGGCGCGCCCTGTCGGGCCAGTCCGGCACCCTGGTGGGGCGGGACTACCGGGGGGTAACCGTGCTGGCCGCCCACGAACCGGTAGCCGGCACCCCCTGGGGTATAGTGGCCAAGATCGATCTGACGGAAATCCGCCTCCCCTTCCTGCACGCCGGCGCCATCGCCGTGCTCTGCGCCCTGCTGCTCATCGCCATCGGCGCGGCCCTGTTCCTGCGCATGACCCGGCCGGTGCTGCAACGCCTGGCGGCCTACAGCGAACACCTGGAGGAGACCGTGGCGCGCCGCACCGCCGAGTTGCGGGGGATCAACCGCACCTACGCCCTGCTCAGCCAGTGCAACACGCTCCTCGCGCGGGCCGAATCCGAGCCGGACATGCTGCAAGCCTTCTGCCGGCACGTGGTGGACAGCGGCGGTTACCGCATGGCCTGGATCGGCTACGCCGAGGACGACGCGGAACGCAGCATCCGGCCCGTGGCCCACGCCGGCGTCGAGGACGGCTATCTGCAACGGGCGCGGCTCAGCTGGGGCGACAATGAACGCGGCAAGGGCCCCGGTGGCCGGTGCATCCGCGAGGGCCGCACCCAGGTGGTGCGCAGCGTGCGCGACGACCCGAATTTCACCCCTTGGCGGGCAGATGCACAGCACCGTGGCTACGCCTCGGTGGCGGGCCTGCCCCTGAAACAGCAGGGACGCACCTTCGGCGTCCTGTTGCTCTACGCCGGCCAGCCGGATGCCTTTCCCGATGCCGAACTGGCATTGCTGCAAGGTCTGGCGGAGGATCTGGCCTACCGCATCCACAGCCTGCGCGCCCGGGCGGCCCAGGCCGAGGCGGAGGCGGCCTTGCAGATCAGCGAACAGCGTTTCCACGATTTCGCCTCCTCCATCTCCGACTGGTTCTGGGAAATGGGGCCGGACCTGCGTTTCCATTACCTGTCCGAGCAGTTCGGCTACAGTTCCGGCATCAGCGTGGAACAGGCCCTGGGCCACACCCTGTTCGAGCTGGCCGGTATGGATGCCAACAGCAGCGAGTTGCAAGCCCTGCGCAAAAACCTGGAAGCGCGGCAGCCGTTCCGCGACTTCCGCTTCGCACACCAGCGCCCGGACGGCAGAACCGTCTATTGCAGCCTCAGCGGCCTGCCGGTATTCGACAACGATGGCAACTTCACCGGCTACCGCGGCACCGGCACCGACATCAGTGAAAAAATGAAGTCGGAACAGGAGTTGCGACTGGCCGCCACCGCCATCGACGGCAGCGCCGAGGGCATCATGGTCACTGACCATGAGGGCCGTATCCTGCGCGTCAACCCCGCCTTCACCGAGATCACCGGCTACCAGCCGCATGAGGTCCAGGGCTCCACCCCCTCCCTGTTGCGTTCCGGCCGTCATGACGAGACCTTCTTTCAGGGCTTCTGGAACAGCCTGCGCGAGACCGGCCGCTGGCAGGGGGAGATCTGGAACCGGCGCAAGAACGGCGAGATCCATCCCGTCTGGCAGAATGTCACCGCCCTGACCGACGAGGAGGGCCGCATCACCCACTACGTCAGCGTGTTCACCGACATCACCGAGCGCAAGCTGTCGGAGGAGCGTATCCGCCACCTGGCCCATTACGACGCCCTGACCGAGCTGCCCAACCGCCTGCTGCTGGAGGACCGCTGCAACCACGCCCTGGAACGGGCGCACCGGGGCGGCTGGCTGGTGGCGGTGCTGTTCCTGGACCTGGATGGCTTCAAGCACATCAACGACAGCCTCGGCCACCCGGCCGGCGACCAGGTACTGCGCAAGGTGGCGGCCCGGTTGCGCGCCGTGGTGCGCGAACAGGACACCATCGCCCGCCAGGGCGGTGACGAATTCATCGTCGTCATGGAGCAGTTGGACGACCCCCTACAGGCCCGGCGGCTGGCGGGCGCCCTCATCGACACCCTGGCCGCCCCCTTTTACTACGGCAGCCATGCCCTGCACCTGGGCGCCAGCATCGGCATCAGCCTGTTCCCCAACGACGGCGACGATGCCACCACCCTGGTGAAAAACGCCGATGCGGCCATGTATGCCGCCAAGCAGGCGGGCCGCAACCGCTACCATTTCTACACCGCCGCCCTCACCAAGGTCGCCGCTCACCGGGTACAACTGGAGTCCGAACTGCGCGAGGCGGCCAACCGGGGCCAGTTGGAGCTGTACTACCAACCCCAGTACTGCCTGCACACAGGCCGCCTAATCGGGGCCGAAGCCCTGTTGCGCTGGCACCATCCCAATCAGGGCATGGTGCCCCCCACGGAATTCATCCCCGTGGCGGAGGCCAGCGGCCTGATCGTCCCCCTGGGCGACTGGGTGCTGGAGGAAGCCTGTCGGCAACAGGCGGAATGGCGACAGTCCGGGCTCAACCTGCCACGGGTGGCCGTCAACGTGGCCGGCCCACAGATTCGCCAGGGCGGTTTTCCTCTGCGGGTCGGCAGGCTGTTGAGGAAATACGGGCTGGACCCGGGCCTGCTGGAGCTGGAAATCACCGAAAGCTTCATCATGGGTTCGGAGGAACAGGCCATCGAGGTGCTGGAACAATTGCGCCACCTGGGCGTGGCCCTGTCCATCGACGACTTCGGCACCGGTTATTCCTCCCTGAGCTATCTCAAGCGCCTGCCCATCGACACCCTCAAGATCGACCAGTCCTTCGTGCGCGACATTCCCAGGAGCGAGAACGACATGGCCATCGCCAGCGCGGTCATCGCCCTGGCCCGCGCCCTCGACCTGGAGGTGGTCGCCGAGGGGGTGGAGACGGAGGCGCAGCGCGATTTTCTGCTCCGGGAGGGATGCGACACCGCTCAAGGGTATTACTACAGCCGCCCGCTGCCGGCGGAGGAGTTCATCCACCTGCTGAACGGGGAATTCACTCCCACGACGGGGCGGTGAGGGCCACGGCTTCTCCCCCCACCGCCCGCCCGTGGGGTCAACCGGCCGGGGCCGGCTCTTTCCTCTCCTTTTCCTCCTTCGCCAGCAGCTTTTCCCGCGTGGTTTCGCGGATGGGGTCCACCTGATATTCGGCCAGCTTGAAGAACTCCGGCCGGTCGGAACGCTTGAGCACGTAGTAACCGCCCTGCTCCGGTTTGGAGAAACGGTAAACCAGGGTCTCGCCACCGCTCAGTTGCAGCGTCAACTCCAGTTCCGGCTGCTCCTGGCGGTATTCGGCCTTGGCCTCGTGGCCCAGCAGGTCCTGGATGCGCAGGCCGGCAAACCGCTCCAGCAGGGATTCAGCCGCCTTGGCATCGGTGCTCTCGCCCTCGGCCAGGCCCTCCAGTCGCAGGCCGTCCTCTTCCCTCTTCAGCACCAGACCGGGCATCTCCAGCCGCTGGATGTCACCGGCCTTCAATTGCAGCACCGTCTTGTCCAGCCACTGGGAGGAATCGGCCTCGGCCCGCCAGCTTTCGAAGGCGACGGCATAGACCGCCCCATCACCGGCGGGCCGGACATGCACCTTGTCCAGACCGGGTGAGGTGCCCAGGTAGAGGGTGGCGACGGCCTTCCCGCCGGCGAGCAGTTCCAGCTTGCGCTCGAAGTCCTCGTCGGCCACCTTGAAGCGTTTGCGCGCACCGTCGGTGGTGGCCACCGGCCAACCCTTGCGCAGAGCCGCCAGCTGGTCCAGCAATGCCTCGGCCACCTTGCCGTCGGCGGGGAAACCGTCGCGATCAGGCAGTGTCCAGTCTCCGCCTTCGCGTTTCAGGGTCACGCTCTTGCCATCGGCGGTGATGCGCAGCCCGTCCACGGCCTGCCGGTCGAAGGCGAGCATGGGCTCCTCGGCCCGAAAGGCGGCACGATCCTCGCCGCCGAGATGGACGGCCACAGCCAGCAGCAGTTGCACCACCAGCAGGCCGGCGAGCAGGGAAATCCACTTTTTCATCGCTGTCACCTCCCCTCAGTCCACCATGGCCAGGATGGCCTCGTGACGAATCCGTGCCCGGATCAGGGCACGCCGCCGCAACCACCAGACCAGCAGCAGGCCGGCCAGGGCCAGGGCGTAGTTGAGATATTCCCAGAACACCCGGCCATCCCGGTCCAGGGGCGCCAGGGTGCGGGAGAACTGGGCACGGCCGCGGATGGACAGCAGGCCACGGTCCTCCAGGGACCAGTCGATGGCGTTTTCCACCAACTGCACGGGCTTGAGGTAGCGGGTACCCAGGCCGCTGGCGGCCAGATCCAGCATCTCGTCATCGATGAAGCCATTGGAGGCGAACAGGATGATGCGTGCCGAATCCGGTGAGCGGGTGATGATGCGCTCGATAACCGGATCGCCGTCCTTGCCGGCGGCTTTTCCGTCATCGGTTTCCCCCTCCTTCTTCTCCTTGTCTTCCTCGACCAGGGGCGAGGGCCGGTCCTTGAACCAGGAGTCGAAGCGCCCTTCCACGACCACCGCCAGCAGTTGCCGCCCGCGCGTCTCACCAGGCGGGAAGCCCAGTTCGCCGTGGGCGCGGAAGTCCGGCTGGATGTCCAGGCTGTCGGAGGTCCAGGACTCGGGGGAACTCTCCAGCAGGCGGATCACGCGGCGGTCCTTGTTCTTGTCCCGGTCCAGCTCGATGGGCGAGGCCCAGGTGAGTGTCACCTGGTCGATGCCCGCGGTCAGGCCGCTGTCCTGGTCCATGCCGTCGGCGCGGATGTCCGGGAAGTAGGGGTAGTCCACCATGTGCGTCTCGCGCACCACGAAACCGCCGATACGCCGGTTGACCGGTATCGGGAAGGCGGCGTTGCGCGGATCGAGCACCATGGACTCGCCCAGGCCGATGCCATGGTGGCGCAGCCATTCCTCCAGACCCGACTTGTGGCGATGGGCCGACAGGGCACCCCGGGTGTCGATGTCATAGGGCGAAGTGGCCAGGATCACGGTGCCGCCGCGCATGAGGAACTGGTCCACGGCGAACAACTGCTTGTCGTCCAGGTTTTCCGGAGCGGCCAGCAGCAGCAGATCGGCCGCCTCCGGCACCTGCCCGTCCTTGAGATCGGCAGTGATGACGTTGTGCTCCTCGGCCAGGGTATCGCGCAACCAGCCGAAGCGCTTGCCCCCCAGGCTGAAACGGCCCATGGTCGGCGGCGCCGGCGGGGTGTGCAGGGCCACGGTCTTGAGGAACCCCCGTGAGAAACGCTTGAGGCCGGCGCGCAGACCGCGCTCCAGTCCGGCCTTGTCCAGGTTCTCCGGCAACGGGATCTGCACCGTGCGTCCGTCCCCCTCCAGGATCATGTAGAACCAGAAACTACGGTCGTCGAACAGACTGGCGGCCATGGGCCGGAAGCCGAAGTCCGCCTCCAGATGTTTGGCCAGTTCCCCGCCATCGGCGTCCGGGTCGAGGATCTCCGTGCTCAGCCTGTCCCCCGCGTTCTGTTTCAGATCGGCCAACACCTGGTCCAGGTCCCCGCGCAGATCGGCCAGGACCTTGGGGAGTTTGTCTTTCGGCGAGATATACCCCTTGAAGCGGACCGGGTGGGGGATGTTCTCGAACAGCTCACCGGCCCCCTGGTAGGCGTAGAGCACCTTCTTGATGGCCTGGGTGATGTCGTACTCGGGATTGCGCAGATCCACTTCCAGGTCGGTCTCGCTCCGGGCCTTGATGTCGATGAGGTCACGGAAACCCAGCACCTGGTATTCGTCCCCGTAGCTCACCAGGATGTTGAAATAGGAGTTGACCACCGAGGACTGGTACTTGCTGGCGAACTGGAAGGGCACCGGCTGGATGCCGTATTTGCTGTTGGCTTCCTGTTCCAGTTCCGGATTCTCGGCCGGGTCGATGAACTCCACCCGCACCCGGTCCCCGCCGGCCACGGCATATTCGTCCAGCAGATCACGCAGGCGCGGCACCAGGGGAGCCAACAGGGGGTGGGTCTGGGCGCTGAAATAGCCACGGATCAGCAGCGGCTCGCGCAGTTGCGCCAGGTAGCCGCGGGTGGCCTCGGAGATGGAGTAGATGCGCCCCTCGGTGAGGTCGGCGCGGGCCTGACCCAACGGCGCCAGCCACAGGTTGCCGGCGATGAAATTGGCCGCCAGCAGGCCGGTGAGCAGGCCCCAGCGGCGGTGATGGGCATTGGCGGCGTTGCCGGCCCAGCGGGCCTGCTCCAGGGCGTATACGTTCAGCGCCAGGAATACACCCACCAGGCTCAGATAGTAGTACAGGTCACGCAGATCGATGACGCCCCGGGTAATGGACTGGAAGCGCGACCCGGAACCCAGCAGGTGCAGGAACTCGGCGGCACGGTTGCCGAACAGCCCGGTGAGGGCATCGGAACCCAGCAGGTAGAACAGGCCACATACCGCCGAGGTCACGATCAGGCTGACGATCTGATTGGCGGAACGGGCGCTGACATAGAGGCCGATGGCCGTGTAGGCCGCCGCCAGGAACAGGGCCGCCAGGTAACCGCCCAGCACCGGCCCCCAGTCCAGTGGTCCCAGCAGGCTCACCGTGACCGGCAACGGCAGGGTCAGCGCCAGGGCCACGGCCACCAGCCCCAGGCAGGCGAGGAATTTGCCCAGCACCAGGACATGGGGCCGCACCGGGGAGGTGAGCAGGAATTCCAGGGTGCCGGCGCGGCGTTCCTCGGACCACAGGCGCATGGTCACCGCCGCCACCAGGAACACCAGCAGCAGCGGCATCCACTCGAACAGGGGCCGCACGTCGGCGATGTTGCGGGCGAAGAAGGTCTCCACCCAGAAAAAGACGAACAGGGTCACCGCCAGGAAGGCCGCCAGAAAGATGAAGGCCACCGGCGATGCGAAAAACGCGGTGAATTCCTTGCGCGCCACCGAAAGGATGTCGTTCTTCATGCGTGTCCTCCCTCCCTTATCGAGCCGAGATCTCACCGAACACCGTCTCCAGGTTGCGGGTCTCCGGATGCAGGGCGTAGAGCTTCCAGCCCTGCTCCAGCACCCGCCCGGCCACCACCGGCGCGGTCTCGGTGAGTCCCCCGCCCTCACCCACGGCCAGGGCATAGCGGTGAACCGGGCCGTCGCTGTCCAGGGCCTCGGCCGATTCCACCCCGGCGATGGCGGCCAGCACGTCGAGGGCACGGTCCGGGGCCGCGTCCAGGGACAGCAGCAGCCGGTTGCCGGTGCGCAGCTCGTCCAGGGTGGCATCCAGGGCCTTGCGCCCGTCGCGGATGATGATCACCCGGTCACATACCGCCTGGACCTCCTGCAGGATGTGGGTGGAGAGGATGATGGTGGCGTTGGCCGCCAGTTCACGGATCAGCTCGCGCATGTGCTGCACCTGGGTGGGGTCCAGGCCGTTGGTGGGCTCGTCCAGGATCAGCACCCGTGGGTGGTGGAGGATGGCCTGGGCCACGCCTACCCGCTGGCGGTAACCGCGCGACAGGGTGGCGATGGGGGCGGTGGCCTTGGCGGCCAGATCGGTCTTGGCGATGGCCTCGGCGATGCGTGCCGGGCGCAGGTCGGTGGGAACCTGATGCAGGGTGGCGGCATATTCGAGATAGTCGATGACGCTCATCTCGGGATAGAGGGGATCGTTCTCCGGCAGGTAGCCGATGCGCCGCTGCACGGCCTCGCGCCTCTGGGCCAGATCCAGGCCGTCGATTTCGATGCGCCCGGCGCTGGGCTCCAGGTATCCGGTGAGCATCTTCATGATGGTGGTCTTGCCCGCGCCGTTGTGGCCCAGCAGGCCGACGATCTCTCCCTGGCCGATGTCGAAGGAAACATCATCGACCGCGGTCAGCTCACCGTATCTTCGGGTGAGGGATTCCACACGAATCATTCACTAGCCTCCTGATCGGTTCTTGTTGCTCTTTCCCACCTGAACCTTGCAAGCGGTTTGAGCACCGAGGCCGTCAGGGAAGCTCTGATCCAGTCGCCATGCGCCTCGATCAGAGCCCCCTTGCCGGAGATTGCCTATTGGAGGAAGGATTAAAATCAATGGTTTACGGGAGTGTTGACGCAACCCTTCCCCCAAACCCCCATCCCCCTGTTCAGAAGTTCCTCAGACAAACTCCCAGGCAAGGCGGCAAGCCGGTTTTGGCGCAGGCGCGGCCCGCACTACGTCGGGCACAAAACCGGTGTGGCCAACGCAGCATAACGGCCTGATTCGGCGGCCGAATGCCAAAGTGCTTGCAAGATTCAGGTATTACTCCGACCGGACGGATCGCCGGCCCTCCCCGTCCCGTAAATTTCATCCGGGATAGGGATGACCAGCGCGTTTTTCAATGGCCGGAAAAAACAAGGAAAAGGACCGGAAGGCGGTGGAAAAGTTCCCCTGCATCACCCCCCGCCTCGCTGACGCAGGAAATGCAGCGTGGTCATCTTCACCACGTCGTTGACCAGGAACCAGGCCAGGGCATAGGCCCAGATCATCAGTGCATAACCCCATCCAAGCGGCGCCATCAGCCAGCCCTCGGCGGCGATGCAGGTGCCGGCGGCCTCGGTGCCGAAGGTGGCCCAGAACAACAGTGGCGCGGGCCAGGGACGTTGCCAGAACCAGCCGCAGGCGCGGGTCAGGTAGAGGGTGCTGTGCCCGGCCACGATGAGCTTCAGGAACAGGAAGCTGCGGATCATGTCGTGGGAGAAGCCTTGCTCCTGGAGGAGGAAGAACAGCAGGAAGGAGGAGGCCACGCCGGTGACGCCCAACACGCTGGCCAGGGTGATGAGTTCCCCCATGTTCCAGCGCACCGGGTGGCGCGCCACCGGGGTGCGATCGTAGGCGATGGCGAGGATGGGGATGTCGTTGAGCAGGGCCAGGAGGATGATCATCAGGGCAGTGATGGGGTAGAAATCGAACGCCACGATGGCCAGGGTCATGAACAACACGATGCGGATGGTCTCGGCGATGCGGAAGATGGCGTAACTCTGCATGCGCTCGAAGGTGACGCGGGCCAGCTCGATGGCGTGATTGATGACCGACAGACCCGGCGCGGTGAGGATGATGTCGGCGGCGGCGCGGGCCGCGTCGGTGGCATTGGACACGGCGAAACCACAGTCGGCCTTCTTCAGTGCCGGCGCATCGTTGACCCCGTCCCCCGTCATGGCGACGATGTGCCCGCCCTTCTGCAGGGTGTCGACGATGCGGTACTTGTCCTCCGGCACCACCTCGGCGAAGACGTCCACGTTCTCGATCATCTCGACGATGGCCGACTCGTGGGTGTGGATGAACTCCCGGTCCAGCAACCGGGTGTCGTAGAGTTCGGACACCGTATCCATCACCTGCCGGCTGAACCGTTCCGCCTCCCGCTGCGTGACGTCGCCTTTCAACTGCCGGTAGATGGCCTGGGTGAGGGCCTTGGCCAGCGCCAGCAGTTCCTGGCTGCCGGAGCCCTTGAGCTGCTGCGAGCGGATCGTCTCCTGCTCCAGGCCCAGCAGACGGCCCACCTCATGGGCGATGGCCACGTGATCGCCGGTGATCATCTTCACCCGCACCCCGTACTCGCCCATGCGCCGGATGACCTCCGCGGAGTCGTCGCGCGGCGGGTCGTGCAGGGGGATCAGGCCGATCAACTGCAAGGGGCCGTCGGCAGACCGGCGCCCCACCGCCAGGGTACGGTAGCCGCTGGCGGCCAGGCCATCGACGGCGCGCAGCACTTCCCTGGCCTCGTCCTCGGTCGGTTCCGTCATCTCCAGCAGCACCTGGGCGGCCCCCTTGATGGCGGTAAAGCCCTCCTCCCCGTGCTCGATGCGGGCCTCGGTGCGCTTGCGTACCGGATCGAAGGGCACGAAACCGCTCTGCCGGTATCCGTCCAGTTTCACCTCCGGCAGGTGTTCCTCCAGGTACTGGAAGATGGCCTGGTCGATGGGGTCGTGGTCTTCCCGCCGCGAGGCCAGCGCCGCCACGCGGAACAGCTCGGCCTCGTCGTAACCGTTGAGCAGCACCGGGTTGGCTACCTGCATGCGGTTTTCGGTGAGGGTGCCGGTCTTGTCGGTGCAGAACACGTCCACGCCGGCCAGTTCCTCGATGGCGGTGAGCTTGGAGACGATGGCCTGACGCCGGGCCAGGTTGAGCGCACCCACCGCCATGGTCACCGACAGCACGGCCGGCAACGCCACCGGAATGGCCGCCACCGTCAGCACCAGGGCAAAGCGGGCGATCTCCAGCAGGCCCTCGCCACGGAACAGGGACACCGCCACGATCAGCGCCACCAGCACCAGGGTGACCACGATGAGGAAATGGCCGATCTGGATCACCATGCGCTGGAAGTGGCTGCGTTCCTCCAGCGAGGCCTGGGCCACCAGGGACACCACCCCGGCGAAGGCGGTGTGCATGCCGGTATTCACCACCACCGCCAGCATCTCCCCCTGTTTGACGATGGTGTTGGCATAGGCGATCTGCCCCGGTCCGCGGTCCACCGGCAGGGATTCACCGGTGAGCGCCGCCTGATCGATCAGCAGGTATTCTCCCTCGATCAGTTTCACGTCCGCCGGCACGATATCGCCAATGCGCAGCTTGACGATGTCCCCCGGCACCAGTTCGCGCACCGGCAGGGTGAGAAAGGCGCCATCGCGCAACACCACGGCCTCGCTGGCCAGCCGGCTCTTGAGGGCCTGGAGGGCATTCAGGGCGCGGTGCTCCTGGAAGAAATCCAGCCCGGCATTGACCAGCAGCATCACCAGGATGATGGCGAAGTCCTCCCACTTCTGCACCAGGGCCGACAACAGGGCAGCGATCTCGATCATCCACGGGATCGGCCCCCAGAAACGGCGGAACACCCGGTGCCAGAGCGCCTCCTCCCGCCCACTGATCTCATTGGGACCGTATTCGTCCAGACGCCTGGCCGCCTCGTCCTTCCTCAGGCCGGTCTCCACCGTGGTGCCCAGGGATTTGAGAACGAAGGGAATTTCCTGATCCAGATAGTCGTCGGTCTTGCGCAGCATGGTTTCCCCCCGGAATCACGAAATCCTGCCCCGTCCCCCGACGAGGCGGCTGGTGGCATCATCGCCGAAAAATCCGCCTCACGGTCTTGCGTTTTATCAAGGTAGGGAGGGGTTCATCCCGCTACGGTGCCGGACACGATTCAGATCCGCCCCGCCCCATCCGACCGGGAAGGGCCGGGACCGACACGGAACGGATATCCCGTGGGAAAACACCGCAAGGGAACCTCTGAACGAGTTTGGGACGATGAGACCGCTAATCGGAATTCGCCAGTTCAAGGCGCCCATCGCACGTAATAGCAGCCTATCGGACTGAGGATGAAGCGGCTGCAAATGCGGGAGAGCGGTCCATTTTTCCCTGA
>CAYPEH010000029.1:0-23721 GCA_964409585.1 uncultured Chromatiales bacterium | reverse complement strand
CCGCGCCCCCGCCCCTGGGCAGCCCTCTCGGCGCACGCACGAAACCCAACGGCTCGCGGAAACCCGGCGCCACCCCTTCCCCCAAGCCCCCCTCCCCCGATACTGATTCAGAGGTTCCCTGACCCCGCATCCGCCCGAGACTCAGGCTGGTTGCGTGGAGACCTGAAAGACGCACTCCTTCGCACCCTGATGCATGCATTGGGTTTCCTGGATCTCGATGGATTCACCATAGTGGTCCGCCAGACCGCGCAGGATCCCCCGTACCACCGGGCACAACTTGCGGTGGGAGTGATAACGCAGGGTCAACTCGTGTTCCGAATGCCGTTCAGGAACCAGACGTGGCGGTTTGCGCGAGGGATTGAACTCGTGCAGCGCATCATGAATGCGGCTGCCGGCGTGCTCCACCACATCCAGGGTTTTCCAGTTTCCGCGGACCATGCCGTGATAGAAGTTCACCAGCCGCGGACCAACGTAGGTCCCGAACCCCTCCAACACCGCGGGTAATGGCATACCCAATAGTTTGGCCGCGGAACCGGCCAAGGCGACGATTTCCTCGTCCGGGTATTCACCAGTGGCGAAATAAAGCCGGTAACCATATCCATTGTCGTCCAGCAAGGCCTGCCACGTATCCTCGCCGCCATGGTGCTCGGTGACATATTCGCGAAGGAACTGAAAAATCACCCCGTACATGTCCCTACTCCCTTATTCCTGTCGTTCCCCAAATCCCTGTACAGGCCCCTAGTCCCTATACAGGCAAGTCACGCCGTGTCCTGACAAGTCGCGGAATTTTGTCTGGGCAATGTCACGATCATCCTTGATTTGGGACAAATTCCTCGCGCAATCAATATCGATTCCTACCAATAGGCGAGCAGATGATTCTCCTCCACCTTGTGCTCAAAACGGCGCAGGGGACGGTTGCCAACCTCGACACATTCACCACTCGCGATATCGAAGGCCCAGTGGTGCCTGGGACAGGTCAGCTTGTTGCCCTCCAGGGCCAGATGGGGAATATCGGTGACCTGGTGCGGGCAACGGCTGTCGTAGACACGGATATCGTCCTCGTCACGGTAGACGAAGACATGGCGGCCGTCGGCCTCGAACCAGGTGGTCTCGCCCACCGGGATGTCGTCCATGGAGGCGATCTTGTGCCAGGCCGGTTCCGCGTCCAGATTTTCTGGACGGAACTCGGGGATATCCATATCCAGCAGGATGTCGGTGGCCCAGACGATCTTGGCCAGACCCAGCACGGGGAAGGCCATCAACAAGGCATCGATGATCTCATTGGGGGTGGCCCCGTTGCGCAAGGCACGGGTCAGGTACTGCCTGAATCCACCCTCGGTCTGCACGGCCACCTTGGTGATCACGGAGATCAGATCCCGGCTGCGGGTATCCAGGTGCTTGCCGGCCCCCTTGAGGAACTTGAAATAGGCAGTCATTTCCTCCGGACGGGCCTTGACCAGGTAATTGAGGGCGTCGCTCATGACAGATTCTCCAGACGTAGCGTTTCGGTTGGGCAGCCTTGATCAAGATCAAGGCGGCACCCAAAGAGTACCCCACGGAAAACCGTCCAATAACCCCCCCATTCAGGCGGGTAGTTGCCCCGGGATACCCGCCCCACCTACACTCGGCCCATGACCCGGATCGACTTCTACATCCTTGCCGACAGTGGCGATTCCGCCCGGAATCATTATGTCTGCCGGCTGGTGGACAAGGCGTACCGGTTGGGACGCAGGATCTACATCCACACCGAATCCCAGGTGCAGACCCGGCAACTGGACGACCTGCTGTGGACCTTCCGCCAAGGCAGCTTCCTGCCCCACGAAGTGCATCCGGGCGCGGACCCGGCCGATCCGCCGCCGATCCTGCTGGGCCATGAGGGCGAACCGGATGGTGAATGTGACGTACTGGTCAACCTGGCAACGGATGTCCCGCTGTTTTTCAGCCGTTTCCAGCGGGTGGCGGAAATCGTCGATGGCGATCCACAGCGGCGCCGTGCCTCGCGGGCGCATTTCAAATTCTTCCGCGACCGCGGTTACCCCATAGAGACCCATGAGATCGACCGGCGATGAATGAAAAGAGCGAACTGGAATTCGACGAGAACGGCATTCCCATCCTGCGGGATGCGGTAGTGGCCGGACACCCTCCTCAGACCCCGGCGCGGGAGACCACCCCCGATCCCGCACCTGAACCGGCTCCCGTGCTCCTGGCAGACGACGATGAAGAAGACGCCACCCGTCAGATCGTCGGCCAGGTGGTGGACGAGGTGCTGGATGAAATGGCCGACGAGATCCGCGAGCGCATCGTGCGGCGGCTGAAGGAACGCCTGCCCTGAACGGTCGGCCCGCCGGGCCCGCTGCATGCGTCCGGCCCCGTTCGGTACAGGCCGCGCCTCGGGTATAATCTCCGCCCTTTGTTCCCCGCCCAAGCGAATCGGACCGTCCATGGACAAGAGCTACGACCCCCACGCCATCGAACAGCGCTGGTATCAGACCTGGGAAGAACAAGGCTTCTTCAGACCTTCCACGGAAGGCGGTGACAGCTACTGCATCATGATCCCGCCACCCAATGTCACCGGCAGCCTGCACATGGGGCACGGCTTCAACAATACGGTGATGGACACCCTGATCCGCTATCACCGCATGAAGGGGGACAAGACCCTCTGGCAGGCGGGCAGCGACCACGCCGGCATCGCCACGCAGATGGTGGTGGAACGCCAGCTGGAGGCGGAGGGAAAATCCCGCCACGACCTGGGCCGGGACGCCTTCATCGACCGTATCTGGGACTGGCGCGAGGAATCCGGCGGCAACATCACCCGCCAGTTGCGCCGCCTGGGCTCCTCCCTGGATTGGGAAAACGAACGCTTCACCATGGACGAGGGCCTGTCCAACGCCGTGAAAGAAGTGTTCGTGCGCCTCTACGAAGAGGGCCTGATCTACCGTGGCAAGCGTCTGGTGAACTGGGACACCAAGCTGCACACCGCCGTCTCGGACCTGGAGGTCATCTCCGAGGAAGAGAACGGCCACATGTGGCTCATGCGCTACCCGCTCTCCAACGGCACCGGGCACCTGGTGGTCTCCACCACCCGCCCGGAGACCATGCTGGGCGACTGTGCCGTGGCGGTGAACCCGGAGGACGAACGCTACAAACACCTCATCGGCGAACTGGTGGAGCTGCCGCTGACCGGCCGCATGATCCCCATCATCGCCGACGAACACGCCGACCCGGAATTCGGTACCGGCTGCGTGAAGATCACCCCCGCCCATGATTTCAACGACTATGAAGTCTGGCAGCGTCACCGCGACGAGAGCCCCATCAGCAGCCAGCCCCACGGCGGCCTGATCAATATCTTCACCCCCGACGCGGCGGTCCGCGAGAACGATGACGGGGAAGGCGAACTGATCCCGCCGCGCTACATCGGCCTGGACCGTTACGAGGCGCGCAAACGGATCGTCGCCGATCTGGAGGAGGCCGGCCTGCTGGAAAAGATCGTCGATCACAAGCTGATGGTGCCCCGCGGCGACCGCTCCGGCACGGTCATCGAGCCCTTCCTCACCGACCAGTGGTACGTGAAGATCGCTCCCCTGGCCAAACCCGCCATCGAGGCGGTGGAAAGCGGCAGAATCCGCTTCGTCCCCGACAACTGGAAGAACACCTACTTCGAGTGGATGCGCAACATCCAGGACTGGTGCATCAGCCGCCAGATCTGGTGGGGCCACCGCATCCCCGCCTGGTATGACGAGCAGGGCAACGTCTACGTCGGCCGCGACGAGGCCGAGGTGCGCTCCAAGCACGACCTGGCCGCCGACTATCCCCTGCGTCAGGACGAGGACGTACTCGACACCTGGTTCAGCTCCGCCCTGTGGCCGTTCTCCACCCTGGGCTGGCCGGAACAGACCGAACGGCTGCGGGATTTCTACCCCACCAATGTGCTGGTCACCGGTTTCGACATCATCTTCTTCTGGGTCGCCCGCATGATCATGATGGGCCTCAAGTTCATGGGCGACGTACCCTTCCGCGAGGTCTACGTCCACGGCCTGGTGCGCGACTCCCACGGCGACAAGATGTCCAAGTCCAAGGGCAACGTGCTCGACCCCATCGACCTGATCGACGGCATCGACCTGGAATCCCTGGTGGCCAAACGCACCCGCGGCATGATGCAGCCGCAACTGGCGAAAAAGATCGAGCAGCAGACCCGCAAGGAATTCCCCAACGGCATCCCCGGCTTCGGCACCGATGCGCTGCGCTTCACCTTCGCCGCCCTGGCCGCCACCGGCCGCGACATCAAGTTCGACCTGGGCCGCATCGAGGGCTACCGCAATTTCTGCAACAAGCTGTGGAACGCTGCCCGCTACGTGCTGATGAACACCGAGGGCCAGGATTGCGGTGCCGAAGCGGCACCGTCCGAGATCGAACTGAGCGCGGCGGACCGCTGGATTCTCACGCGGCTGCAAACCACCATCCGCGATGTCACCAACGCCATCGACGGTTACCGCTTCGACCACGCAGCCCAGGCCATCTATGCCTTCACCTGGAACGAGTACTGTGACTGGTATCTGGAACTGAGCAAACCGGTGCTGACCAGTGACACGGCCTCCGCAGCGGCCAAGCGGGGCACCCGCCGCACCCTGGTGCAAGTACTGGAGGTGCTGCTACGCCTGACCCACCCGATCATGCCCTTCATCACCGAGGAAATCTGGCAGCAGGTAGCCCCCCTGGCGGGTGTCGCCGGCCGGACCATCATGCTCCAGCCCTGGCCGATGGCCGACGATTCCCTCCTGGACGAGGCTGCGGTGGAGGAAATGGAATGGGTGCAGCAGTTCATCCTCGGCATCCGCAAGATCCGCGGCGAGATGAACATCGCCCCCTCCAAGACCCTGCCGGTACTGCTGGCCAACACCTCCGAACAGGACCGCGTCTGGGCCGAGGCCGCCCGCCCCTATCTGGACTTCCTCGCCCGCACCGAATCGGTCACCGTACTGGAGGAAGGCGATGACGGCCCGGAATCCGCCACCGCCCTGGTGGGAGAGATGAAGGTGCTGATCCCGCTGGCCGGCATCATCGACAAGGACGAGGAACTGGCACGTCTGGCCAAGGAAATCGGCAAACTGGAGAAAGACATCGAACGCGGCGCCAGGAAACTGGAAAACGAGAATTTCGTCAACAAGGCACCGGAGGCCGTTGTCGCCAAAGAACGCCAAAAGGTCGCCGAGATGCGCGCCGCCCTGGAGAAACTGCGCCAGCAACAGGCCAAGATCGCCGCCCTGTAACCATGCGAGGATACCCATGCCCGGCAACACCCACGACGACATCATCCAACTGATCGATTTCAGCAAAGGCAACGGCCTGGTCACGGCCATCGCCCAGGACGCCGCCACCGGCGAGATTCTGATGGTGGCCAACATGAACGAGGAATCCCTGCGCATGACCCTGGACACGGGCGAGGCGGTGTATTGGAGCCGTTCCCGCGGCAAACTGTGGCACAAGGGCGAGGAAAGCGGCAACGTACAGAAGGTGAAGGAACTCTACATCGACTGCGACGGCGACGCGGTACTGATGAAGGTGGAGCAGATCGGCGATGCCGCCTGCCACACCGGCAAGCGCTCCTGTTTCTTCCGCCGGATCGAAAACGGCCGGGCGGTGGATGTCGGCGTGCAGATCTTCGACCCCGCCCAGGTCTACAAAACCTGAATCCGTGGGTTCAGAGGGGATGCAGAGTGTAAGATATTGATTCGGATGGCGTAATGAAAAATCGCAGCCATACCCCACGGTCTGGTGAGATTTTTCATATAGCCAGGCGGATCAAGAGCTTGCGCTATGCGCCCCGATGAACCCGCGGATTCAGGCAAAATAGGCCGCCCCCCAAGGCACGCATCCAGACCCCACCGAGGCATCCCCCCATGAACGACACCACCCAGCTCCGCATCGGCATCCCCAAGGGCAGTTTGCAGGAAACCACCCGCAAACTGTTCGGCCTGGCCGGTTTCGATCTGCGTATCTCCGGCCGTTCCTACTACCCGGACATCGACGACCCGGAAATCCAGTGCATCCTCATCCGTCCGCAGGAAATGGCCCGTTACGTGGAGCAGGGTGTCCTCGATTGCGCCATCACCGGCCTCGACTGGATCCTGGAAACCGGGGCCGACGTGGCGGAACTGGCCGACCTGCGGGCGCCCTGGCCCAACTACGGCACGGTGCGCTGGGTCATGGCCTCCAAGGAGGGATCCCCCTTCGATTCGGTCCAGGACCTGGAAGGCAAGCACATCGCCACCGAGGCGGTGGGCATGACCCGGCGTTTCCTCGAAGAGCACGGTGTCAACGCCTCCATTGAGTTCTCCTGGGGAGCCACCGAGGTGAAACCACCCATCCTGGCCGACGCCATCGTCGATGTATCCGAGACCGGTTCCAGCCTGCGCGCCAACAACCTCAAGGTGATGCACGTGGTGCTGGAGAGCACGCCGCGCTTCATCGCCAACCACGGCGCCCTGACCGACGACTGGAAGAAGGACAAGATCGACCGGCTGCTGATGCTGCTCAAGGGCGCCATCGCGGCGGCAACGAGGGTGTCACTGGCGATGAACGTGCCCAGGGACAAGGTGGATCAGATTCTGGACATCCTGCCGGCGCTGGCCACCCCCACCGTCTCCACCCTGGCCGACGGCGACTGGGTGGATGTCAGCGCGGTGGTGGAAGAGAAACTGGTCAGGGACCTGATTCCACGGCTTTCCGCCGCGGGGGCCCGCGGGATCATCGAATTGCCGATCAACAAGATCATCGATTGCTAGGGAACCTCTGAACAAGTACCAGCGGCGGTGCGTTTCACGCTTGCCCGCAGTTCCCCCGCAGCAGGCTGCTAACGCAGTCCCAACACGTCCTGCATATCGAACAGGCCCCTCTCCTGGCCCATGATCCAGCCCGCCGCACGCACGGCACCGGTGGCGAAGGTCATCCGGCTGGATGCCTTGTGAGTGATCTCCACCCGTTCGCCGGTTCCCGCAAACAGGACGGTGTGCTCGCCCACGATGTCACCGGCGCGAATGGTCTCGAAACCGATGGTCCGGCGGTCACGCACGCCCGTATGTCCCTCACGGCCATAGACGGCACATTCGTTGAGATCGCGCCCCAGGGCCTCGGCCACGACCTCGCCCATGCGCAGGGCGGTACCGGACGGAGCATCCACCTTGTTGCGATGATGGGCCTCGATCACCTCGACATCCACCTCGTCACCAAGCACCCTGGAGGCGATTTCCAGCAGCTTGAAGCACAGGTTCACGCCGACGCTCATATTGGGCGCAAAGACGATACCGATATCATCAGCCACGGAGCGGATGGCCGCCTTCTGCGCATCACTGAAACCGGTCGTGCCGATCACCATGCGCTTACCCAAGCTGCGGCAGATCTCCACATGGGCGGCGCTCGCATCCGGCAGTGTGAAATCGATCAGCACATCGAAATCTTCCGCCACGGCGGCCAGATCGGTGCCTATCTTGACACCAATATTGCCGATTCCGGCCAGCTCACCGGCATCGGCACCGATAAAGGGACTGCCGACACGCTCCACTGCCACGCCGACCTCCACATCACGCCCTTTCCAACAGGCCTCGATCAGCGCCCTGCCCATACGTCCGGCAGCGCCGGCAATTGCCACTTTGATCGTCATTTCGACTCCTCGGTGATTCATCCGCCGCCTCCTGTAACGGCAGGACGAATCAGAATTTCATGTTCTCGAAGAACTTTTTTACCCCGTCCAGCCAGGACTCGAACTGGGGATTGTGTTTCTTGTTGCCTTCGCGGCAAGTGGCCTCGAATTCGCGCAGGATCTCTTTCTGCCTGGAGGTGAGATGCACCGGCGTCTCCACCCGCACACGGCACAGAAGATCACCCACGCTGCCACTGCGCACCGAGCGCACGCCCTTGCCGCGCATGCGGAACAACTTGCCGGTCTGCGTTTCGGGAGGGATCTTCAGCTTCACCCGGCCATTCAGGGTCGGCACCTCCAGCTCACCGCCCAGGGCGGCGGTGACGATATTGATCGGCACCTCGCAGTACAGATCATTGCCGTCACGGGTGAAGATCTCATGCTCACGTACCTGGATCTCCACATAGAGATCACCGGCGGGGCCACCGTTTTCACCGGCCTCGCCCTCACCCGCCAGACGGATGCGGTCGCCGGTATCGACACCGGCCGGCACCTTCACCTGCAAGGTCTTTTCATCGCGGACACGGCCGTGGCCGTGGCAGTCCGGGCAGGGGTCCTTGATGACGGTGCCGTTGCCACGACAGGTGGGGCAGGTCTGCTGGATGGAGAAGAAGCCCTGCTGCATGCGCACCTGGCCACGGCCATGGCAAGTCTGGCAGGTCTCGGGCTTGGAACCGGCCTTGGCGCCACTGCCACCGCAGGTCTTGCAGATGACCACCGTCGGCAGGCGGATCTTGACCGTGGTTCCCGCCACGGCCTCTTCCAGTGACAATTCCAGCGGATAGCGCAGATCGGCGCCACGATAGACCCGCTGCCCACCGCCACGCTGCCCGCCGAAGATATCGCCGAACACATCGCCGAAGATGTCACTGAAGCTGGACGCCCCCGCGCCACCCCCGAATCCACCACCCATGGACGGATCGACACCGGCATGGCCGAACTGATCGTAGGCGGCTCGTTTCTGCTGGTCGGAAAGGACCTCATAGGCCTCCTTGGCCTCCTTGAACTTGGCCTCTGCTTCCTTGTCATCCGGATTGCGGTCCGGATGGTATTTCATCGCCATGCGGCGATAGGCCTTTTTGATGTCCGCCTCGCTGGCGTTGCGGGAGACACCCAGGGTTTCGTAGTAATCGGCTTTGGACATGGGCTAAACGGCAAAACGAGGGTAGCGGGCTCCCCCGCAACCCTCCGACAGTCAGGGCCAGGAGTCTGTCGGAGTTAGGGGGATCGTAGCGAAAAAGTGGGACAGCGAGGGGAATTTTTCATGATTTTGAGTAGCATAGCGAGAAACTATGTAACGAAAAATCAGGGAAAATTGGACCGCTGTCCCGCTTTTGCAGCCGATTCAACCTGAGTCCGACAGACTCCCAGGATGCACGGCGGGGGAGGACCGGCCAAGCCGGTCCTCCCCGTTATCGCCTTATTTGTCGTCCTTCACTTCCTCGAACTCGGCATCGACCACATCGTCACCACCTGCGGCCTGCTGGGCACCGGCCCCGGCACCCGCAGCAGCGCCTGCGGCACCGCTGTCTTCGGCCTTCTGGGCATAGAGACGCTCAGCCAGCTTGGCGGACAGCTCACTAAGGTTCTTGGTCTTGGCCTCCAGGGCGGCCTTGTCATCACCCTTGATGGCCTCACGGACCTCGCCGATGGCCTTCTCGATCTCTTCCTTCTCGGCGGCCCCCACCTTGTCGCCCAGTTCCTCCATGGACTTCTCGGTGGCGTGAATGAGGCTGTCGGCCTGGTTACGGGCCTCGACCATCTCACGCAGCTTCCTGTCCTCCTCGGCATGGGCCTCGGCGTCTTTCACCATCCGTTCGACTTCCTCGTCGGTCAGCCCGGAGGATGCCTTGATGGTGATGGACTGCGCCTTGCCGGTCGCCTTGTCCTTGGCGGACACATGCAGGATGCCGTTGGCGTCGATATCGAAGGTGACCTCGATCTGCGGCACGCCACGCGGGGCCGGCGGGATGCCATCCAGGTCGAACCGGCCCAGGGACTTGTTGGCACTGGCCATCTCACGCTCGCCCTGCAACACGTGCACGGTGACGGCGCTCTGATTGTCCTCGGCGGTGGAGAACACCTGGGTGGCCTTGGTCGGGATGGTGGTGTTCTTTTCGATCAGCTTGGTCATGACGCCGCCCAGGGTCTCGATGCCCAGGCTCAGCGGGGTCACGTCCAGCAGCAGCACATCCTTGACCTCGCCACCCAGCACGCCACCCTGGATGGCGGCGCCGACGGCGACGGCCTCGTCCGGGTTGACGTCCTTGCGCGCCTCCTTGCCGAAGAAATCCTTGACCGCCTGCTGCACCATGGGCATGCGGGTCTGGCCGCCGACGAGGATGACATCGTCGATCTCGCCCACGCCCAGGCCGGCATCCTTGAGGGCGGTGCGGCAGGGCTCCAGGGTCCGCTGCACCAGGTCCTCCACCAGCGATTCCAGCTTGGCGCGGGTGATCTTCATGTTCAGGTGCTTGGGACCGGAGGCATCGGCGGTGATGTAGGGCAGGTTGACCTCGGTCTGCTGCGAGGAGGACAGCTCGATCTTGGCCTTCTCGGCGCCCTCCTTCAGGCGCTGCATGGCCAGGGGATCGCCCCTCAGGTCGATGCCCTGCTCCTTCTTGAACTCGTCGGCCAGGTAGTCGATCAGTCGCTTGTCGAAGTCCTCGCCACCGAGGAAGGTGTCGCCGTTGGTGGACAACACCTCGAACTGATGCTCACCCTCCACCTCGGCGATCTCGATGATGGAGATATCGAAGGTGCCGCCACCCAGGTCATAGACGGCGATCTTGCGGTCGCCACGCTCCTTGTCCATGCCGTAGGCCAGGGCCGCGGCGGTGGGCTCGTTGATGATGCGTTTCACCTCCAGGCCGGCGATACGACCCGCGTCCTTGGTGGCCTGGCGCTGGGAGTCGTTGAAGTAGGCCGGCACGGTGATGACCGCCTCCTTGACCTCCTCGCCCAGGAAATCCTCGGCGGTCTTCTTCATCTTCTGCAACACGCGGGCGGAGATCTCCGGCGGCGCCATCTTCTTGCCCCGCGCCTCGACCCAGGCGTCACCGTTGTCGGCCTTGACGATGGTGTAGGGCACCAGACCGATGTCCTTCTGCACCACGTCCTCGTCGAAACGGCGGCCGATCAGGCGCTTGATGGCGAACAGGGTATTAGCCGGGTTGGTGACTGCCTGGCGCTTGGCCGGCTGGCCCACCAGCACCTCGCCGTCCTCGGTGAAGGCGACAATGGAGGGGGTAGTGCGGTCACCCTCGCTGTTTTCGATGACCTTGGCGTTACCGCCTTCGAGTATGGCCACGCAGGAATTGGTGGTGCCCAGGTCGATACCGATGATCTTGCTCATGTCTGAGGACTCCGTAAAAAGCTTTGGTATTCGTCAGTTACTGCCTATGTGGGGTGTGCTTCCCGCTTTTCAACCCAGATAGTCCCTTAGGAGGCGTGATGATCGCGTGGAGATTTGGATTCACAAGGAATTTTCTGAAGGAGCGGCATGGCCCGCTCCCTGTCCGACTGAAGAAAATTTCTTGTGGATTCAAAGATCAAGCGAGGGCGCGTCACCTAATGGACTATCTGGGTTCAAGCGGAGGCGCGCGCCACAACCACCATGGCCGGCCGGATCAGGCGGCCGTTGAGGGTATAGCCCTTCTGCACCACGGTGAGCACGGTATTGGGTTCCGCCTCGTCGGACTCCTGCATGGCCATGGCCTCGTGCAACTCCGGGTCGAAACGCTCGCCGACGGGATTGACCTCGACGATGTTGTATTTCTCCAAAGCCTGGGTGAGCGCCTTGAGGGTCAGTTCCATGCCCTCGCGCAGGCTGTCGATCCCGGCCTCATCATCTGCATGGGACAGCCCCATCTCCAGGCTGTCGCGTACGGGAAGCAGGTCGACGGCAAACTTCTCCAGGGCGAACTTGTGGGCATTTTCCACATCCCGCAGGCTGCGCTTGCGGAGGTTCTCCAGATCCGCCTGGATGCGCAGGACCTGGTTCCAGTTGTCATCAGCCTTCTGCTGCGCCGCCTCCAGTTGCCGTTGCAGCTCTTCGACACTGACCTCTTCCGCCGCCGTCTCTTCGGCCA
Source organism: uncultured Chromatiales bacterium (assembly GCA_964409585.1). Lineage (GTDB taxonomy): Bacteria > Pseudomonadota > Gammaproteobacteria > JACKNK01 > CAYPEH01 > CAYPEH01. Next base: position 11,934 of record CAYPEH010000029.1, on the reverse strand, counting down.
CACCCTCTTCGGGGGAATCCGTATCGCGGATTTCCTCGTCTGCCATCTGGTCGATCTCCGTAGAAATACACTCAAGGAAGCAGTGCCGGGGCACTGCGGACTGCTGGCGATATGGGGGACGTCTTCCCGGATTTCAAGGGTGGGGCGAAAATTCACGCCCGTAGGAATCGTGCAGGGCCGCTGCGTCAGGCGTGTGCCTTCAACGCCGCTCCCAGCAACCGCGCGGTGACATCGACGATGGGGATGACGCGGCCATAGGCCATGCGCGTGGGGCCGATCACGCCAAGCACACCTACCACTTCCCCGTCCACCTTGTAGGGTGCGGTAACCAGGCTGCATTCTTCCAACACCTCGTTACCGGATTCTTCGCCGATGAAGATCTGCACCCCCTGGGCATCCAGGCAGTTGTCCAGCAGATGCAGGATCTGATGCTTTTCCTGGAACACCTCGAACAACTGGCGCAGCTTGCCCACATCGGACAGATTGTCCTGGTCCATCAGGTTGGTCTGGCCGGCGAGCACATAGTCCTCTTCCTTGTCGGGAGCCAGCACCCGTTCGGCCAGACCAATGGCATCCAGCATGAGCTGGTTGGCCCCTTCCCGCGCGGCGCGCATCTCCGCCAGCAGCTTCTCGCGCACCGCCGCCAGATCCTTGCCCGCCAGTTGGGCGTTGAGGTAGTTGCTGGCCCGTTCCAGCTCGGCGGCGGTGTAGGGATGCTCCACCTCCAGGATGCGGTTCTGCACCTCGCTCTCGTTCACCACCAGGATGGCCAGCACACGGTTGGACGACAGGGGCAGGAATTCCAGCTGCCGGACGGCCACGTGCTCGCGCCGTGGCACGGTGACCACACCGGCCAAACGGGTGATCTTCGACAGCATGTTGGAGGCGGTCGCCACCAGATCCTTGGTGTCGTGCCCGGGTCCCAGCTGGGAGCGGATCGCGTCCACTTCCTCGCTGTGCAACGGTTTGACCGACAGCAGACTATCGACGAAAAAGCGCAGGCCCCTCGGTGTGGGTATGCGCCCCGCGGAAGTATGCGGCGCACTGAGAAAACCCATGTCCTCCAGGTCGGCCATGACATTGCGCACCGTGGCCGGGCTGACCTTGAGGCCGGAATCCCGCGCCAGGGTACGGGAACCCACAGGCTGACCATCGCGGATATAGCGCTCTACCAGGGACCGCAGCAGATGCTGGGCACGGTCGTCAGGTATGCAATCTAGGGCACTACGCATGAACTTGCCTGATGATCTGATGATGGAATGATTCTGGCACTCACGCATCGAGAGTGCCAGATCCACGCTATCAAGTGGTGAAATGAAGTGTCAAGACAGGTGATCACCACTTCCGTCACTGGCAACAGACATGCCGTTCAGCCTCTTGGTTCATTTTCTATGGTGAGATGGGGGAGAGGTAACCCACGAGACGGACAGCACTGCATCGACCGTTACGGGGAGGAGGGCTCCGCCACCAACCGGTATCCCGCGTGACACCCGATACAGTTCCGCAGCAGCACACCCAACTGCTCCAGTGTATGCTCCGGGGCGCCCAGCTGTTGCGCATCCAGGGCGAGCTGATCGAACTTGCGATGGGTATCCAAACCCAGCTGCTTGAATTCCATCGGCAATTTACCCATCAGTGACACAGGCACTGCCTGCTGTGCCTGAAGCCCCACCCTGCGGGCAGCAGCAGCCACCTGCTCCATGTCCTCATTGCTCACGCCCTCGGTAATGATCTGCACGGACTCGAGAAAAGCCCGCATTTCCGACAACACCAGATTGCGTTCGTCCGCCGTCAGCTGAATGGCAACGCGCCCATCCCGCGACGGCACAGTACTGCCGAGAAAACCGAACTTATAGATCGCACCGGCAATGACCAGGACCAGCAACAGCAGCGTCCCCCAGCAAAATTTGCACACAAATCTTCTCCTTCAAGTTTTTCAGGGAACCTCCGAGCAACCCAGGGGCGGTTCGACTGGACAGGTCAAATCGTTGCCTTCCAGGTGCAAAACACAGGCAACAACCCTTCCATTGACCCGTTTTGCAACACCGAAGGCGGCGATTTCAGATTTCAGACGAACGCACATGACTTGTTCAGAGATTTCTCAGTGACTGCCGTCCTTGAGGGCGGCATGAATGAAATCCCACAACCGGGCCGACTCATCTTCCAGACGGAAGCCGAAATCGAATATGGACCAACGCATGATCAATCCCTGGACAATGGCCGCCACATAACGGGCGCTCACATCCGGATCCAGGCATGAATCGAAACAACCCGATTCCATGCCCGCCCGTATCACCCCGGCGACCCGAGCGGTATAACCCGCCATTACGCCCTGAACCGCCTTCTTGAGCACCGGTGACTCCAAGTGCAGGCGATCCGAGAACAACATGCGCGGCAACCCCTTGTGTTGGGCCACGAATTGAAGCTGAGCCCGGATCATCGTTTCGAGCCTCTGATCCGGCGGCATGCGCTCGTTCAAGATGACGTCCAGCGTCCCGAACAATCTGTCGGCAAGCCAGGCGATGGCCCCCGCGAAGATGTCATCCCGGGTCCTGAAGTGGCGAAACACCGTTGGCTGCGCGATACCGACACGATCGGCGATCAACTGGGTGGTGACCTTCTTCACGCCCCGTTCCGCGGCCAATTCCAAGGCGCTCCGAATGATCTCCTGCTTTCTCTCTTCGTGGGGTTTTCCCATTACCACAATTTGTGAGTGATTGATTGCTTATATATTTTCGCGACCTGTTCATATTGTCAACAGCCGGTATCAGGCTGATAACCCGAACCCTGAACAAATACCGGGGGAAGGGAGTTTGGGGTAAAAGGTGCGTCCGAGTTCCCGTAAGTTATTGATTTTAATCCTTCCCCCAATAAGCAATCCCCGGAAGGGGACTCTGATCGGGGCGCGTAGCGACTTGATCAGAGTTTCCTTAGTATGATGCGCTGTAATCCGGCTGGTGACATGACCGTGAATACAGAAATCCGCACCATAGGACTGATTGGAAAATACGGCGACCCCGGTGTTGCCGGAGAATTGGTTGCCATCCATTCACACCTGGACCGGAAGGGTCTGCGCGTGTTGCTCGATGCCGGTACCGCCGACCAGATCGGCGACCAAGGCATGGAGACCGCCGACCGCGGCACCCTGGGACGGGAATGCGAACTGGTGATCGTGGTCGGTGGCGACGGCACCCTGCTCAACGCCGCCCGCTCTCTGGCGGACCTGGACGTGGCCATCCTCGGCGTCAACCTGGGCCGCCTCGGTTTCCTGGTGGACATCTCCCCCGATGCCATGTGCGAGACCATCGACCAGGCCCTGGCGGGGGAATGCATCTGCGAGCAACGATTTCTGCTGGAGGCCGTGGTCAACCGTAAAGGCCGGGCGATCGGCCACTTCCGCGCCCTCAACGACGTGGTCGTCCACAAGCAGGACGTGGCCCGCATGGTGGAAGTGTCCACCTACATCGACGGTGGTTTCGTCACCACCCACCGCGCCGACGGCCTGATCGTCGCCACGCCCACCGGCTCCACCGCCTATGCCCTGTCCGGCGGCGGCCCCCTGCTCCACCCCAGCCTGGAGGCCGTGGTGCTGGTACCCATCTGCCCCCACACCCTCAGCGACCGGCCGGTGGTGGTCAATGCCGATGCCCACATCAGCCTGGAGATCACCGATCCCCATGAAAGCGGCGCCCAGGTCACCCTGGACGGGCAGGACAACATGAAGCTGCAGCCAGGTGACCGCATCGAGATCCGGCGCATGGAACAGACCGTGCGCCTGCTGCATCCGCCCGGCTACGACTATTTCCACATCTTGCAGGAAAAACTCGGCTGGGGTGGACGCAACCGGCGGTCCGGCCCCGGAAGGCAGGCGCCATGCTGAGCCACATTCACATCCGGGATTTCACCATCGTGGACCGGCTGGAACTGGAACTGGGCGCGGGCATGACCGCCCTGACCGGCGAGACCGGCGCCGGCAAGTCCATCCTCATCGACGCCCTCGGTCTGGCCCTGGGTGACCGGGCCGACAGCGGCACCGTGCGCCACGGCAGCCATCGCGCCGAGATCGACGTCAGCTTCGACCTGCGGGACAACACCGAAGCACGCCATTGGTTGCGCGAGAACGACCTGGACGAGGGCGACGAATGCCATCTGCGCCGCATCGTCACCGCCGAAGGACGTTCCCGTGGCTACATCAACGGCCGGCCGGTCAACATGCAGTCCCTGCGCGAACTGGGTGAGATGCTGGTGGATATCCACGGCCAGCACGAGCACCAGTCGCTGCTGAAACGCGACATGCAGCGCCAACTGGTGGATGCCTACGGCGGCCATGGAGACTTGCTGAGCCAGCTTGCGGACATCTATCACGACTGGCACGAATCGGCCCGGCGGCTGGCCGACCTGCGCAGCGACACGCGTGAGCGCGGCGAACGCATGGATCTGCTGCGTTTTCAGATCGGGGAACTGGAGGGCCTGGGCCTGGGCGCCGGTGAACTTCGGGAACTGGAGGCGGAACACCACCGTCTGGCCAATGCCGGCCGCCTCCTCAGTACCTGCGAGGCGGCCCTGGCGCGGCTGTACGAAATGGAAGATGGCGCCGTCTACAGCACCCTCAGCAACACCGCCCGTGACCTGGCCGATCTGGCGCCATTGGACGCAGCCCTCGACAACGCCCGCCAACTGGTGGAGGGGGCGCTGATCCAGGTACAGGAGGCGGCCGACGAACTGCGCCAGTACCGCGACAGCCTGGACCTGGATCCCGCACGTCTGCAATGGGTGGAACAGCGTCTGGGCGATATCCACGATCTGGCCCGCAAACATCGCGTGGACCCCACCGAACTGCCGGAACTGCTGGATTCCATGCGCGCCGAACTGGCCGGCCTGGATCAGGCCGATGAACGCGCGGACGAATTGGAACGCCAGGTCGATGAACTGGCGGCCAGCTACCGTTCCCTCGCGCAGCGCCTGGGCGCGGCGCGCCAACGGGCGGCTGAACGCCTGAGCGCAGGGGTGAGCGAGGTGATGGATGGCCTGGGCATGCCCGGCGGGCGTTTTTCCGTGGTCCTGGAGACCCCGGACCCGGAACGCTTCACCGCCCATGGCCTCGAGCGCATCGAATTCCTGGTCAGCACCAACCCCGGCCAGCCGCTCAAGCCCCTGACCAAGGTGGCATCCGGCGGTGAACTGGCCCGTATCAGCCTGGCCATCCAGGTCATTGCCGCCCGCCAGGGACGGATACCGACCCTGATCTTCGACGAAGTGGATACCGGTATCGGCGGCGGTGTGGCGGAAATCGTCGGCCAGCGCCTGCGCGCCCTGGGGGAAGATCGCCAGGTGCTGTGCGTGACCCACCTGCCCCAGGTGGCCGCCCAGGCCCACCACCACCTGTTCGTACGCAAACGGACCGATGGCGAAACCACCCGCACGGACATCCAGGCATTGGACACGGATGACCGCATCGAGGAAGTGGCGCGCATGCTCGGAGGGGTGGAGATCACCGCGCAGACACGCGCCCACGCGGAAGAGATGATCGGCAAGGCCGGGGGTTGAGCCCCCGGATCCGTATCACTTGCGATAGGGGCAATCCCTGGTGGTACAGCGGCCATAGATGATCAGGGCATGATCACCCACCTCGAATCCTTCCTGCTGCGCCAGCTTGTGCTGGCGTTTCTCGATGATCTCGTCCACGAACTCCACCACCCGGCCGCAATCCATGCAGACGATATGGTCATGGTGTTCCCCCGCCTTCAACTCGAACACCGAGTGCCCTGAATCGAAATGGTGGCGCTCCACCAGACCCGCGCCCTCGAACTGTGTCAACACCCGGTAGACCGTGGCCAGACCGATCTCTTCGCCGGCCTCCAGCAGGGCGCGGTACACGTCCTCGGCACTGAAATGGCGCTGCTCCCCCGATTCGAGGATGCCGAGAATCTTCATTCTCGGCAGCGTGACCTTCAGCCCCGCCTTGCGCAGATCGATGGATTCCAAGTGGAGTTCTCCGGTGTCCCCCGTTTTGGGGTATTATCGCCGCTCCCCATGGGAGCGGTCCTCACGATTCATAATGAAAAAGCTTCTCATCCCCATACTGACGGTTGCAAGCCTTGGGCTGAGCGCCTGCGGTGATTACAAACTGCCAGGCGTGTACCGCATCGACATCCAGCAGGGCAACATCATCACCCAGGAGATGGTCGACAAGCTGCGCCCCGGCATGACCAAGCGGCAGGTACGCTTGTCCCTGGGCACCCCGGTGCTGGTCGATCCCTTCCACCAGGACCGCTGGGATTACCTCTACACCAATCAGTCCGGTGGCGAAGAGCGTGAACAGCACCGGGTGACCTTGTTCTTCGAGAATGACCGGCTTACGCAGATCGCCGGTGACATGCGCCCACGAGCGGCGGATGAAATCACCGAAGAGGATACGAACGCAAACCAGAGCGTGGTGGTGCCGGAAGGCGCATTGAAGGAAAAGGGCCTGTTCCAGAAACTGAAGGACCTGATCGGGCTGGGTGACGACTGACGGCCCTCCGGGCTCCAAGCCCAGGGAAGCTCTGAACCCGTACCGGGGGATGGGGGTTTGGGGGAAGGGTGGCATCGATGCTCTCGCAAGCCATGGATTTTCATCCTTCCCCCAATGGACACACCCCGGAAGGGGACTCGGATCCAGGCGGGTAACGACTGGATCCGAGGTGCCCTCAGGACGAACCGGCTCCCTTCTTCATCTTCTTGCCCTCCGCCGCACGCTTCTTGCGCACTTCCTTGGGATCGGCAATCAAGGGCCGGTAGATCTCCACCCGGTCACCCTCCCGCAGAACGGTATCCAGCCTGGCGAGCTTGCCGTATACCCCCACCTTTTGCGCAGTCAGATCGATCTCGGGAAACCGTTGCAGGATACCGCTGGCCTCGATGGCCCCCTCCACCGTCGTTCCCGCCGCCACCTGGACCTCCAGGAGGACCTGCTCGTCCGCACGAGCATAGGCCACCTCCACTCGCATCTGTTCAGCGTTTGCCATACACCTCTACCGCTCTTTTCAGGAATGCATCCACCAGATTATTGACCACCTGGGTAAAAATGGGGCCAAAGGCGAGGCCCACCAGCTTACTGGAAAACTCGAATTCCATGTCCAGGGAGACCTTGCAGGCGCTTTCACCCAGGCGGTCGAAACGCCAGAAACCTTCCAGATGATGGAACGGCCCTTCCTCCAGGCGCATCTCGATCATCTTGTCCGCCTGCAAACGGTTGCGGGTGGTGAAGCTCTTGCGCACGTTTCCACGGGCCAGTTCGATGCTGGCACGCAGCTCGTCGCCCTCCTGCCACAATACCTTGGCCGATTCGCACCAGGGCAGGAACTGGCCATAGGACTCGATATCGTTGACCAGGGCAAACATCTCCGCCGCCGAATACGGAACCAACATGCTGCGATTGATGGTGCTCATCTTTCAGATTACACCGATGGCATTGAGGAACACCACGATCACCCCCACCGGGGTGATGTAGCGGATGACGAAGTACCACAGACGGAATGCCAGGCCGCTGCCCATCTGCAATTCATCCTGGCTGGACTCGCGCTTCATGATCCAGGCGGCGAACAGGGCGATCAGCAGGCCACCCAGGGGCAGCATGATATTGGCGGTGAGGAAATCGAGCAGGTCGAAGAACGTCTTGCCGAACAGCTTGACCCCGCTCCACAGATTGAAGGAGAACACCGTCCCCAACCCCAGCAGCCAGACGCTGATGCCGACACCGGTGGCGGCAGTGACACGGCTCCAGCCCTTGTTCTCCACCAGGTAGGCCACCGCCGGCTCGATCAGGGATATGGCCGAGGTCCAGGCAGCAAACACCAGCAGGACGAAGAACAGGGTACCAAAGAATGCCCCTCCCGGCATGTGGCCGAAGGCAATGGGCAGGGTCTGAAAGATCAACCCCGGGCCGGAACTCGGCTCCAGGCCGTTGGCGAACACCACCGGGAAGATAGCCATGCCCGCCACCAGGGCGACCACGGTATCCATGACGGCGATGGTGATGGAGGTCTTGGCGATGGAGGCATCATGAGGCAGGTACGAGCCATAGACCATGATGGCACCCATGCCCAGGCTGAGGGTGAAGAATGCATGGCCCATGGCCACCAGCATGGGAACACCGCTGAAACCGCATTGCTCCTGACCGTCCACGACCGTGCAGCGGGTGAACAGCTTCTCGAAATCCGGGGAAAAGAGGAAATCCAGCCCCTCGAGGAAATGGCCGGTATTCATGGAATAGCCCAGCAACACCACCAGCAGCACGAACAAGGCCGGCATCAACACCCGCACGGCCTGCTCCAGCCCGGAACGCACCCCCCGCGCCACCACCACCGTGGTCATGACCATGAACACCGTATGCCAGGCCAGCAGCCGCTCCGGGTCGGAGACCAGGCCGCTGAAAATGGCGCTGACCCCGTCGGCGGTGACATCGGTGAAGGCGCCACCGGCGGCGCGGAACACATAGGCCAGCGCCCAGCCGGCGATGACGCTGTAATAGGAGAGGATCAGGAAACCGGCGATCACGCCCCCCCAACCGAGGTATTTCCAGAGCGGACTGCGCCCCTCATCCTCCGCCAGGGTGCGCATGGTATTGATCGGGCTCTGCCGGCCACGCCGGCCGATGAGCACCTCCGACATCATGATGGGGATGCCGATGATGGCAATGCAGGCCAGGTAGACCAGAACGAAGGCACCACCGCCGTTCTCGCCGGTGATGTATGGAAACTTCCAGATATTCCCCAACCCGACCGCGGAACCGGTGGCCGCCAGAGTAAAGGCCAGGCGCGAAGACCATTCCCCATGAATGGAAGTACGGCGTTGATTCATGAATCCCCCCTGCCGGTCGATGAGTCGGGGGGATTGTGGGGAAAACCGGGCGCAGGCTCAAGCGCCGGCCCCGAACGGCGGACCGGCGGCGGCTACCCGTCCCCATCGAAACGCAACGCCCCCTCCTTGACCGCCGTCACCCCGTCCAGCAGCGGCCGAATGCCGTCGATGACCGCATCGACCATCGCCTCCCGGTCCTCCCCGTCGGAAATCGTCGCCATCACCTGACGGTAGATGGCCACGGAGAAGCGAGCACGCGCATCGGGCTGCAATTCGATCCCGCGCTCGTCGCAGACGGCATCCAGACCGGCCAGAATGCGGATCAGGAGTTCCTCGTCCAGCTCCGAGGCATCACCCGCTCCATCGGCTTCCATGGCCCCCTTTCCTGTCGCCAGCCATTCGACCCGGACCCCCGCCGCCTCCGCCAGACGCAGCAGCACCGACACCTTGGGTTCATTCTCGCGGCTGATGTAACGAAAGATCTGCGCCTCGGACACACCCGCGACCCGGCTCAGACCGGCGCGTCCCACCCGGTCCGCAATGAGACGGATACGATCGGCCAGATCCCCGCCAGCCGACCCGTTCACCATACGGCTCTTCCGATACTTCGCTGTTTTTTTCTCTGCCATCCTTTCTCCATCGACCACCCGACAGCACCCACAAACCATCAGATATGATTCTGATCCTGTCGTTTTTGCGTCTTTTATTTCGTTTCTGTTGACTTGACCGCAGGCAGGCAGTACTTTCACCCTCGCCAACCCGGTGCTTCCCTGCCCGCCGGGTGACATTCGTGCCCAATGGCACACGGCCATGGATGCAGCTTACGTTCTCATCGTCCATGGCCATTTTTTTGCCAACCGGGCGGTGACTTTACCCGCATGAAGACAAGGAGGTACAGCCATGTCAGGTCTTCTGATCTTCTATCTCGGCTTTCTCAGTGGTGGCTGCCTGGGGCTCCTGCTCGCCGCCATACTGGCCGCCAACCCACGGGAAAACTGGCGCGGGAAAGAAAACACATCGGCGGCACCCGAACAAACGGCCACCCACTGCGCCCTCCATAAACCGCGATAGAAAACAGCGCCGCAGAGCGCAACGTGTTGCCCATGGCACTTCTCCAAGCCTGTCCGTGCCTCTTCCATCCCACCCGGATCGCCGTGATCGGGGAACCGTCGCCCATCGCCCAGGCCCTGGAACGGCTGCAACCGTCCTTGCTGCTACTGCGGTTCCCCACCGTCCGTCACGCACTGGCGGAACTGTCCCGCCCTCCCCGCCCGCAACGGCCCGGCACCGGACTGCTCACCGACCATACACACCAGGTCGGCCTGCCCGAACTGGAACACGTCATCGGCATCGACCTGTCCGCCATCCACCTGACCGTATTCGACCGGTGGCGGTTTGAAACCCTGTCCACGGTGGTCATCACCACGCCCCCACGAGACCGGGACTACCAACACCTGAGGGAGGTACTCACCGACACCCCGGTCATCCGGCTGGCCTTGCTGGAAACAGGCAAGCAGCTGCCGGAAACGGCTGCCCACGACACGAGGCTCATGGTCCACTATCTGGACGACCGGAGCGCCGGCATCCAGGGCTTCCTCGCCACACTCCTGCGCACGGCCCAAAAGGAATACTTCCGCTGGAGCACCATCCCCACACTGGCCTGCACCCCACCGGCCGTCTCCCCCTGCTGGCTGGAGGACCCGGCATTCGCCGAGTGGCTGTTCGCCTACCTGGAACGGGAACGATTCATCGAATACTACCTGCTGCCCCACCCCATGGGCCTGCTCATGGTGGACGCGGACGGACGCTGCGCCCGCATGATCGTGCAGACCCAGGAAGACATGCGGGTTCAGCTGGAGATCGCGCAGGACGAAGGCGCCCCCACCGAACTGTTGCAGGCATTGACCGACGGACAACGGGTGGCCGCATTCGACACACCCGACGGCCACTACCGCCGGGGCCTGACGGACTGGCGGCGGGCACTGCTGCCCGCCGAATGCCTGAAGGGGCGCGAACCCTACTACTGGGCGGTCACCAGGGAACCGCCCGGATTCACGGAGACCGCCACGCCCAAAATACACGGACTGAACGAATTCCTCGGCCGCAGCGCCAGCCAACGGGAAACACAGTAACCACGCCGGGCATGGCATGAGGATATAATCCCCGCCCATGGCAAAACGAAAAAAGACCAAGGGCGCCGGCGGCAGTACCATTGCCCTCAACAAAAAGGCGCGCCACGACTACCATGTCGAGGAACGCATCGAGGCGGGGCTGTCCCTGCAGGGCTGGGAAGTGAAAAGCCTGCGTGCCGGCAAGGTACAACTGACCGAGAGCTATGTGCTGATCAAGGAAGGTGAAGCCTGGCTGTTCGGCGCCCACATCACCCCGCTGCCCACCGCCTCCACCCACATACACCCGGACCCCACCCGGACCCGCAAACTGCTGCTGCACCGGCAGGAACTGGACCGCCTGATCGGCGCCGTGGAACGGCGCGGCTACACCCTGATCCCGCTGTCCCTGTACTGGAAGAAAGGCCGGGCAAAACTGGAAATCGGCCTGGCCAAGGGCAAGAAGGAATACGACAAACGGGCCGCCATCAAGGAACGGGACTGGCAGCGTGACAAACAGCGGCTGCTGAAAAGGGGTTGATGAAGGAACCAACCCGCTGGCCGGGAACTAAAGCCATGGCTATACTGTCTTACCTCTCACCCAGGGGGCGACCTGGCTTCGACGTGGGTTACAAAACCTGAGGTGCATGCCGAGGACACAGATTCCCTCGTAAATCCATCTGTAACACATATAGTTGCCAACGACGACAACTACGCTCTCGCCGCCTAAACACCGGTGGAGAGCCATCTGACTGGAGCCGTGCTTGTGCGTCCAGAGTCCCTCGGGACATTCAGGTGTCATCCTTCACAAGATCGCGATGAAGCACGTCCGGGGCGGATTCGTTAAAACCTTACCGGAATCGCCGTACCGCGTGCCCTGTCGGTCGGGTGGCGTACGGTTAAACTTCAATAGACTCGACTAAGCATGTAGAGCCGAAGGCGGAGGGCTCGCGGACGGGGGTTCGATTCCCCCCGCCTCCACCAA
>CAYPEH010000028.1:0-23732 GCA_964409585.1 uncultured Chromatiales bacterium | reverse complement strand
GCATGATGAAAATTCGCAGCCATACCCACCCGGTCTGGCGGGGATTTTCATATGGCAAGACAGATCAATGGCTTGTGCCATGCGTCGTAATCCATCACGGGGCCTGGGTGCATGGCTTACGGTTGAGGAATGGTGGCACAATCGGTAGTGTGTCGCGCTTTTACCGAACCCGGTTCCCGTACCGATAACCTTTATGCTCGAAGTTGCTGATCTGGAGTGCCGCCGAGGTGACCGGTTGTTGTTTGCCGGGCTGAGTTTCCGTGTCGACCCCGGCACGCTCCTGCACGTTCAGGGGCACAACGGCAGCGGCAAGACCACGCTGCTTCGCGCCCTCTGCGGCCTGCTGACCCCCGATGCGGGCAGCATTCGCTGGAACGGGCGGGACACCGACGGGTTGCGCGAGGATTACCACCGCGATGTGCTCTATTTCGGCCACCTCAACGGTATCAAGAGCGACCTGACCGGGATCGAGAATCTGCGTATTTCCGCCGCCCTCGATGGTGACCACGTGGCGGAGGAGAAGGTCTGGGATGCCCTGGCCCGCATGGGCCTGGCCGGTTTCGAGGATCTGCCTACCAAGGTGCTGTCCCAGGGGCAGAAGAAGCGCGTCGCCCTGGCGCGGCTGTTGCTCAGTGATGCCCCCCTGTGGATTCTGGATGAACCTTTCACTGCCCTGGATGTCCACGCGGTGGAGTTGCTGCAACAACTGATCGCCGGGCATGTGGCCGGCGGCGGCATCACCGTCCTCACCACCCACCAGGAAGTACCCTTGACCAGTGGACAGATTCAGCGAATCAGGCTCGGGGCGTAACGATTATGTGGCAGATCTTCATGGCCGTCCTGCGGCGCGACATCATCCTCGCCATGCGCCGGCGCACCGAGGTGCTGACGGCGCTGTTCTTCTTCGTCATCGTCATCAGCCTGTTCCCGCTGGGCGTGGGCACCGAAAAACAGATCCTCGCCAAGCTGGGACCGGGTGTGGTCTGGGTGGCGGCCCTGCTGGCCTCCATGCTCGCGCTGGAACGGCTGTTTGCCGCCGATCATGCGGATGGCACCCTGGAGCAGATGCTGATGACGCCGCAGCCCCTTTCCATACTGGTGTTGGCCAAGGTGACGGCCCACTGGCTGCTGACCGGGCTGCCACTGGTGATCATCGCTCCGCTGATCGGACTGCAATACCATCTGTCCGAGACATCCATGCTGGTGATGATGCTTTCCCTGATGGTGGGCACGCCGGTCCTGAGCCTGATCGGGGCCATCGGCGCGGCGCTGACCATCGGCCTGCGTGGTGGCGGTATCCTGCTGTCCTTATTGATTCTTCCGTTGTACATTCCCGTGCTGGTCTACGGATCGGGGGCGGTAGCGGTAAGCGCCATTGACGTGGCCGATGTGCAGCCGTACTTCTCGCTGCTGGGCGCCTTTCTGGTGCTTTCCCTGCTGTTCGCACCGCTGGCCGCGGCGGCCGCCCTGCGCATCTCCATGGAATAACGTCGTTTTGGTTGCCTAGATGAAATTCAACTGGTTCAAACTATCCTCACCGGCCACTTTCTATCCGGTCGCGGGCAAGATGATCCCATGGTTCGCCTGGGTGGCCGTGATCCTGGTGGGGATCGGTCTCTACTGGGGCTTTTTCGAAACGCCGGACCGCCTCGGCGGCAACAACCCGCAGAAAGAGTATTACCGCATCATTTTCATCCACGTGCCCGCCGCCTGGCTGTCCATGTGGCTGTACGTGGTGCTGGCTGCCTGGTCGGCCCTGGGACTGGTGTTCAACACCCGGCTGTCGTTCATGATGGCCAAGGCCACCGCGCCCACCGGTGCTGTCTTCACCTTTCTCGCCCTCTGGACCGGCGCCTTCTGGGGCCGCACCAGTTGGGGCACCTGGTGGGATTGGGACCCGCGCCTGACCTCCGAACTGATTCTGTTTTTCCTCTACCTGGGGTACATCGCCCTGCAATCGGCCATCGATGACCCGCGCCGTGGCGACAAGGCGGCTGCGCTGCTGGCCATCGTCGGCCTGGTGTGCGTGCCGGTGATTTTCTGGTCGATCAACTGTCCCGATCCGAACCAGTGTTCGGCGCTGCACCAGCGATCCTCCATGTCGAACATCGACCCCGATATCCTCATCTCCATGCTGACCATGACCTTCGGCCTCTGGTCGTATTCGTTCGCGGCCATATTCATGCGGATACGCAGCATCATCCTGAGCCGCGAGGCCGAGACCACCTGGGTGCGGGAGATCCTCGGACAGGAGCAAAAGGCATGAGTGAGTTCTTTTCCCAGGGCGGTTACGCCTTCTATGTGTGGAGTTCCTACGGCGTCGGCGTGGTGCTGCTGGTGGCCGAAATCGTGGCGTTGCGCCGCGAGCGGCGAACTATTTTGGCCCGCATCGGTCGATTGATTCGTCTGCGTGCCAGAGGTGATGATTGATGAAAGCCCGTCAGAAACGATTCGTGTTTGTTGCCATGGCCATCATTGGCGTGGCCATTGCCGGTGCGCTGGTGGTCCAGGCCCTGCGCAGCAACACCAACTACTTCTTCACCCCGGCCCAGGTGTTGGCCGGCGAGGCACCCAGGGATGCCCCCTTCCGCATCGGTGGCCTGGTGGAGAAAGGCAGCCTCAAGCGCAGCGACAAGGATCTCACGGTGAGCTTCGTGGTGGTCCTCAACGAGGCCAGGGTTCCTGTCCGCTATACGGGCATCCTGCCGGACCTGTTCGGCGAGGGGCAGGGCGTGGTCACGCGTGGCCGCATGGGAGACGGAGGCATCTTCCAGGCCGAAGAGGTGCTGGCCAAGCATGACGAGGATTACATGCCTCCCGAAGTGGCCGATGCCATGAAGAAGCCAGGCTCGAAACACCCGGCCGGTATCGAGAGGGGGCAGGTACAATGATCCCGGAGATTGGACACTTTGCCCTCATCCTCTCTCTGTGTATCGCCCTGGTGCAGGGTGTCGTGCCGCTGGTGGGCGCCCAGCGCGGCATGCCGGACTGGATGGCGGTGGCCCGCCCCGCCGCCCAGGCCCAGTTTCTCTTCCTGCTCATCTCCACCGCCTGCCTGGCCTATGCCTTCCTGCATGACGATTTCTCCGTCCTCTACGTGGCCAGCAACTCCAATACCGCCTTGCCGCCGCAGTACAAGTTCTCCGCGGTCTGGGGTGCCCACGAGGGCTCACTGCTGATCTGGGCGCTGATGCTGGCGGGCTGGGGGGCGGCCGTCAGTTGGTTCTCCCGCGCCGTGCCGGAACAGGTGGTGGCGCGTGTGCTGGCCGTGATGGGACTGGTCAGCATCGGCTTCCTGCTGTTCATGCTCCTGACCTCCAATCCCTTCGAGCGCCTGTTTCCGGCGCCGGTGGAAGGGCGTGATCTCAACCCCTTGTTGCAGGACCCCGGTCTGGTGATCCATCCGCCCATGCTCTACATGGGCTATGTGGGTTTCGCCGTCGCCTTTGCCTTCGCCATCGCCGCCATGCTCGGTGGCCGCCTGGATGCCGCCTGGGCGCGCTGGTCGCGGCCCTGGACCACCATCGCCTGGGTGTTTCTCACCCTCGGTATCGCCCTCGGTTCCTGGTGGGCCTATTACGAACTGGGCTGGGGAGGCTGGTGGTTCTGGGATCCGGTGGAAAACGCCTCCTTCATGCCCTGGCTGGTGGGTACGGCGCTGATGCATTCCCTGGCGGTGACGGAGAAGCGAGGCACCTTCAAGCTGTGGACCGTGCTGCTGGCCGTGTTCACCTTCTCCCTCAGTCTGTTGGGTACCTTCCTGGTCCGTTCCGGTGTGCTCACCTCGGTGCATGCCTTCGCCACCGATCCCGAGCGCGGTGTGTTCGTTCTGCTGTTCCTGCTGGTGGTCATCGGCAGTTCCCTGGCGCTGTTTGCCTGGCGTGCCCCGCAGATCCGTTCCAGCGGCACCTTCGATCTGTTTTCCCGTGAGTCCGGCCTGCTGGTCAACAATGTGTTACTGCTGGTGACCGCCTGCTCGGTATTGCTGGGCACCCTCTATCCGCTGATCCTGGATGCGCTCAACATGGGCAAGATTTCGGTCGGTCCCCCCTACTTCAACAGCGTATTCATCCCGCTCATGGCTCCGGTGGCCATGCTGGTGGGTGTTGGCGCCATGGCACGCTGGAAGAAGGCCGATGTGGGGCATCTGATCCGTTCCCTGCGGATTCCGCTGATCGCTTCGCTGGTGCTGGGTCTGGCCTGGCCGGCGGTGGTCATGGACCGTTATGAACCAGCCGCCGCTTTCGGCATGGTGCTGGCCTTCTGGGTGATGCTGTCCAACCTGACCAACCTGATCGAGCGCGCCCGCGGCCCGCAGGGCCTGCTGAAGGGGCTGATGAAGACGCCGCGTGCCTTCTGGGGCATGACGCTGGGTCATCTGGGCATCGCCGTATTCATCGTCGGTGTCACCCTGACCAGCCTCTACAGCATCGAGAAGGACGTCAAGATGAGCCCCGGCGAGACCTATGAGGCGGGTGGCTACACTTTCTATTTCGATTCGGTTCATGACGAGGAAGGGCCCAACTACACCGCCTCGCGTGGCACTTTCATCGTCAGCAAGGAGGGCAGGCAGGTCGCCTGGATGAATACCGAGAAACGTGTCTACCGGGTGCAGACCATGCCCATGACCGAGGCCGCCATCGACCCGGGGCTGACCCGTGACCTGTATATCGCCCTGGGTGAGCCGGTGGGCGATACCGGTGCCTGGGCGGTGCGCATCTATCACAAACCATACATCCGCTGGATCTGGATGGCCGGTCTGTTCATGGCCGTGGGCGGTATCCTGGCGGCCTCCGACCGCCGCTACCGCATTGCCGGACGGCGGGTGACCAGGCTGGCCAGGGCGCCAGTCGGAGCCGAGGGGAGCAAGGCCTGATGAGCAACAGCCGTATCCGATATCTGATTCCTCTGGGGATTTTCATCGTTCTGGTTGCCCTGCTGGGTTACGGACTCAAGCTGGACCCGCGCAAGGTGCCCTCGCCGTTGATCGGCAAGCCGGCACCGGAATTCTCACTGCCTACCCTGCAGGACCCGAATTCCAATTTCTCGCCCTCGGACATGAAGGGCAAGGTCTGGCTGATCAACCTGTGGGCCACCTGGTGTGTGTCCTGCCGTGCCGAGCACCACGTGCTCAACGAAATGGTGCGCGAGCATGGCGTGGCGATCGTCGGACTGGACTACAAGGATGATCGCGAGGCGGCATTGAACTGGCTGCTGCAACTGGGCAATCCCTACCTGGTCACCGTGTTCGATGCGGACGGGCGCATTGGCATCGACTGGGGGATCACCGGGACACCGGAGACCTTCATCATCGATAAGAAGGGTATTATCCGCTACAAACATATCGGCCCGGTGGGGCCGCAGGACGTTCAGACCCGATTGCTGCCATTGATCCGCCAACTGGAGGCGGAAGACGCCTGAGTGCGCTTACATGATGAATTCCAAACTTGTGAAGCAATGGTTTTTGGCGGCTGTGCTGGCGCTCGCCGCACTAGGTGCCGAGGCGCGTATCGAGGTACATGAGTTTGCCGATGCCCAGCAGGAGGCGGACTACAAGCAACTCATCGAGGAGTTGCGCTGCCTGGTCTGCCAGAACCAGAACCTGGCCGATTCCAACGCCGAACTGGCCCAGGATCTGCGCCGCGAAGTCTACGAGATGCTGCGGCAGGGCAAGAGCCGCGAGCAGATCATCGATTTCATGGTCGCCCGTTATGGTGATTTCGTGCTCTACCGCCCGCCGGTCAAGTCCACCACCATGCTGTTGTGGGCCGGTCCGTTCCTTTTCATGGCAGGTGGTATCGCCGGCCTGGTGGTCCTGATCAGGCGTAACAGCCGGCGGGCCGCGCCCGCATCCGAACTCAGCGCGGAGGACCATGAGAAGGCCCGCCGCCTGCTCGCCGAATCAGAGAAGAAAGACAGCTGATGGTTACCTTCTGGATAGTCGCCGCGGCTCTGCTGGCCGCTGCCCTGATTATGCTCACCCCGTCGTTTTTCCGGGGCGGCCCCGAGCAGGTGGTGGACCGCAAGGGCATCAACGTGGACATTGCCCGTGAGCGCCTGCGTGACATGGAGCGCGAACTGGAGGAGGGCATCATCACCCAGGAACAGTTCGAGCAGGCCCGCCGTGAGGTGGAGCTGGAATTGCTGGATGATGTATCCGGCGAACCGGATGAAATCACGGGTGGAAACGGTGGTGGACGTCTGCCGGCGGTGCTGGTGGCGGTGCTGGTTCCGGTGATGGCCATTGGCCTGTATCTCGCCCTGGGTGACATGCGCGCTCTGGACGGCAGTGCCGCCATCGCCGCCAGCCACCCCCAGGGCAAGCAGCCGGTCGCCTCGGTGGAGGAAATGATCGCCAAGCTGGCCAAGCGCATGGAGACAGACCCGGATAATGCCGAGGGCTGGATCATGCTGGGCCGTTCCTACCAGGCAGTGAAGGATTATCCCCAGGCGGCACGGGCCTACCGCGAGGCCTACCGGATTCTGGGTGATCAGGCGCCGATCATGACCGATTATGCCGCCGCTCTGGCCTTGTCCCGTGGCAACAAATGGGAAGGCAAGCCGGCCGACCTGGTGGAAAAGGCGCTGAGCATCGATCCCGATTACCCCGATGCCCTTTGGGTGGGTGGTGTGGTCGCGGTGCAATCGGGTGATTTGCAGACGGCGGTTGACCGCTGGCGTCGCCTGGCGAGCATTCTGCCCGCGGACAATCCCGTTTCCAGCCAATTGCAGCGTATGATCGCCCAGGCCGAGGAAAAGCTTGGCATCGCCCCCGCCACGCAAGAGGAGGCCGGGGCGAAAGCGTCGGCCGGAGACGAGGCTGCCGCTCCGGCCTCCATCCAGGTGACGGTGACACTGGACCCGGGGCTGGTCTCCATGGCCTCGCCCGAGGATACCGTGTTCATCTTCGCCCGCGCCATTCAGGGTCCCCCCATGCCGCTGGCCGCTGTGCGCAAGCAGGTGAAGGATCTGCCCGTCACCGTGACCCTGGATGATTCCATGGCCATGGTGCCGGCCATGAAGATGTCCAACTTCAAGCAGGTCACCGTGGGCGCCCGCGTATCGAAGAGCGGCAATGCCATGCCCCAGGCCGGCGATTTGCAGGGGCTGGTATCACCGGTTTCCGTAACTGCCGGCGAGCCGGTTCAGATCAACATCGACGAGGTGAGGCCCTGATTGCGGCCTTCTGAGCTGCTCGGTCCCGAAGGTCCGTTTGCCCGGCTGTTGCCGGGCTTCTCACCACGTCCCCAGCAACAGGCCATGGCGGATGCCGTGGCCGATGCCATCGATGGGGCCAGCCTGCTGCTCAGCGAGGCCGGTACCGGTGTCGGCAAGACCTTTGCCTATCTCCTCCCGGCGTTGCGTTCGGGCCGTAAGATCATCATCTCCACCGGCACCAGGAATTTGCAGGATCAGTTGTTCGGCAAGGACCTGCCGCTGGTGCGCGAGGCCCTGGGGTCATCGGTCCGCAGCGCACTGCTCAAGGGACGGGCCAATTACCTCTGCCTGCATCGGCTGCAGGTCGCCGAACAGGCACATGCCCATGGCAGCGGGCTGGCGGCCGATCTGGTCCGGGTCCGCGAGTGGTCGAGGCATACCCTGACGGGGGATGTTTCCACGCTGCCGCTCATTGCCGAGGATTCACCGGTCTGGCCGCAGGTGACCTCCACGGTGGACAACTGCCTGGGGAGCGATTGCGATCACTACGACGAGTGTCATGTGCTGCATGCCCGCCGTGCCGCTCAGGAAGCGGATGTGGTGGTGGTCAATCACCATCTCCTCTGTGCCGACATGGCCCTGCGGGAGGAGGGATTTGGTGAGATCCTGCCGGCGGCCGACGCCTTCATCATCGACGAGGCACACCAGTTGCCCGAGGTGGCGGGGACCTTTTTCGGTATCTCCCTCAGCGCGCGCCAAGTGCTGGATCTGGTTCGGGACAGCCGCAACGAGTATTACCGGGAAGCCGGGGATATGCCCGATCTGCCCGCTGCCGCCGACCGGTTGGAAAGGGCCGTGCTGGATCTGCGTCTGGCCTTGGGGGATCGCCCCAGGCGTGCGGCCTGGCACGAGGTGGAGAAGAGCGAACCGGTACGCAACGCCATGGCAGCCTTGGAAGATGCGTTGCTCGGGCTCGGCGGACAGCTGGAGGCGGCATCCGGGCGCGGCAAGGGGCTGGATAGTTGCCATCAACGCGTGCTGACCCTTCTGGAACGCTACGCCCTGGTTACCGCCGGAGGGGACGACGGGTATATCCACTGGTTCGAAACCTTCAGCCGCTCCTTTGCGCTTTATCTCACCCCACTGAGCGTGGCCGATACCTTCCGTGGCTGGATCGAATCTCATCATGCCGCCTGGGTGTTTACCTCGGCGACCCTGTCCGTGGGCGGGCGGTTCGATCATTTCGCCCGGCAATTGGGCCTGGAAGAGGCGGCTACCCAGTGCCTGGACAGCCCGTTCGACTATCGCAACAACGCGCTGTTGTATCTGCCCCCGTCGATGCCCGATCCGAACCAGGAGGGGTATACCAGGGCGGTGGTGGAGTCGGCCCTGCCGGTGCTGGCGGCCAGTGGGGGGCGGGCCTTCCTCCTGTTTACCAGTTACCGGGCCCTGCGCGAGGCGGAGGAGTTGTTGTGGGAACGCAGTGCCTTTCCGCTGCTGGTGCAGGGCAGCATGCCGCGCGCCCAGTTGCTGGAACGTTTCCGCGCTCTGGACAACGCTGTGTTGCTGGGTACCTCCAGCTTCTGGGAGGGGGTGGATGTGCGTGGCGAGGCGCTGTCCTGTGTCATCATCGACCGGTTGCCGTTCGCCTCGCCCGGTGATCCGGTCTTGCAGGCGCGCATGCAGGCCCTGCGCGCGGCGGGGCAGGAGCCGTTCCGTGATTTTCAGTTGCCGCGCGCGGTGATCGCCCTGCGGCAGGGTGTCGGACGCCTGATCCGTGACGTCCATGATCGCGGTGTGCTGATGCTGTGTGATCCACGCCTGACACGCATGTCCTATGGACGCGTGTTTCTGCGCAGCCTGCCGCCGATGCCGGTGACGCGGGATGTGGGGGACGTGGAACGCTTTTTCCGGGGGGATGCCCCGGTTTATTAACCTGACTATTGGGTGGCCGGGTTAATTAGTAGGCGTCGGGTGGCATGTACAGCGGGTACAGGGTCTGTTCCTCGGTCTCGATGCGCCGGGTGAGAACCTTGCCCACCTCGGCGAACTCGTTCCCGAACGAGGACCGCAAGGCATCGTCCCAGTCCCTTTCGGTGTATTTCTGCAGAAACGCGGTGACGGCCTTGCCGATATGCTGCATCTCGGTGCGGAACTGCTGCATGATGGCGGTGTTTTCTTCGTCCTGTTCGAGAACGTGCTTGAGGTAGACGTACAGCTTGATGTTCTCGGACAGCAGATGGCCGCGCAGCATGTCACCGAATTCTTCCAACTGACGCCGGACCTTGCCGATTTCGCCCTTCTCATAGGCAGTGCCGATGTTGCCGTACAGTTTGACCAGTTCCCGGTGCTCCTGTGTGAGCTGTTGGATCAGGTCGTCATGGTAGTAGACTTGCGTCCCCGGTGCGGCCTGACGTTGCTCATTGGCGGTGGCAGCGGGTACCGGGTGATCGTCCGCTTTGGACCGTTTGAGGAAATCAAACATGGGAGCATTTCCCTCCTTAGAGTTGAGGCGCTTTTTATTGCACACCCAAAGTAGTGTTTTACACGCTTTGTCACTCAATCGTAAAGACCGATGACAAAAATTCTGGCCCTGGATACCGCCACCGAGGCCTGTTCGGTGGCCTTGTCCATCGATGGGGAAGTGGTGGAGGACTACCGCGTGGCGCCTCGCGAGCACGCACGGCTGTTGCTGGGCGTGGTCGAGGATCTGCTGCGATCCGCCGGTATGGGGTTGGCGCAGATGGATGCCATCGGCTTTGGTCGGGGACCGGGCAGTTTCACCGGTGTGCGCATTGCCGTCAGTGTGGCGCAGGGCCTGGCCTTCGGCGCCGGCCTGCCGGTCCTGCCGGTTTCCGATCTGGCTGCCATGGCCGAACAGGCCGTCACACTGCTGGGGCATCGGCGTGTATTGGCGGCCATCGATGCGCGCATGGGTGAGGTCTACTGGGGAGCCTATGAGGCCGACAGGGAGCGGGGCGTGGTTCTGTTGGGGGAGGAGCGGGTGATGGCTCCCGCTGAGGTGCCACTGCCCGCTGGTGGAGGCTGGTACGGTGTGGGCAGTGCCTGGGGAAGCCATGCCGATGAACTGGCGGAGCGTCTGGGCAGTTCCCTGGCCGGTTCGGATGCCGGGTTCCTGCCACGCGCCTCGGCGGTTGCCAGACTGGCCGCCATTGCATTCAAGCGTGGCGAGGCATTGCCCGCGGAACAGGCCATGCCGGTGTATCTGCGTGATCAGGTGGCGAAGCGCCCGGCAGGGCCCATGGATGGATATCGATGATTTGGGGCATCGGGGAACGTCTGCCGGTCAGCCTGATGGGGCTGTATCTGGTTGTCAATAGACCGGGTCGATGTTCGTCAGGGAAGGGTGATGCGGGGTCTGTCGGGGTTGCGGCGAAACAGCAGGATCATCTGACCCACGGAGTGGATCAGGGTGGCGCCGCTGGCTTTCAGGATCCGGTCGGTCAGGGTGGGGCGGTCCTCGCGCCCGGCGCGGATCTTCACCTTGATTAGTTCATGGTGGCCGAGGCTCAGATCCAGTTCCCTGAGTACACTTTCGCTGAGGCCCTTGTCGCCCACCGTGACCACGGGTTTCAACGAGTGGCCCAGGCCGCGGAGATAATGCTGCTGTTTCTTGCTCAGATTCATGGGGCTGCGTCAGTGCGGGTTGGAGGTAAAGGTTTGTTTCGATCGGTTGCGATAGCGGGGATTGTGTCATATGGCGCGTAGCAAAAGCAGTGGCCGCTGGTTGAAGGAACACTTCGAGGATGAGTTCGTCAAGCGTTCACGCAAGGAGGGCTATCGTTCCCGCGCAGTCTACAAGTTGGAGGAAATCCAGCAGAAAGACCGGGTATTGAAACCGGGCATGACCGTGGTAGACCTGGGTGCGGCTCCAGGCGGATGGAGCCAGTATGCCAGGAAGGTGGTCGGCCGGAAGGGGCGGGTGGTGGCCATGGATATCCTGGACATGGAACCGCTGGATGGCGTGGATTTCATCCGGGGTGATTTCCGCGAGGACGAAGCGTTGCGGCAACTGATGGATATCATCGGCGACGGCGGCGTGGATTTTGTAATGTCCGACATGGCGCCCAATATCAGCGGTATCGTCGTCTCCGATCAGGCCAAGTCCATGTATCTGGCGGAACTGGCCCTGATGCTGGCGCGGGACGTGCTCAGACCCGGCGGGTCGTTCCTGACGAAGCTGTTCCAGGGGGAAGGATTCGATGATTTTCTCAAGGAACTTCGTGGCGCCTTCGGCCGCGTAACCATCCGCAAGCCCAGGGCCTCGCGGCCGCGTTCCCGTGAAGTATACGCGCTGGCGAGGAACTTCAAACTATAGTATGGTTCTAACCTATTACGCCCCGAATCATTTTTTTGCTTTTAAAACAAAAAGTTATGCATGCAGGGGCGGTCTCCCGTTACCGAGGGAAAGCAAACCTTGAACGACATTGCCAAGAATCTGATCATGTGGGTGATCATCGCCGTCGTGTTGATGTCGGTGTTCAACAGTTTCGGCCCGAGAACATCTCCCGCCCACGAATACTCCTACTCCCAGTTCCTCGAAGAGGTGAAGAGTGGGCGCGTGCAGTCCGTCCGCATCGACGGGCGCACCATCAACGGCACCCTGGTGGATAACCAGCACTTCACCACCTACAGTCCTGGTGATCCCGGTCTGATCGGTGACCTGCTCGATGCCGGTGTGGACATTGATGCCTCGGCACCAGAGCGTCAGTCCGTGCTGATGCAGATCTTCATTTCCTGGTTCCCCATGTTGCTGCTGATCGGGGTGTGGATCTTCTTCATGCGGCAGATGCAGGGTGGCGCGGGCGGTCGGGGGGCCATGTCCTTCGGCAAGAGCAAGGCGCGCCTGTTCGGCGAGGATCAGGTCAAGGTGACCTTCGCCGACGTGGCCGGCGTGGAAGAGGCCAAGGAGGAAGTCGAGGAACTGGTGGAATTCCTGCGTGATCCCGGGAAGTTTCAGCGCCTCGGCGGCAAGATCCCCCGCGGCGTGCTGCTGGTGGGCAATCCCGGCACGGGCAAGACTCTGCTGGCCAAGGCCATCGCCGGCGAGGCCAAGGTGCCGTTTTTCACGATTTCCGGTTCCGACTTCGTCGAGATGTTCGTCGGTGTCGGCGCCTCCCGTGTGCGCGACATGTTCGAGCAGGCCAAGAAACATGCCCCCTGCATCATCTTCATCGACGAAATCGACGCCGTGGGCCGCCATCGCGGTGCCGGTCTGGGGGGAGGGCACGACGAGCGGGAGCAGACCCTCAACCAGCTACTGGTGGAGATGGATGGCTTCGAGGGTAACGAAGGGGTGATCGTCATCGCCGCCACCAACCGTCCCGACGTGCTCGATCCCGCGCTGCTGCGACCGGGCCGTTTCGACCGCCAGGTGGTGGTGCCGCTGCCCGACGTGCGTGGCCGTGAACAGATCCTCAAGGTGCACATGCGCAAGGTCCCGGTGGCGGAGGATGTGGATGCCTCCATCATCGCCCGCGGCACCCCTGGCTTCTCCGGTGCCGATCTGGCCAATCTGGTCAACGAGGCGGCCCTGTTCGCCGCCCGGGGCAACAAGGTGACGGTGAACATGGATGACTTCGAGAGCGCCAAGGACAAGATCATGATGGGCACCGAGCGCAAGACGATGGTGATGAGCGAGGAGGAGAAACGGCTCACCGCCTATCACGAAGCCGGTCACGCCATCGTCGGACGCAGTGTGCCGGAGCATGATCCGGTGCACAAGGTCAGCATCATTCCCCGCGGGCGCGCTCTTGGTGTGACCCTGTTCCTGCCGGAGGCGGACCGTTACAGCCATAGCAGGCAGCGCCTGGAGAGCCAGATCTCCAGCCTGTTCGGCGGGCGTGTGGCGGAGGAACTGATCTTCGGCCCCGACGCCGTCACCACCGGCGCGCAGAACGACATCCAACGTGCCACGGAGATTGCGCGCAACATGGTCACCAAGTGGGGGCTGTCCGACCGCATGGGGCCGCTGGCCTATGGTGAGGATAAAGGCGAGGTATTCCTCGGCCACTCAGTCACCCAGCACAAGAATGTGTCCGATGATACGGCGCATGCCATCGACGAGGAGATCCGTGCCCTGGTCGACCGCAACTACCAGCGTGCCGAGCGGATCCTCAAGGAGAACATAGACAGGCTCCACGCCATGGCTGATGCGCTGATCAAGTATGAAACCATCGATGCCAGCCAGATCGACGACATCATGGCAGGCAGGACGCCGCGGCCTCCGGAGGGCTGGAGTGATGGCGGTGGCAAGACCGGTGGTCCCGATGCCACCATCGATGCCAGCGGCAAAGAGGATCAGGACGGCGGCGTGGGACAGCCCGCCGGACAACACTGAGCATCCGGTGTCCCGGTCCCGTTGCCCGGGGCCGGGACACCGCTTCAATCGCCATCGGACCGATCTCCCGCCATGATCCTGGATTGCGCCGGCAGATCCCTCGACCTCACCACCCCCTGCGTGATGGGGGTGCTCAATGTGACACCGGACTCCTTTTCCGACGGTGGGCGTTTCCTTGCCCGTGATGATGCCCTGCGTCAGGCCGAGACCATGGTCAGGGAGGGTGCCGCCATCCTGGATGTGGGAGGGGAATCCACCCGTCCAGGCGCTGAAGCGGTTTCCTTGCAGGAGGAGATCGATCGGGTCGTGCCGGTGGTGGAGGCCATCGCCGCGGAGTTTCCGGTGCCGGTATCGGTGGATACCAGCAAGCCCGGGGTGATGCGTGCCGCGGTTGCAGCCGGCGCCGGTTTGATCAATGACGTGTATGCCCTGCGCCGGGAAGGCGCTCTGGCCGCCGCGGCCGACAGCGGTGTGCCGGTCTGTCTCATGCACATGCAGGGGGAGCCGCGCACCATGCAGGAGGCGCCCAGCTATGACGATGTGGTCGCCGAGGTGCGTGAATTTCTGCTCCTGCGCGTGGCCGATTGTGAAGCGGCGGGAATCGCGCGCGAACGCATTCTGATCGATCCCGGCTTTGGTTTCGGCAAGACCCTGGAACACAACCTGAGTCTGCTTCGGCACCTGGATGAACTGGCACGCTCCGGTTTGCCCCTGTTGGTGGGCATGTCGCGCAAATCGATGATCGGGGCGATTCTGGATAAGCCAGTGCAGCATCGGCTGGCCGGCAGTCTTGCCGTGGCGGTCATGGCGGCGATGAAGGGGGCGTCGATCATCCGCGCCCATGATGTAGCCGAGACCGTGGATGCACTCAAGCTGGTGGCGGCTGTCTGCGCTGCGACTGGCTAAGAGCCGGACCAACAAGGTTCGGCTTGGTAAAATGGATCAGAGGTTTCCTTACGCGTCCGTCTGGCGTAATGTCCCCACTTTTTCTTGGAACATAAGAAACAACCGGGGATGGGGATGAAAAAACGCTATTTCGGTACCGACGGTATTCGCGGCAGGGTCGGCCAGGCACCGATCACACCGGATTTCGTGCTCAAGCTTGGCTGGGCTGTGGGCCGTGTGCTCTCCCCCGGTGGCGGTGGTAAGGTACTGATCGGCAAGGACACCCGCATATCCGGCTACATGTTCGAGTCGGCCCTGGAGGCGGGGCTGTCCGCCGCGGGTACCGACTGCCACCTGCTCGGCCCCATGCCGACCCCTGCCATTGCCTATCTGACCCGCACCCTGCATGCCGATGCCGGTATCGTCATCAGCGCCTCGCACAATCCCTACTATGACAACGGCATCAAGTTCTTCTCCAGTAACGGCACCAAGCTGCCTGACGATGTGGAATTGGCCATCGAGGCGGAACTGGACCAGACCATGGATACGGTGGATTCCGCCGACCTGGGCAAGGCGGAGCGCGTCGATGACGCGGCCGGCCGCTATATCGAGTTCTGCAAGAGCACGGTACCCATGGGCATGGATCTCAAGGGGATGAAGATCGTGGTCGATTGCGCCAACGGCGCCACCTACAGTACAGCTCCCATGGTGTTCGACGAGTTGGGCGCCGATGTCTGGGTGATTGGCGCCGAGCCCGACGGGCTGAATATCAACGATGGTTGTGGTTCCACCAGTCCGGGGGCATTGCAGGCCAGTGTTCTGGATCACGAGGCGGATCTGGGCATCGCACTGGATGGTGACGGCGATCGCCTGATCATGGTGGATGACAAGGGCGAGATCGTCGATGGTGATGAATTGCTTTACATCATCGCCCGTGAACGCAACAAGAGGCAGGATCTGAAAGGCCCGGTGGTGGGTACGGTGATGAGTAATCTGGGGCTGGAGCACGCCCTGGGCCGCAAGAATATCGACTTCCGCCGCGCTCAGGTGGGTGACCGCCATGTCATGGAGATGCTCCAGGCGGAGGGCGGTGTGCTTGGCGGTGAGAGTTCCGGCCATATCATCTGCCTGGACCGCACCACGACCGGTGACGGCATCGTCGCGGCATTGCAGGTATTGGAGGCGCTGCGAAATACCGACCGGACTCTTCATGAATTGAAGTCGGCGGTGAGCAAGTACCCGCAGTACATGATCAATGTGGCCATGCCCAGACGCATCGATCTTGCCCAATCCGTTCCAGTGCAGGATGCCGTGCGTGAAGCCGAAGCGAACCTGGCCGACCGCGGGCGGGTGCTGCTGCGCCCGTCAGGTACAGAACCCCTGGTCCGGGTGATGGTGGAGGGCGAGGATCCGGATCAGGTCAGGCAGGTGTGTGAACACCTGGTCGGCATCGTGGAAGAAGCCCTGGCAGCGGCGGAATGATCAATTTTCCCCTTGTCCCGGAACGCCGGGCGGGAATTGATTTATAAGCCATCCGCCGGTAAGCTTCGCGCCCTTACGATTTTGGCCCCCTGAGTTAGGAATCCGCTATGCGTCGACCGATCGTTGCCGGTAACTGGAAGCTGAACGGCTCCATCGAAAGCATTACCGCCCTGGTGGAAGGCATCAAGGCCGGTATGGACCAGGTGCAGAATGCCGAAGTGGTGGTGTGCGCGCCCTACGTCTATCTGCCGATGGTGGCGGAAATGCTCGAGGGCACGGATATCGGCCTGGGTTCCCAGGATGTCAGTGATCAGGATTCCGGTGCCTATACCGGAGAAGTGGCCGGTTCCATGTTGAAGGAATTCGGTGTGACCTATTCCATCGTCGGCCATTCCGAGCGCCGCAGCCTGTATGGTGAAAGCGACGAACTGGTAGCGAGGAAGTTCGCGGCCGCCCGTCGCGCCGGTCTGACCCCCATCCTGTGCGTCGGAGAGACCCGCGAGGAACGCGAGGCGGGTGTGACCGAGCAGGTCGTCGCTCGTCAGTTGGATGCCGTCATCGATCTCGAGGGCGTCGATGCCTTCGCCGATTCGGTGATCGCCTATGAGCCCGTCTGGGCCATCGGCACCGGCCTGACCGCCACCCCGGAACAGGCTCAGGAGGTGCATGCCTTCATCCGCGGCAAGCTGGCTGGTCTGAAGCAGGAGGTGGCCGACAAGGTACGTATCCAGTACGGTGGTTCCATGAAACCCGGCAATGCGGCGGAACTGATCGGTCAGGCCGATATCGACGGTGGCCTGATCGGTGGCGCGTCCCTGCAGGCGGCCGATTTCCTGGCTATTTGTGCTGCCGGTTGAGGCTTGTTCATGGCTCAGTTGTTCCTCGTTTTTCACGTCCTTCTGTCCATCGCCCTGATCACCTTGGTGTTGTTGCAGCGGGGCAAGGGGGCGGAAGCCGGGGCCGCCTTCGGTGGTGGCGCATCCGGAACGGTGTTCGGCGCCCAGGGTTCATCGAATTTTCTCAGCCGGGCGACGGCCATTGTCGCTACGCTGTTCTTCATCACCAGCCTGACCCTGGCCTATCTGGCCGGTACCGCTGAAAAGCCCACCAGTGTGGTCGATACGATTGCGCCGGCTGTCGTCGATGGGGCGGCTGAGGAAAAATCCAGTGATTTGCCGGCCTTGCCCGAGGTGCCGAAGGTGCCGGACGCTCCTGCTGAAAATAAGGCGGGTGATTGATTTTTGCCGACGTGGTGGAATTGGTAGACACGCTATCTTGAGGGGGTAGTGGCGCAAGCCGTGCCGGTTCGACTCCGGCCGTCGGCACCATCCAGCGAAAGGCGCATGTCCCGGTGGTGGGGCGTGTGCCTTTTTTGTTGGGGGGGAGTGCCTTAACCGATTGATTTGCTTGAGTTTAGTTCTGTTGGGCTGCCCTTGACATTCATCAAGTGCATGGCCTAGACTGCGCGAACCTTTCTACCTGCCGACCAACAAAATCTCACAGAGGCAGGCGACTCACTTGGGGCAAAACAGGGAGCATTCATGCTAGAGAATTATGCGCCCATCCTGGTGTTCCTCGCCATCGGCGTGGCAACAGGTGTTCTACCGATCCTTTTCGGTTTTCTCCTCGCCCCCCACCGTCCCGACGAGCAAAAGATTTCTCCCTATGAGTGCGGTTTCGAGGCATTCGAAGACTCGCGCATGAAATTCGATGTGCGGTTCTACCTGGTCGCCATCCTGTTCATCATTTTCGACCTGGAAATTGCATTCCTATTCCCTTGGTCGGTCGTTCTGGATTCCATCGGTATGTTCGGTTTCCTTGCCATGGTGCTGTTCCTCGGCATCCTTGTGGTCGGTTTCATCTATGAATGGAAGAAAGGGGCTCTGGAATGGGAATGAGCAGGAGAGCCGCATGGCGGGGATGCGAACGGCTGCGAGTCGCGGTTCAAACCCCTTCTTCGGTGTTTGCTTCCCGGGAGGTGCGTCGTGGGCATTGAAGGTGTTCTTGAAAAGGGTTGGGTCACCACCTCCGCCGACAAGCTCATCAACTGGGCACGCACCGGCTCCATGTGGCCCATGACCTTCGGTCTGGCCTGTTGCGCGGTGGAAATGATGCAGGCCGGTGCTTCCCGTTACGACCTGGATCGTTTCGGCATCCTCTTCCGTCCCAGTCCCCGCCAGTCCGACGTGATGATCGTGGCAGGCACCCTGACCAACAAGATGGCGCCAGCCCTGCGCAAGGTCTATGACCAGATGGCCGAGCCGCGCTGGGTGATCTCCATGGGCTCCTGCGCCAACGGCGGTGGTTACTATCACTACTCCTATGCGGTGGTGCGCGGATGTGACCGGGTAGTGCCGGTGGATATCTACGTGCCGGGCTGTCCGCCGACTGCGGAAGCGCTTCTGTACGGAATCATTCAGTTACAGAACAAGATCCGCCGTACCAACACCATTGCGCGCACATAAACCAAGGAGAATCATGGCTTCTTCTGTCGATACATTGGCCGCGCGCCTGAAGGAACGCTTCGGCGATGCCCTGCGCTACTGCGCCGTCACCCACGGTGAGGTGACGGTGGAAGTGGCCGCCGACAGGCTGACCGAGGTGGCAACGGCCCTGCGGGACGAGCACGATTTCGCCTTCGAGATGCTGGTCGATCTGTGCGGTGTGGACTATTCCACCTATGGCCAGGTCGAGTGGGCCACCGATGAATCCTCCAGCAGCGGCTTCAGCCGCGGCCGCAGCAGCGCACGGGACACCACCGTCTGGCAGCCGCGCAACCGTTTTGCCGTGGTCTACCATCTGCTGTCCGTGACCAATAATCAGCGACTGCGAGTACGGGTGTTCCTCGGTGACGATGATCTGCCCATGGTCGACACGGTGACCGGGATCTGGAACTCGGCCAACTGGTTCGAGCGCGAGGCATTCGATCTGTTCGGCATCGTCTTCGAAGGGCACCCCGATTTGCGTCGCCTGCTCACCGACTATGGCTTCATCGGCCACCCCTTCCGCAAGGATTTCCCGCTCATTGGTAACGTGGAGATGCGCTACGACGAGGAGCAGGGCAGGGTGGTCTATGAGCCGGTATCCATCGAGGAGCGGGTGCTGGTGCCGCGTGTGATCCGTCACGACTCCCGTTATCAGTCACAGGGGGAGGGCGCGGCCGATGCCTGAGATCAAGAACCTGACCCTGAACTTCGGTCCCCAGCACCCGGCCGCCCACGGTGTGCTGCGCCTGGTGCTGGAGATGGACGGCGAAACCATCGTCCGTGCCGATCCGCATATCGGATTGCTCCACCGCGGCACCGAGAAACTGGCCGAGTCCAAGCCCTACAGCCAGAGCATCGGTTACATGGACCGTCTCGACTACGTGTCCATGATGTGCAACGAGCATGCCTACTGCATGGTGGTGGAAAAGATGCTGGGCATCCAGGTGCCGGAGCGCGCCCTTTACATCCGCACCATGTTCGATGAGATCACCCGCATCCTGAACCATCTGCTGTGGATCGGTGCGCACGGTCTCGACGTGGGCGCCATGACCATGTTCCTGTACGCGTTCCGTGAACGCGAGGATCTGATGGACGTCTACGAGGCGGTTTCCGGTGCCCGCCTGCACGCCACCTATTATCGCGTCGGCGGTGTCAACCGCGATCTGCCCGACAGCATGCCCATGCACAAGGAGTCCAAGTTCCGCTCCGCCAACGAGGTGCAGCGGCTGAACCGCAATCGCCAAGGCTCCGTGCTGGACTTTCTGGAGGATTTCACCGAGCGCTTCCCGGCCTGCGTGGACGATTACGAAACCCTGTTGACCGAGAACCGCATCTGGAAACAGCGTCTGGTCAACATCGGCGTGGTCTCCCCGGAACGGGCCCTGCAAATGGGCTTCACCGGCCCCATGCTGCGTGGTTCCGGCGTGGCCTGGGATCTGCGCAAGAAGCAGCCCTATGCCGTCTATGACCGGATGGACTTCGATATCCCCGTCGGCACCAACGGCGATTCCTATGACCGTTATCTGGTACGCATGGAAGAGATGCGCCAGTCCAACCGCATCATCAAGCAGTGCATCGACTGGCTGCGTACCCACGCCGGTCCGGTGCGCGTCGAGGACAACAAGGTGACTCCACCCCCGCGCGCGAACATGAAAGAGGACATGGAGTCCCTGATCCATCACTTCAAGCTGTTCACCGAAGGCTTCTGCCTGCCCGAGGGCGAGGCCTACGCCGCTGTCGAACACCCCAAGGGCGAGTTCGGCATCTACATGGTTTCCGATGGCGCCAACAAGCCCTACCGCGTGAAGATCCGCGCGCCGGGCTTCGCCCATCTCCAGGGCCTGGACGAGATGTGCCGGGGGCACATGCTGGCCGACGTGGTTGCGGTCATCGGTACCCAAGACATCGTATTCGGGGAGATCGACCGCTGATGTCCCACCATGCAGACAAACTCCTGTCCGCCGGAGTGCGGGCGGAAATCGACACGTGGATCGCCAAGTATCCTGATGACCAGAAGCAGTCCGCCGTCATGGCGGCGCTGCGTATCGTCCAGGATGACAACGGCGGCTGGCTGAGCACGGAACTCATGGACGCCGTGGCGGAATACCTGGATATGCCGCCCATCGCCGTGTATGAGGTGGCCACCTTCTATTCCATGTACGACACCGAGCCCACCGGGCGCCACAAGGTATGCGTGTGCAACAGCATATCCTGCATGCTCAACGGTTCCGGGGAGTTGATCCATCACCTGGAAAAGAAACTGGGCGTGGAAGTCGGCGGGACCACCGAGGACGGGCGCATCACCCTGAAAGAGGTGGAATGCCTGGGGGCCTGTAAAGATGCCCCGGTGGTCCAGATCGGACGCGAGTATCACGAGCGGCTGACCACGGAATCCATCGATAAACTGGTGGATGGACTGGAGTAAGCGCGATGGCCAATGACGTCTGTTTCCGCACCCTCCAGTTCGATGATCCCGCATCCCTGGAGTCCTACCGCAAGGTTGGCGGCTACGAGCAGTGGATGAAGATCCTCAAGGAGAAGATTCCCCCTGAGGAGATCATCGAACAACTCAAGCTGTCCGCCCTGCGTGGCCGTGGCGGCGCCGGCTTCCCCACCGGCCTGAAATGGTCCTTCATGCCGCGCACCGCACCCGGCCAGAAATACATCGTCTGCAACTCGGACGAGGGTGAGCCCGGTACCTGCAAGGACCGCGATATCCTGCGCTACAACCCCCATCAGCTCATCGAAGGCATGGCCATCGCCGGTTACTGCATCGGCGCCACCGTCGGTTACAACTACATCCGGGGGGAGTTCTGGGAACCCTACGAGGCCTTCGAAAAGGCCATCGGGGAGGCCCGCCAGGCCGGCCTGATCGGCAGCGACATCCTTGGTTCCGGCGTCGATTTCGACGTCTATTCCCACCTGGGGGCCGGTGCCTACGTCTGTGGCGAGGAGACCGCCCTGCTGGAGTCCATCGAGGGCAAGAAGGGCCAGCCGCGCTTCAAGCCGCCGTTCCCGGCCCAGTTCGGCCTCTATGGCAAGCCCACCACCATCAACAATACCGAGTCGCTGGCCTCCGTGCCGGTGATCCTGGAGAAGGGTGGTCAGTGGTTCCTGGACGAGGGCTTGCCCAACAATGGCGGCCAGAAGCTCTTTTCCGTCTCCGGTCACGTCAACAATCCGGGTAATTTCGAGATTCCCATGGGTACTCCATTCTCCGAATTGCTGGAGATGGCCGGTGGCGTCAAGGATGGCCGGAAGCTGAAGGCGGTCATCCCCGGCGGTTCCTCCACCCCGGTGGTGCCCGGCGACGTCATGATGGACACCAACATGGATTACGATTCCATCGTCAAGGCGGGTTCCATGCTGGGTTCCGGCGCGGTGATCGTGATCGCGGAAGGCACCTGCATGGTCAAGGTGCTGGACAACCTCTCGCACTTCTATGCCAACGAGTCCTGCGGGCAATGCACGCCTTGCCGCGAGGGTACCGGCTGGCTGTCCCGGGTCGTGCACCGCATCGAACATGGCCGGGGCCGTCCCGAGGATCTGGATCTGCTGGACGGCGTGGCCGGCAAGATCATGGGCCATACCATCTGTGCCCTCGGCGATGCGGCGGCCATGCCGGTGCAGAGCTTCCTGCAACATTACCGCGACGAGTTCGAGTACCACATCGAGCACGGCAAGTGCATGGTGTGAGGCGAAGAAACCCATGACGGACAAGGTAAACATCGAGATCAACGGCCGCAGTGTGGCAGCGACCCCCGGTGAGACGGTCATCCAGGTGGCGGACCGCGAGGGAATCCCCATTCCCCGTTTCTGCTACCACGAGAAACTGTCCCTCTCCGCCAATTGCCGCATGTGCCTGGTGGAGGTGGAAGGCGCGCCCAAGCCACTGCCGGCCTGCGCGACCCCGGTCAACGAAGGCATGAAGGTGTTTACCGATTCTCCGCGGGCCATTTCCGCGCAGAAGAACACCATGGAGTTCCTGCTCATCAATCACCCGCTGGACTGCCCCATCTGCGACCAGGGCGGCGAGTGCGAGTTGCAGGACGTGGCCATGGGCTATGGCTCGGACGTATCCCGCTACAGCGAGAGCAAGCGCGTGGTGCCCGATCCCGATCTGGGGCCGTTGGTCGCCACCGACATGACCCGCTGCATCCATTGCACCCGGTGCGTGCGTTTCTCCGAGGAGATCGCCGGTATCCGCGAGATGGGCGGCACGGGCCGTAACGAGAGCCTGCGCATTGGCACCTATGTGGAGCACACCCTGACTTCGGAAATGGCCGGTAACCTGGTGGATGTCTGCCCGGTCGGCGCACTCACCTCCAAGCCGTTCCGGTTCCGTGCCCGGGCCTGGGAACTGATGCAGTTCCCCTCCGTCGCACCGCATGACTCGGTCGGTTCCAACCTGTACGTGCATACCCACAACGGCAAGGTAGTGCGCGTGGTGCCCCGTACCAACGAGGCGATCAACGAGGTCTGGATCTCCGACCGCGACCGTTTCAGTTGCGAGGGACTCTACAGCGGGGACCGTCTGCGGGTGCCCATGATCCGGGATCAGGACGGCTGGCAGGAAACCGATTGGGATACCGCCCTGCAACAGGCGGCCAAGGTGTTGAAGGAGGCCGGGGATACCCTCGGTACCCTGGTTTCACCCAGTGCCACCCTGGAGGAAATGGCCCTGGCGGCCAAGCTGACCCGTGGCTTGGGGAGCAACAGCATCGACCATCGTCTGCGCCAGGTGGATTTCCGCGGCCAGGATAGCGCCCCGGCATTCCCGGCCCTGGGGATGTCGGTGCAGGACCTGGAGGCGCAGGAGGCCGTCCTGCTGGTCGGTTCCAATGTACGCAAGGAACAGCCGATCTTCGCCCACCGCCTGCGCAAGGCGGCGTTGAAGGGTGGGGCGGTGATGTTCATCAACCCCATCGATTTCGATTTCCACTTTCCCGTCTCCCACGAGACCGTGGTGGAACCCTCGGCCATGGTCGCCGCCCTGGCCGGCGTGGTGAAGGCGCTGGCCGGCAGCGGTTCCGCTCCCGCCGCGGTGAAGGACCTGGTGGCCGATGTCCAGGCCGATGAGACACAACAGGCCATGGCGGAGGCCCTCAGGGGAGCCGGCAAGGCCAGCGTGCTGTTGGGCGGCCTGGCCGCGGGCCACGCCAACCTGACCGAACTGCGGGTGCTGGCCCAGGCGGCGGCGGAACTGTCCGGGGCCAGCTTCGGTTACCTGGCCGAAGGCGCCAATTCGGCCGGAGCCTGGATCGCCGCTGCAGTGCCCCACCGGGGAGCCGCCGGTCCGTCGGGGCGGCCGCCCGGCCGCAACGCCTGCGGGAGGTGCGGCGGGTGCGCGGGGGGGGGCG
>CAYPEH010000027.1:0-24456 GCA_964409585.1 uncultured Chromatiales bacterium | reverse complement strand
AGTGTGCGCCTTTTCTCTTTCCCCGCTTCTGCCTTATCCGGGAATCAAGGCATCAGAACTAAAGCCGTCCAGAAAGGGCGCAAGAGTTGCAGTATCTTTGAACACTGCGTGGAACGCGGTCAAAGCGCGGACGGGGTAGATTCAAACCTTCCATCTGCCTCACATGATGTGCTGAACATCAAACGCTTAGCTTGATGTCCAATACGCACCCAAGACCGTCCGGCCAGAAGGCATACAGGGAATCATCGGAACGCCTGGCCGAGGACCGCATCCGCCAGGAAAGACTCCAGGATTCACTCTACCAGCGGATGAGCTTTCCAACCCCGGGGTTCGTTAGGGAAGCCCTGAATGAATCTGGCGCCAGCAGGTTGGCATGTAAGATCGTCCGGATCAAGGCGCGAATCGCAGGCAATAGCCCGCTATTGGCAAACTTTGCAACGCTGGGCTGGACAATTTGGCGTGCCAAGGTGCCGTGTCACGATTCGTTCAGAGCTTCCTTAGTGAACTAGCCCAGCGGTAGTTTCACACAGGGGGACTGATCAACCCCCTTCCCCGTAGAATTCCTTGTACCATTCGACGAAACGCTTGATACCCACCTCCACCGAGGTATCCGGGGAAAAACCGATCACGTTCCGCAATTCACTTGTATCGGCTACCGTCGACGGCACGTCACCCGGCTGCATCGGCAGCATGTCCATGATTGCTTTTTTGCCAACACACTCCTCAATCACACTGATGTAGCGCATCAATTCGACTGGCTGGCTGTTACCGATATTGAACACACGATAAGGCGCGTAGCTGGTCGCTGGATCGGGGTAGTTTCCATTCCACTCGGGGTGGGCCTCGGCGGTGACATCAATGACGCGTACCACACCTTCGACGATATCGTCGATATAGGTGAAATCCCGAACCATCTTGCCTTCGTTGAACACCGGGATGGGGACCCCCTCGATGATCCCCTTGGTGAATTTAAACAGGGCCATGTCGGGCCGCCCCCAAGGGCCATAGACGGTAAAAAACCTCAGTCCGGTGCAAGGCAGTCCGTAGAGGTGGGCGTAGCTATGTGCCATCAACTCGTTGGCCTTCTTGCTGGCAGCGTAAAGGGAAACAGGATGATCCACGTTGTCGTGTTCGGAGAACGGTTGCCGGGTATTCGCGCCGTATACCGAACTGGATGACGCAAAAACACAGTGCTTCACGCCCGAGTGTCGGCATCCCTCCAGTACATTGGCAAACCCCACCAGATTGGCATCCACGTATGAGGCGGGGTTCTCTATCGAGTAACGGACACCGGCCTGGGCAGCCAGATTCATCACCGCATCGAACTTGTTCTCGGCGAACAGCTTCGCCATGCCTTCGCGATCGGCGATGTCCAGCTTCTGGAAGGTGAAATTGGGGTGATCCATGAAACGCGCCAAGCGCGCTTCCTTGAGTGTGACGTCGTAATAATCATTCATGATATCGACGCCATAGACACTGTCCCCGCGGTCCAACAACCGCATCGCCAGAGCAGAACCGATAAAACCGGCAACGCCGGTTATCATTACATTCATTGTTGCCTCACAGTCTCCACAGGGGAATACCGGCGTCGGCATAGGCCGCCTTGTCCAGGGCACTTTTCACATCAATGACGCAGCCGCCCTGTTTAAGCTTGCTTTGCATCTGCTGTATGTCCAGCTTCAAATACTCCTCATGGGACACCGCCACAACGACTGCATGGGCTTCACCCAATTCGTCCCAGGAAACCAGGTCAACGCCGTATTCCTCCTTGGCTTCATTGGCATCCGCAAGAGGATCATGCACGGCTACATCCATGCCGAAGCCCTGCAGTTCCTCGATGACATCAATGACACGGGAGTTACGCAGGTCCGGGCAGTCCTCCTTGAAGGTCAAGCCCAGAACATGAACCTTCGCGCCCTTGATGCAGTTACCATGATTGATCAACTGCTTGAGGGTCTGCTCGGCGACATACTTACCCATGCCGTCGTTGATGCGGCGGCCCGCCAGGATCACCTGCGGGTGATAACCGAGGCTTTCGGCCTTGTAGGTCAGGTAGTAGGGATCAACGCCGATGCAGTGACCACCGACCAGACCGGGACGGAAAGGCAGAAAATTCCATTTGGTGCCGGCCGCCTCGAGCACCTCCACGGTATCGATACCGACTTTCTCAAAGATGATGGCCAGCTCGTTCATCAGCGCGATATTCAGATCGCGCTGAGTGTTCTCGATCACCTTGGCTGCCTCGGCAACCTTGATACTGGATGCACGATGCACACCGGCATCAATGACCGATTCATAGAGTGTCGCCACCTGCTCGAGTGTCTCGGACGTATCGCCGGACACCACCTTCACGATGTTCTCCAGGCGGTGCACCTTGTCTCCCGGGTTGATGCGCTCGGGGGAATAGCCGACGTTGAAATCCTCTTTCCACTTCATGCCGGAAGCCGCTTCCAGCTCGGGCACGCAGACTTCTTCGGTCGCTCCCGGGAAGACAGTCGATTCGAAAATCACCGTGGCGCCTTTTTTCATATGCGCACCGACAGTACGGCTGGCACCCACCAGCGGCGAGAGATCCGGGCGCCGCGCCTGGTCCACCGGGGTCGGCACGGCAACGACAATACAATCCGCAGTGGCGAGGTCGGCGGGATCGGTGGTCACCCGCAACTGGCCGGCAGCACGCAGCTCATCTCCGGAGACCTCTCCGGTCGGATCACAATAATTGCGATAGTTGTCCACCTTCTCGGCACTCAGATCGAATCCGATGGTTGGGCGACTACGTCCGAACGCGACTGCCAAAGGGAGTCCGACGTACCCCAATCCGACGACTGCGACTGTTTCCATATTTCGTACCCTGTTACTTTGAGATAAAGGCCAGAGAAAATTTGGCGCGCATTATCACCCATCCTGACACATAGACCTAGGTGCATTTGGGCACGCTACCGCCCTACGGTGTCCCCGTGGGAACCCGCATAGGGTTTTTCCCGGCCCTGTGACCGGTTAACGCTCCCGGCTACGTCTCAGGGTTCGTTTTTCGGGCCGATTGCCAAGATGTCCGGAACCAATATCCTTTCCTGGTCCAGGACACGGCTGAGCACATCGTGGTAGCCAAGAAAATCATCCAGCTCCGTGAGAACCACGGCGTGCATATCGCCGGCCTGTTCCAGACTGTTCCAGACCGGACGCTTGAGAAATTCATCACTTTCCCTGAAAGGGTCCACCGTCCCGACAACATGAACCCCCGCCTCGGCGGCACGCAGCGAGGCGATCTCCGCCAACTCGGAAATACCGAAAAACAGCACCCTGTCCCAACCATTGCCACGGCACTGTTCAAACAGGCGCGAACAGGAATCCGCCGCGCGACGGTAGAATCCGAGCGAGTACGTCAGGTACTGGGCCGTGAGGCGGCTTTTCTCCGCGAATCCCTTGGGGGTGAGGTAGTAGAGGTAACGGTTTGCGGGAGCCTGCTGTATCTTCACCAGCCCTTTGCGAACGCACCGCTTCAGATAAGAATTGGCAAGCCCGAGCGCAACGCCCGCGTGGCGCGCCAGGTCACGTTGCGTGACCTGGCTGCGTTCCTCGATGGCCTCGAGGATTTGCAAGGTGCAGGCGTCTGTTTTCCGCTCCGTGTTCATTGAATGAACATGGTATTACGGCACTTCACCTTAGGTCAATGATCGGCATCGGCCTTCTCCAACTGCCCCGCCGCCAACTGCACGCGGACATACTTGTTCGCCAGTTCCAACAGGACCACAGCCCGTTCCTTTCCACTGCGCGCGACCAACACACCTTCATACCCTCTCATGACCCCATCGACGATGCGCACGGCCTCACCCACCACGGGTTCGTTCGAGGGCAGGATCTGCAACCCATGCTCATCTTCCCGCTCCTGTAGCATGCGCACGAATCCCTCCGGTACCGCGGCCGGTATGCCTCCGAAGCGAACCAGGCTACTCACGCCCAGGGTCGAGCGGATCGGCCCCCAGTCATCCTTGCCCGGGTTCAGATGAATGAACAGATAGCGGGGGAACAGCGGCTCAACGCGGAACACATAACGGCTGCCCCGCCGCCTGCGTATCCTTACCCGTGGCAGGTAAACGCTGTAGCCCTGACGGCTGAGATTTTCGAGCGCGGTCTGCTCCCCCCGGGGCTTGGTATAGACCAGGTACCACTCAGCGGTAACCGCCTGCCTTGCGCCCATCAAAGTCGGAAACCGATATTCAACGGCTGCCTTCCGCATCCAGCGTCAGGTAGCGGTCAAGCAGAGTCATCACTTGGTCCACACATTCTTCAAGGGCGTATTCGGCCGTATCGAGGATCAATTCCGGTTCTTCCGGCTCTTCATAGGGGGAGGAGATCCCCGTATAGTTCTTGATCTCGCCCCGACGCGCCTTTTTGTAGAGTCCCTTCGGATCCCGCGCTTCACAGACATCCAGCGGGCAGTGACAATACACTTCAACGAAATCCCGCTCCCCCAACAGACTCCGAACCCATTCGCGGTCACGCCGGAACGGTGAAATGAATGCCGTGAGGGTGATCATGCCGGCGGAAACGAAAAGCTTGCTCAACTCCCCCAGGCGCCGGATGTTTTCGACCCGATCCGCTTCGGAAAACCCGAGATCGGAACACAATCCGTGGCGCACGTTATCACCATCGAGGACAATGGTGGAGTACCCTTTGCGGAAAAATTGCTCTTCCGCTGCATGCGCGATGGTCGATTTTCCCGATCCGGAAAGGCCGGTAAACCATACGACAAGCCCACGGTGACCGTTTTTCCGTTCTCTGCGTTCACGGGTAACCGTGGCAGCATGCCAAACAATGTTGTGATCTTGTCCCATTACGCATCCAGATCAGTGGGCGGCGCTGCCCAATCAAGCGGCGCGGCATGCTACCACGAAATATCCCGTATTGGCAGCCAACACCCCACCATGCCTTTCCTGACCAGCTCCCTACACACTATTGTCCGGCAAAGGATTACACTGCTTTCATCTGCACCAGCTACGATCACCTCCCGGCACCGGAATCATGACTGAACACTCGCAAGCTCCCCTGCCAAACGCCAGCCTGCTCCGTCGTCTGGCCGCCATGTTCTATGACACCCTGCTCCTGCTGGGTATCTGGTTTCTCGCCGGGCTGCTGGCCCTGCCCTTCCAGGGAAACGAAACGTCTCAGGCCGACGGCTACCCCCTGGGCTATCTGCTGTACCTACTGGCCGTGACCTTCCTGTTCTTCCACTGGTTCTGGACCCACGGTGGCCAGACCCTGGGCATGGTTTCGTGGCGCATACGGGTACAGCGCATGGACGGGACCCCGCTCACTCTGCGACAGACGCTCCTCCGTTTCATTGCCGCCGCAGTTTCGCTGGCCGCCGGCGGCCTGGGATTTCTGTGGATACTGTTCGACAAGGACCACATGGCGTGGCATGACCGCTGGTCGGGAACGCACGTTGTCGTCATCCCGAAGAAGAAATAGCCTGGTTTTCTCGCCACCCTTCGCGGTGGGGTGCCGATGTGCCGTTATGGCGGGATGCACGAAGGCATGGCCGAACCGGCTGGAGCGAGTACACACCGTCACAGCGAGCGGATCGGTGTCCGCAATAGATGGGTGGTGGGAAAGGCGGGCTGGCCGTCAACGCACCCTGTGAAGCGCATAGACCGCCACCGCCAGGAACACCAGCGATGGTGCCGCCGCACTCAAAGCCGGACTGTAGCCGTAAACCAGGCTGAGATGCGTCAGCGTTTTATTGATGAGATAGAAACTGATGCCGATGAGCACACCGACCAGGATACGCTGCCCTGCCCCGGTTGACCGCAATGGCCCGAACACGAAGGGCATGGACAGCAACACCATCACCAGACTCGACAGAGGCAACACCACCTTCACCCAGAAAGCAAGCTCATAGCGGCCTGAATCCAGTCCGTTCGTCTCCAGATAACGTATGAAGGTCAACAGGTCCCAGGCAGCGAGACTTTCCGGCTTTACCACGACCACATTCAGAAGATCCGGCTCCAGCAACGAATCCCAGCTTGCCCTTGCAAACGTTTTCGTGCGAACCCCTTCGGGGCTGATGATACTCTGCCTGACATCTTCCAGAATCCAGGAATCACCCTCGTATACGGCGGTCTCCGCACGGGTGGCCGTATGCAGGCGGTGTTGTTCGTCCAGCTCATAGATACTGACGCCGGACAAGCGCCTGCCGGGCAGAATCTGCTGAATATTCAGATAACTGCTCCCATCCCGCGCCCAAAAGCCATAACGCCCCTTGAACGTGATGCGATCGGACTGGGCCAGAGACCGCAGGTTCTCCGCCTCCTGTTCTGCCGGAGGGGCGATAAACTCTCCAATCACCACCGCCGCCAGGGTCAGCACGAGACCCGCCTGAATGACCGAACGTCCGATACGCAGCAGTGAAACCCCCGCCGCCCGGATCACAACGAGTTCACTGTGCCCGGCCATGGCCCCCAGCCCCAGCAAGGCACCAATCAGGGAGGCCATGGGAAACAATTCATAGACCCGCCGCGGCAGCGTGAGAAGGACATATTGGATAGCCTCGACCAGACCGTACTGACCCTTGCCGATATCGCCCATTTCGCCCACGAAGGCGAAAAAGCCGCTCAGCCCCACCAGGACCAGCAACGTGGTCAGCGCCCCGACGATCACCGCAACACCGATGTAGCGGTCCAGAATCCTCACCTGCGTCGCCCCATGATCTTGAGCCAGCGCAAGCCGACCATACGCACCATCAGGAAGGCCCCCAAGGCAACGATCGACGCATGGACCCACCATACACCCAGCCAGGGCGAAACCGTCCCTCGCTCGACGGACACCCGCGCCGTACCCAAAACATTGACATAGAGGATGTAAATGACGATGCCGATGATCACCTTGGCGTATCGTCCCTGCCGTGGCGAGACACGTCCCAGTGGAAGCGCCAGCATCGTCAACACGAGCAGCGCCAGGGGCATGGAGATACGCCACTGCAATTCCGCGACATAATCACTGCGTGGCTCGGAGATGAGCTTCGCGGTTGCAACCGCCTCGATGGGCTCCTGACCGGAATCCATCACTTCCTTTTCCTTGATGCGCACCGCATGTTTTTCGAACTTGATGATTTTGTAATCGGGATCCCCTGGCCGCCCCTGATACCGGTAGCCATCCACCGCCACCATGAAACGGTCTCCTGTTTTCTCATCGACGTATTGATATCCGCTCTCGGAAGACAACATTCCGGGCACACCATCACGGTCGACACCATGCACGAATATGTTGTTCACTTCCTGTCTGTCCTCGGACAGGCTCTCCACGTAAAAAATCCTGTTCCCTTGGCTGGATTCCTTGAAGCGGCCCGGACTGATACCGGAGATATCGGTTTCCCCTTCTGCCTCGGCACGTATCACGTGGCCACGCTCCGCAGCCCATGGAGAAACGAAGAAGGTCAGGGCAGCGATAAACAATGCCGACGGCACCGCCAGTGTGAAGAGTGTCCGGTACAAGCGTGCCGGACCGATCCCACAGGCCCCCAACGCCGCCATTTCACTATCCTTGTACAAGCGCCCCAGGGTCAGCATGATGGCCAGGTAAAAAGAAAGCGGCCCCAGCAGCCCCACACTGCTCAGCGTCTTCAACCCCAGAAGCGGGAAAATCACCTGCGATGGCAAATCACCCGCAACCGCCTGTGACAGATATCGAGCCAGCCGGTTACTCAGCAGAATCAGCAACAGGACAAGGGTAACAGCAAACCAAGTCTGCAGAATTTCCTTGAGAATATAACGGTCTACGGTTTGCAGCATTTCAGTGGCAATGACATGCGGTTGCGCTACACTTCGCGGGTTGCGGTGCCGCGAGCCGCACAATCCTACACCATAGGAGCCTGTCGGACTTAGGGGGATCGTAGCGAAAAAGTGGGACAGCGAGGATGATTTTTCATGATTTTGAGGAGCATGGTGGGAACCATGTGACGAAAAATCAGGGAAAATCAGACCGCTGTCCCGCTTTTGCAGCCGATCCGGCCTGAGTCCGACAGGCTCATAGCTACCCTTTGGAGATATTCATGGAGTTCACCGTCAAGAGTGGCAATCCGGCCAAGCAGCGCTCGGCCTGCGTCGTAGTTGGCATCTTTGAATCCCGCCGCCTCTCGGGCAGTGCAGAGGAACTGGACCGGGCCAGCGACGGATTCATCTCCGCAACACTCCGTCGCGGTGATTTGAGCGGCAAAATCGGGCAAACCCTCCTGCTGTACAACGTACCCGGCACCCTCTGCGACCGTGTCCTGCTCATCGGCTGCGGCAAGGAAAAGGAACTGAACCTCACCCGTCTGGGCGAGATTTCTTCCAGAGCCGCCCGGCTTCTCAATGACACCGCCTCCACGGAAGCGGTCAGCTACCTGACAGAACTCCCGGTCAAGGGGGCCGACACCCCATCCAAAGTGCGCCGCGCGGTGGAAGCCAGTGAAGCCGCTCTGTACCGATTCGACGAACTGAAGAGCAAACAAGACAAGAACAAAAAACCACTGAAGAAACTCACACTGGCGGTTCCGAGCAGGCGGGACCTTGCCGCCTCGGATGAGGCCTTGGCCATCGGTGCCGCGGTAGCCGCCGGCGTGAAACTCGCCAAGGACCTGGCCAACCGACCCGCCAATATATGCACACCCGCCCACCTTGCCGAACAGGCCCGCACCCTGGCCAAGGGGCAGCGTAAACTGAAGGTCAATATCCTGGAAGAATCCGACATGGACAAACTGGGCATGGGTGCCCTGTTGTCCGTTTCCCGCGGCAGCCGCCAGCCCGCCAAACTGATCGTGCTCGAATACCGGGGCGGACCCAAAAACGACCGACCGGTCGTGCTCGTCGGCAAGGGTGTCACATTCGATTCAGGTGGCATCTCGCTCAAGCCCGGGGCAGCCATGGACGAAATGAAATACGATATGAGTGGTGCGGCCAGCGTACTGGGCACGTTCAAGGCCGTCGTGGAAAGCAGATTGCCGGTCAACCTG
This sequence comes from uncultured Chromatiales bacterium, assembly GCA_964409585.1. Taxonomy (GTDB): domain Bacteria; phylum Pseudomonadota; class Gammaproteobacteria; order JACKNK01; family CAYPEH01; genus CAYPEH01. Next base: position 15,467 of record CAYPEH010000027.1, on the reverse strand, counting down.
GTCGGCCTGATCCCCGCCACCGAGAACCTGCCGGACGGACAGGCAAGCAAACCGGGCGATATCGTGACCTCCATGTCCGGGCAGACCATCGAGATCCTCAACACCGATGCCGAAGGACGATTGATCCTGTGTGACGCATTGACTTACGCCGAACGCTATGAGCCTTCGGCGGTGATCGACATCGCCACACTGACCGGTGCCTGCATCATCGCATTGGGCCGCCACCCCAGTGGTCTGCTGGGCAACAATCAGAGCCTCGTGAATGAACTGCTGCGCGCCGGCAAGGACAGCGGTGACCGCGCTTGGGAGCTGCCACTCTGGGACGACTACCAGGAACAACTGGACAGTAATTTTGCCGACATGGCCAACATCGGCGGCAAGGACGCCGGAACCATCACGGCCGCCTGTTTTCTCTCACGCTTTACCAAGAGCTACCGCTGGGCACACCTGGACATAGCCGGCACCGCCTGGAAGACCGGCAAGAAAAAAGGCGCAACCGGCCGGCCCGTACCCCTGCTGATGCAATTTCTCCTCAACCGCTGCACCCCATGAGGGCATAGGGAACCTCTGAACAAGTCGTGGAACGCGATCTCACCACCGGAATCCGCCATTTCCGCGTTGCCAATCTTCGCAATAGCGGGCTATTGCGTGCGATTGGCGCCTTGAACTGACGAATTCCGATCGGCGATCTCGTCGCCCCAGACTTGTTAAGAGGTTCCCTGGCAGTCAGACAATCGCGATGGGAGCCCCGACCCCCAGGCCGAGAACATCGGCCGCCCGCCCCTGATTGACAGCGATTTCCACAAGACCATTGGAATTTTCGTACCAGAACACCGAACCCGGCGGCACATCCGAGAACGTGCGCCGACGCATCAGTTCCCTGCCGCCACAGGTCAGGATAGCGCTCTGCCCAACGGATTCGGCCCGCAAGCCCGTGATCAGATTGCCGTAGCGGTCCACGTATACGACGCGCATCAGGTCCGCCGGCCAGGATTCATCCAGGCAAAGAGCCGCATCCATTTCCTTGCCAGGCACCTCGGCACCCAACGCGATTCTTGCCGCCACCGGAGCAAAGAGATCCCTGCCATGGAAGGACGCGGAAAGAGACTCCGGTTTCCAATCGATTTCCCAGCAGCGCAGGGAAGAGGCCCTCTGGCCTATGACATTGAACAGTCCATTGCCAGGACCGACGAACCAGCGTCCATCCGCCTGTACGACAACGGCAGCACGCTGGCTTCCAACGCCGGGATCCACCACCGCAAGGAATAGGCTGCCCGCAGGAAATGCCGTGCTGTATGCAGCCAGGAGATAAGCCGCCCCCTCTACATCATAGGGAGTCAGATCGGTAAACAGATCGAATACCGGTTCATCCGGGGCATGGGAATACAAAGCCGCCTTCATCTGCCCCAGATAAGGCCCGCTCGAACCGAAATCCGTGAAAGTGATAATCATGTGGGGAAAAACGAAAAAGGCCGGGCAAAGCCCGGCCTCCGTATACAATCGGCATCAGGGAACCTCTGATTGAATCTGGCGCGAGCAGATTGGTGTGGAAAATCGTCCAGTTCAAGGCACGAACCGCACGAACAGCCCAGCTATTGCAAAGATTCGTAACGCCGAAATGGGCGATTGGAGGCACCAAGGCGCCGTGTCACGATTCGATCAGAGCTTCCCTGGTATTCAATCCTCGCTTGCGGCCACATCTTCCGCATCATCGGCCGGTATGGGACGGTCGACCAGTTCCACCAAGGCCATGGGTGCGGCATCACCGGCACGGTATCCGGCCTTGAGGATGCGAAGATAACCACCGGGACGATCCTGGTAACGGGGGCCCAGTTCACCGAACAGCTTACCGACGGCACGCTGATTACGCAGGCGGGCAAACGCCAGGCGACGTTTGGCGACACTGTCGGTCTTGGCCATGGTGATCAGGGGCTCGGCCACACGGCGAAGTTCCTTGGCCTTCGGCAGTGTGGTGCGGATCATTTCGTGTTCAAACAGCGATGCAGCCATGTTCCGCATCATCGCCTTGCGATGGGAGCTGTTTCGATTCAGTTGCCGGCCGGCTTTACGATGGCGCATTGGGAGCTATCCTACGTCAAGGTACTCGTTGTGTATCAGGGAAGGTCAACCGGCTGCCGCTTCACTGTCCTGCAAGGACGCCGGCGGCCAGTTTTCCAGTTTCATACCGAGGGACAGGCCATGGGAGGCCAGAACATCCTTGATCTCGGTGAGCGACTTCTTACCCAGGTTGGGAGTCTTGAGCAGCTCGGTCTCGGTGCGCTGAATGAGATCACCAATGTAGTAGATGCTCTCGGCTTTCAGGCAGTTGGCGGAACGCACAGTCAGTTCCAGATCGTCCACCGGACGCAACAGGATGGGATCGATCTCCACACCTGCCACTTCCGGCTCTGCCTCCGCCTTCGCAGTCAGGTCGACAAAGACGGAAAGCTGGTCCTGAAGGATACCGGCCGCCTGCCGAATAGCTGTTTCGGGATCGATGGCACCGTTGGTCTCAATCTCCATGACCAGCTTATCGAGGTTGGTGCGCTGTTCCACACGTGCAGCCTCGACATTATAGGTCACGCGCTTGATCGGGCTGAAGGAAGCATCCAGCTGCAGAACACCGATGGGCTTCGATTCACCTTCCGCCTGGGCACGCTGAGTCACGGGGACATAACCACGGCCACGTGCGATCTTGATCGTCGCCTTCAACTCGCCATCCTTGGTCAGATTGGCAATCACATGATCGGGATTGACGATCTCCACGTCGTGATCGACAGCGATATCCGCACCGGTGACCGGGCCAGGCCCCTTCTTGCTCACGCTGAGAACAGCCTCGTCACGCGCGGTCATGCGTACCGCCAGCCCCTTCAGATTGAGCAGGATATCGATGACGTCTTCCTGTACACCCTCGATGGTGCTGTACTCGTGGAGCACACCTTCGATTTCCACTTCGACCACGGCACTGCCGGGAATCGACGACAGAAGCACACGACGAAGCGCATTGCCCAAGGTATGACCAAAACCGCGCTCAAGGGGCTCCAGTACAATCTTGGCATGCTTATCGCTGAAAGCCTGTACGTCGATCCGACGTGGCTTGAGGTAGGTACTAACTTCGCCCTGCATGGACATTCCTCAAAGATTACTTCGAGTACAACTCGACGACGAGATGCTCGTTGATATCGGCCGGCAGATCACTGCGTGCCGGCGCAGCCTTGAACACACCTTCCAGCTTCTTCGCATCCACTTCCAGCCAGTCGGCGATACCACGCTGCTGAGCCATCTCGACGGCATTGAGGATACGGGCCTGAGTGCGCGCAGACTCGATCACGGAGATCGTGTCACTGGCGCGCACATGATAGGAAGGGATATTCACACGCTTGCCATTGACCTGGATACCGTTGTGGCGGACCAGCTGGCGCGCCTCACTGCGGCTTGAGCCGAATCCCATACGGTAAACGACATTGTCCAAGCGGGACTCCAGCAGGGCGAGCAGGTTTTCACCGGTGGAGCCCTTCAGTCTCGCAGCCTGCTTGTAGTAGTTGCGGAACTGACGTTCCAGCACACCATAGATACGGCGCAGCTTCTGCTTCTCGCGCAGCTGAACGGCATAGTCGGTGAGGCGGCCACGGCGCTGACCGTGCTGGCCGGGAGGTACCGGCCGGGTCTCGATGGAGCATTTAGCCGTGTAGCACTTCTCACCCTTCAAAAAGAGCTTACCGCCCTCACGGCGGCACTGACGGCACTTGGGACCTACATACTTAGCCACGAGTATTGCCTCCGCGATTACACACGACGTTTCTTGGGCGGGCGACACCCGTTATGAGGAATCGGGGTGACATCCGTGATGCTGCCAATCTTGAACCCGACATTGTTCAGGGCACGGACTGCGGAATCGCGCCCGGGACCGGGGCCCTTCACACGCACATCAAGGTTCTTGACACCCATGTCAGCGGCCATCTGACCGGCACGGTCGGCAGCCACCTGGGCCGCAAACGGCGTGCTTTTACGGGAGCCACGAAAACCGGAACCACCAGCGGTTGCCCAGGAAAGGGCGTTACCCTGACGGTCGGTAATGGTAATGATCGTGTTGTTGAAAGACGCATGGATGTGCGCAATGCCATCCACCACGTTCTTTTTCACCTTTTTGCGGGTGCGTGCAGGTGCCTTAGCCATGGTGCTGTGTCCGAAACCTTACTACTTCTGCTTAGCGCTTGATGGGGCGGCGCGGGCCTTTGCGGGTACGGGCATTGGTGCACGTACGCTGACCACGGACCGGAAGGCCGCGGCGATGACGCAAGCCCCGATAACATCCGAGATCCATCAAGCGTTTAATATTCATGGAAATTTCGCGCCGAAGATCACCCTCGGTGGTGTACTTGCCAACCTCCGTGCGAAGGGCATCGACTTCAGCTTCGCTGAGGTCCTTGATTTTGGCGTTTTCAGCGACCCCGGCCGCCGCACAAATCTCTTTGGCGCGCGTACGGCCAATGCCGAAAATGGCGGTCAGTGCGATCACCGCATGCTTGTGCTGCGGGATATTGACTCCTGCAATTCGAGCCATTCGTCAAATCTCCTGGATCACCGGCGAAAGCGGCGCATTATATACAAAAAATCTGGTCACACGCAAAACAAAAACGCCCCCAGCGGGGGCGCGATCCGTCCGGCGCGCCCTGTTCAATCAACCCTGCCGCTGCTTGTGGCGGGCTTCCTTGCAGATCACCCGTACGACACCCTTGCGGCGCACGATTTTGCAGTTACGGCAGATTTTCTTTACCGAAGCACGAACCTTCATTTCTCTGGCTCCAACTTGCGTTATTCAGTGTAGGGACGGTTTAGCGGACGATTCCGGAGCGGCCGTAGCCCTTCAGATTGGCCTTCTTCATCAGGCTCTCATACTGGTGACTCATCAGGTGTGACTGCACCTGGGAGATGAAATCCATCACCACGACCACGATGATCAGCAGGGAGGTACCGCCAAAATAGAACGGCACATTCCAGTAGAGAATCAGGAACTCAGGCAGCAGGCAGACAGCGGTGATATAGATGGCGCCCGCCAGGGTGAGGCGCGTCAGCACACCATCGATATAACGGGAGGTCTGCTCACCCGGACGAATACCTGGTATGAAAGCACCGGACTTCTTCAGATTGTCCGCAGTTTCACGGGCATTGAAGACCAAAGCCGTGTAGAAAAAGCAGAAAAAGATGATACCCAGCGCGTAGAAGAGAACATACAGCGGCTGCCCCGGAGAGAATGTCTGCGCCAGGTCCTTCAGCCACTCCATGCCTTCCGTCTGTCCGAACCAGCTGCCCATGGTCGCCGGAAACAGAATGATACTGGAAGCGAAAATGGGGGGGATCACACCGGCCATGTTCAGCTTGAGCGGAAGGTGGCTGCTCTGGGCGGCATACACCTTACGACCCTGCTGACGGCGGGCATAATTGACTGTGATCCGGCGCTGGCCACGCTCGACGAAGACCACAAAGGCGGTAACCGCCATGGCGACGACAAAAAGCATCAAGATGAACAAGGTGTGCAATTCACCGGTGCGCCCCAGTTCGAGAGTGCCCACAATGGCGGATGGCAGGCCCGCCACGATACCGGCGAAGATGATCATCGAAATACCGTTGCCAATCCCCCGTTCCGTCACCTGCTCACCAAGCCACATCAGGAACATGGTACCGGTAACCAGCGTCACGGCAGCCGTAAAAACAAAGGTGAACCCAGGATGGGGAACCACCGCATTCCCGCCTATCACCTGTCCCTGCAGGGCAATCGACACACCGATGGCCTGGAAGGTGGCCAGAGCCAGGGTTCCATAGCGGGTGTACTGGGATATCTTGCGGCGGCCTGCCTCCCCTTCCTTCTTCAACTGCTCAAGGCTGGGAACCACCACCGTCATGAGCTGCATGATGATGGAGGCGGAAATGTAGGGCATGATGCCCAATGCGAACAGGCTGAGCCGCTTGAGTGCACCACCGGAAAACATATTGAACATGTCCAGCATGGTGCCTTTCTGCTGATCGAACAGCATGGCAAGCGCATGGGGGTCGATACCCGGCACCGGCAGGTGCGTACCTATACGGTAAACGACCAGGGCGCCCAACAGGAAGAACAGGCGCTGACGAAGCTCGGTGAGCTTGCCCAGCCCACCGAGACCACTCATGACATTGGCTGCTGAACCTGCCACTTATTCCTCGACTTTGCCACCGGCTTTTTCGATGGCGGCACGCGCACCAGCCGTGACAGCGAGCCCTTTGACGGTGACCGCCCGATCGATGCTGCCGGAATTGATGACCTTGATTCGTTGTGCACGGCGATCGACGATATTGGCCGCCTTGAGAGCGTCCACGTCAACCACTTCGGCTCCGACCTTGGCCAGCTCATGCAGACGGACCTCGGCAGAGAAAGCCGCCTTGCGGGAATTGAAGCCGACCTTGGGCAAGCGCCGCTGCAAGGGCATCTGACCGCCCTCGAAGCCCACCTTGTGGAAGCCACCGGAACGGGACTTCTGGCCTTTGTGGCCACGGCCGCAGGTCTTACCCAGACCGGAACCGATGCCGCGCCCGACACGCTTGCGGGAACTACGGGAGCCACTGGCTGGTTTCAGGGTATTGAGTCGCATGGTCAGGCTTCCTCAACCTTCAGAAGGTACGAGACCTTGTTGATCATGCCGCGGTTTTCCGCGGTATCCAGAACCTCTACGGTCTGATGCATGCGGCGCAGACCGAGACCGCGGACACATGCCTGATGGCTCTTCAGGCGGCCATTCATGCTGCGCACCAGCGTGACCTTCACTTTCTTGCTATCAGCCATGGCTGTTTAACCCAGAATCTCTTCAACCGTCTTGCCACGCTTCTCCGCCACCTGCTCAGGAGAGGAAATGGAGGCCAGACCATTGATGGTTGCTCGGACGACATTGATGGGATTTCTCGTACCGACACACTTGGCCAGCACATTATGCACACCCACCACCTCGAAAACGGCGCGCATGGCACCGCCGGCAATGATACCGGTACCCTCGGAGGCAGGCTGCATATAGACCTTGGCGGCTCCGGTCTCGGACATCACCGGATAATGCAGGGTTCCGTCATTGAGGGAGACGGTACGCATGTTCCGCCTGGCCTTCTCCATCGCCTTCTGGATGGCGAGCGGCACTTCCCGAGCCTTGCCGTAGCCAAAACCGACCTTACCGTTACCGTCACCGACAACAGTCAGAGCCGTGAAACTGAACTGACGACCGCCCTTCACCACCTTGGCGACACGATTGACGGAGATCAGCTTCTCCTGCAAGCCGTCAGTATTGGTGTTCGTATCCACGCTAGCCATGTTGATAACCTTTAGAACTGAAGCCCGCTCTCACGCGCGGCATCGGCCAGGGCCTTGACCCGGCCGTGGTACTTGTACCCGGAACGATCGAAGGCCAACCGCTCGATACCTGCGGCCTTGGCCTTTTCGGCAATCGCCCTGCCAACCACCTTGGCGGCTTCGGTGTTGCCGGAATAGCCGGAAATGGTTTCGCGCAGATCCTTGTCGACAGTGGATGCCGATGCCAGGACCTTGTTGCCCTCGGCGTCGATGACCTGAGCGTAGATGTGGCGCGGAGTACGGAACACGCACAGCCGGGGCTGGCGAAGTTCGCGGATCTTCGCGCGGGTACGGCGTGCGCGCCGCAAACGTGCATTCTTTTTGTCCATGACTTCGTGCCCCTTTACTTCTTCTTGGCTTCTTTCATAGCCACATGTTCATCCGCATAGCGTACGCCCTTGCCCTTGTAAGGCTCCGGCGGACGATAATCGCGAATTCTCGCAGCCACCTGACCAACCTGCTGCTTGTCGGCGCCGCTGACGACAATCTCGGTCTGGCTGGGCGTTTCGATGGTGATCCCGTCCGGAATCTCGAAATCCACCGGATGGGAAAAACCAAGAGTGAGATTGAGTGTCTTTCCTTTGGCCTGGGCACGGTAACCGACACCAACCAGCTGCAACTTGCGCTGGAAGCCGACGGACACCCCCGTCACCATGTTGTTCACCAGCGCCCGCATGGTACCGGACATGGCATTCGCGCCACGCGAACCATTGCGGGGGGCGAAACGGAGGACATTGCCTTCCCGCGTAACTTCCACATCGCTGTGCACGACCATGGAAAGATTACCCTTCGCACCCTTGAATTCCATGACCTGACCGTCGATCTTGACATCGACACCGGCCGGGATTTCAACGGGATTTTTTGCTACTCGAGACATCCTTCCCCCCTTACGCCACGGTGCAGATGACCTCACCGCCATGCCCTGCCTTGCGGGCAGCACGATCGGTCATAAGGCCTTTGGAAGTGGAGATAATGGCAATGCCGAGACCACCATCCACCTTGGGAAGCTCATCCTTGCCGCGGTAGACACGCAGGCCGGGACGACTGACACGCTTCATCTTGGCAATGACGGGCTCACCCTGGTGATAGCGCAAAGTGATGGTCAGGGTGGGCTTGCCTTCGACATCCGAAGTGGAAAACTCACCGACATAACCTTCATCCTTCAGCACCTGCGCGATGCTTACCTTAACCTTGGAGGAAGGCATGCTGACCTGAGCCTTGCGGGAGGACTGACCGTTACGAATACGGGTCAGCATATCCGCAATGGGATCTGACATACTCATAGTTAAATAGCCTCTTCGCTTATCGGGACCTGCCCGACAGTTCGACAATCGTCACCAACTTGCCTTGCGCAAACCAGGTATCTGACCCTGCATTGCGGCCTCGCGAAGCTTGTTGCGCCCCAGGCCGAACTTGCGGAAATACCCTTTCGGACGCCCGCTGACGCGGCAGCGGTTACGCTGACGGACCGGGCTCGCATCACGCGGCAGCTTTTGCAGCTTTTCGAGTGCATCCCAGCGCTCTTCATCGGAAGTGGCCGGGCTCTTGATCAGCTTCTTCAACTCGGCACGCTTGAGAGCGTACTTTTTGACCATACGTGCGCGCTTCTTTTCGCGCTCGATCATGGAAGTCTTAGCCATGTCGCCTACCCCTTACTTCCGGAACGGGAAGTTGAATTCTTCCAGCAGGGCACGAGCTTCCTCGTCAGTCCGAGCTGAAGTGGTAATGGTGATATCCATGCCCCGCAGTGTATCGACCTTGTCGTAATCGATTTCGGGGAAGATGATCTGTTCCTTGACACCCATGCTGTAATTGCCACGGCCATCGAACGATTTCGGGCTCAGGCCGCGGAAATCGCGAATACGCGGAATAGCGATATTGATCAGTCGATCGAGAAACTCATACATGCGCTCACGCCGCAGGGTCACCTTGCAGCCAACAGGCCAGCCTTCACGGACCTTGAAGCCGGCCACCGACTTGCGCGCGTTGTTCACGACCGGCTTCTGCCCCGCAATGGCAGCCATATCACTGACGGCATGCTCCATGACCTTGCGGTCACCAATGGCCTCGCCGACACCCATATTCAGGGTGATCTTGGTAATGGCTGGAACCTGCATAACGCTCGTGTATCCGAACTTTTCTTTCAAGTTCGATACCACGTTCTCCTGGTAATAATCTTTCAACCTGGACATGACACTGTATTCCGGTTCAAACGTCGACGACTTCGCCGTTGGACTTGAAGTAACGAACTTTGCGCCCATCTTCCAGGGTCTTGAAACCGACGCGATCGCCTTTTCCGGACTGAGGATTGTAGAGCATCACATTGGAGGCCTGAATGGGGGCTTCCTTCTCAATGATGCCGCCAGTCATACCGGTAGCGGGATTCGGCTTGGTGTGGCGCTTGATCATATTGATGTTGTCGACAATAAGACGACCATCCGGCAATACGCGATTGACGTTGCCACGGCGGCCTTTGTCTTTGCCTGCGATGACGATGACCTCGTCACCCTTTTTGATACGGTTCATTTGTCTGCCCTCACCAAGGTCACAGGACTTCGGGAGCCAGGGAGATGATCTTCATGAACTGCGCGGTACGCAATTCACGGGTCACCGGGCCAAAAATACGGGTGCCAATGGGCTGCAACTGTGCATTCAGCAGAACCGCGGCATTATTGTCGAAACGGATGACAGACCCGTCCGGACGGCGTACACCCTTGGCGGTACGCACCACAACGGCGTTGTACACCTCACCCTTTTTCACCTTGCCGCGAGGAATCGCATCCTTCACGGTGACCTTAATGATGTCGCCGATACCGGCATAACGCCGGTGGGAACCACCCAGCACCTTGATGCACTGGACTTTCTTGGCCCCGCTGTTATCGGCCACATCCAGCTTGGTCTGCATCTGAATCATGGCTTAACCCAACCCAGTTCGAATCTTAAAAAACGGCTTCAGTTAGCGCGCGAGATGATCTCGACCAAGCGCCAGGCCTTGGACTTGGAGATCGGTCTGCACTCGGCGATCTGCACGGTATCGCCGATACGGGCCTCGTTGTTCTCGTCGTGCACGTGATACTTGGTGGAACGGCGGACGTACTTCTTGTACACCGGATGACGAACCTTGCGTTCCACCAACACGGTAACGGTCTTATCCATTTTGTCGCTGACCACCAGACCGGCGACACTACGGGTAATTTTCACCTGCTCACTCATGCCCCGTTACCTGCCTTCTTCTCTCTGATCACAGTCTTGATGCGGGCAATGTCGCGCCGCACATTCTTCATCAAATGAGGCTTGCTGAGCTGGCCGGTACCACGCTGCATACGCAGGTTGAACTGCTCGCGCAGCAGATTGGTGAGCTCTTCATTCAGCTCGTCAATGCCTTTTTCGCGCAATTCGTTCGCCTTCATCACATCACCGTCCGGCTCACAAAGGTGGTCTGCAGGGGCAGCTTGGCGGCAGCCAGGCGGAACGCCTCGCGGGCCACTTCCTCGGACACACCTTCCATCTCATAAAGAACAGCGCCCGGTTTGATCTTGGCTGCCCAGTACTCAACGTTACCCTTACCCTTACCCTGACGAACCTCAAGAGGCTTCTGGGTGATCGGCGTATCGGGGAACACACGGATCCAGATCTTTCCACCACGCTTGATGTGGCGGGTCATTGCACGTCGCGCGGCCTCAATCTGACGAGCAGTAATCAAACCACGGGAGGTGGCTTTCAGACCGAACTCACCAAAGCTGATGGTATTTCCGCGCAGTGCCAGACCGCGATTGCGGCCTTTCTGCTGCTTGCGAAACTTGGTTCTTTTAGGCTGAAGCATTTATCCAGCTCCCAATCAATTGGCGGCAGCTGCTTCGGCAGCCCCAACGGCCTCATGTTCATGGCCCAGGATCTCGCCCTTGAAGACCCATACCTTGACGCCAATCACCCCGTAGGTCGTATTGGCCTCGGCAAACCCGTAATCGATATCGGCGCGCAGGGTGTGCAGCGGCACGCGACCCTCGCGGTACCATTCGGTACGCGCGATTTCAGCGCCATTCAGCCTGCCCGCAACACTGACCTTGATCCCTCCAGCGCCAAGGCGCATGGCGTTGGTCACGGCACGCTTCATCGCGCGGCGGAACATGATGCGGCGCTCCAACTGCTGGGCGACACCCTCCGCAACCAGCTGCGCATCCAGCTCAGGCTTACGCACTTCCTCGATCTTCACATGCACAGGAATGCCCATCATCTCGGTCACTTCCTTGCGCAGCTTCTCGATATCCTCGCCCTTCTTACCGATCACGATACCGGGACGCGCCGTCTTGATGGTGATATAGGCGGTGCGCGCAGGACGCTCGATACGAATGTTGCTGACCGATGCATGCGCAAGCTTCTTTTTGATGAACTTGCGGACACTCAGATCCATATTGAGCTGGTCGGCAAAATTCCTGGAATCCGCATACCACTTGGAGCTCCAGTCGGAAGCGATTCCAAGCCGAATCCCGGTCGGATGTACTTTCTGGCCCATCGGTTATCTCTCTGCTCAGCTATCCGCGACCATCACGGTCACATGGCTGGTACGTTTCAGAACTCGTGTGGCACGACCCTTGGCACGAGCGCGGATGCGCTTGGCGGTCGGCCCCTCATCGACGAAGATCCGGGAAACCCTCAATTCATCGATATCAGCGCCTTCGTTGTTTTCCGCATTGGCGACAGCGGAAAGCAGAACTTTCTTGATAATGCCGGCCGCCTTCTTGTTGCTGAAGGTCAGCACGTCAAGCGCGCGCTCGATCGGAAGCCCACGAATCTGATCGGCAACCAGGCGCATCTTCTGCGCGGAAATGCGGGCATGGCGAAGCTTAGCTGCAACTTCCATCTTGGCTTACCCCTTATCGACCCTTCTTGTCGGCCGCATGGCCCCGGAAGGTACGGGTGGGAGCGAACTCACCCAGCTTGTGGCCGACCATATTCTCGGTAATCAAGACCGGGACGTGCTGGCGGCCGTTGTGCACGGCGATCGTCAGGCCAACCATGTCAGGACTCACCATGGACCGGCGCGACCAGGTCTTGATGGGCTTCTTGCTGTTGGTCTCAACCGCCTGCTGAACCTTTTTCGCCAGGTGCAGGTCGATAAACGGACCTTTACGTACTGAACGCGGCACGAGTACTAACCCCTACTTACTTGCGATTACGCCGACGCACGATCCACTTATCAGTGCGCTTGTTTTTGCGTGTCTTGTAACCCTTAGTGGGAACACCCCAGGGAGTGACCGGATGGCGACCACCTGCGGTACGCCCTTCACCACCACCATGCGGATGATCGACCGGGTTCATGGCCACGCCACGAACGGTGGGCCGAACACCACGCCAACGCGCGGCACCCGCCTTGCCCAGCTTGCGCAGGCCATGCTCTTCGTTGCCGACCTCACCGATTGTGGCCTTGCACTCCGCGAGCACCTTGCGCATCTCGCCGGAACGCAGACGCAGCGTCGCATAGCTGCCTTCCTTTGCCACCAACTGCGCGGTGGCACCGGCAGAGCGGGCAAGCTGAGCCCCCTTGCCGGGCTTCAGTTCGATGCAGTGAACCTGGGTACCCAGGGGAATGTTACGCAGCGGCAGTGCATTGCCCACCTGGATAGCCGCCTCTTCACCCGACATCACCTCAGCACCCGCGGCGATCCCACGCGGAGCAATGATGTAGCGACGCTCGCCGTCCGCATAGCGGATCAGCGCAATATGGGCCGTACGGTTCGGATCGTATTCGATCCGCTCGACGATTCCCGGCACACCATCCTTGTTACGCTTGAAATCGATAATGCGGTAGCGCTGCTTGTGACCACCACCACGATGCCGCGTGGTGATACGGCCCGCATTGTTACGTCCACCTGTCTTGCTCTTCTTGGCAAGCAAGCCTTTGTGAGGCTCACCCCTGTGAAGACCAGGGGTAACCACTTTGACGACAAAGCGGCGGCCTGGAGATGTAGGTTTAAGCTTTACCAGTGCCATGCTCGTGCACTCACTTCTCTGTTCAGTAAATCCGATTATTCGCCGCCGAACACGTCGATAGTCTGGCCCTCGGCCAGACGGACGTAGGCCTTCTTCTTGCCGGCACGACGGCCTTCGAGACGACCAAAGCGCTTCGCCTTGCCAGGCAGATTGACAATACTCACATCGGTGACCTTGACATCGAACATCAGCTCGACGGCCTTCTTCACTTCAGGCTTGGTGGCATCCCTGGCAACCTGAAACACGTACTGGTTGTTGAACTCGGCAGCCAGAGTGGCCTTTTCAGACACGTGGGGAGCCAGCAGGACTCGCATCAGACGTTCCTGGTTCATTGCAACCACTCCTCTACCTTACGCACCGCCGCGACCGTCATCAGCACCTTGTCGGCACCAACCAGGTTCACCGGGTTGATCTCAGCAACATTCGCAACATCGACCGTGGGAATATTGCGCGCGGACAGCATCAAATTCTCATCCGACTGTTCGGTGACGATCAGCACCCTGTCCAGTTCCAGGGCGGACAGCTTACCCACCAATTCCTTCGTCTTGGGCGCATCAACAGCGAACTCATCCACCAGCACGAGACGGTCCTGACGGGCCAGCTCAGAGAAGATGGAACGCATGGCCGCCCGATACATCTTCTTGTTGAGCTTCTGGCTGAAATCCTGCGGCTGGGCCGCGAACGTCACACCACCGGTACGCCACAACGGGCTGCGGATGGTACCGGCACGGGCCCGGCCGGTGCCCTTCTGGCGCCAGGGCTTGGCTCCACCACCCGACACGGCAGAACGGTTCTTCTGCGCACGCGTGCCGGACCGACCACCAGCCAGATAGGCCACCACGGCCTGATGCACCAGGCCTTCATTGAAATCGCGGGCGAAAACAGCGTCAGAAACCTCTACGGCTTCACCACTCTCGCCGGCCATTTTGCGCACTTGGAGTTCCATCGATAACCCTCTTTACGAACGCGCCTTGACCGCGGGACGCACCATCACGTCACCACCTTTGGAGCCCGGCACCGCACCGCGGATCAACAGCAGATTGCGCTCCACGTCGACACGGACCACCTCCAGGTTCTGGGCGGTACGCCTGACGGCACCCATGTGGCCCGCCATCTTCTTGCCCTTGAACACACGCCCCGGGGTCTGGTTCTGACCAATGGAGCCAGGCGCACGATGGGAAACCGAGTTGCCGTGGGTCATGTCCTGGGCGCTGAAATGGTGGCGCTTGATACCACCGGCGAAGCCCTTACCGATAGAGGTACCACTGACATCGACAATCTGACCTGCCTCGAAGATATCCACCTTGATTTCGCCACCAGGGGCGAGATCCTCTCCCTCACCCTCATCCAGACGGAATTCACGCAAAATCGTACCGGCTTCGACACCCGCCTTGGCGAAGTGACCCGCCATCGGCTTGGTGACACGCTTGGGGCGGCGCTTGCCGACCGTCACCTGGACGGCGCGGTAACCATCAACCTCCTCCGTGCGGACCTGCGTAATGCGATTGGGCTCACACTCGATCACAGTCACCGGCACGGACACGCCGTCTTCGGTGAAGACCCGTGTCATGCCGATCTTGCGGCCGATCAATCCGATTGCCATTTCTCTAAACCTCAAGCACTTGACGGGGCCCGTTTGGGCCCCGTCCGAGTGATCCAGTACCAACTACGCAAACCCGTTTTATGAGCTGCGAAAGCCGGTCATAATATCAGGATTATTTGCCTACGTTAAGCATTAATTCAGCTTGATCTGAACGTCCACACCGGCCGACAGATCGAGCTTCATAAGTGCGTCCACGGTCTTGTCGGTCGGATCGACAATATCCATCAGACGCTTGTGGGTACGGAGCTCGTACTGGTCCCGGGCATCCTTGTTGACGTGAGGTGAAATCAGAACGGTGAACCGTTCCTTTTTCGTAGGCAGGGGAATTGGCCCCAGAACCTGGGCACCAGTCCGCTTGGCCGTTTCCACGATCTCGCGGGCGGAGCGGTCGATCAGTCGATGATCGAACGCCTTCAGTCGGATACGGATACGCTGATTGGACATGTCTGTTACTCGATGATCTTGGAGACCACGCCGGCGCCGACGGTACGGCCGCCTTCGCGG